>JAFLUO010000016.1 GCA_022508705.1 Oscillospiraceae bacterium
GCAGACAACATTATAAAATAATTCTCAAATTTTTTCAAGCCTTTTAATGCATTTTGTAAAAAAATATGATAAAATAAAATGACCCATTCAATATTTTTAAAGCGAGGTCTGAAAATGGTTGCGGTTATTACGGGAGCAGGTAAGGGGATTGGCAGAGCGGTGGCTTTGCGGTTAGCCCAAGACGGATACAAAATTGCCGTTTGCTATAAAAATTCAAAATCTGCGGCAGAGAATACAGTATCGGAAATTGTTTCAAAGGGCGGAACTGCAAAAGCCTTCCCGCTTGACGTTACAGACAGTAAAAATGTAAATTCCGTAATTTCGGAGATTGAAAAGAGCTTTGGCGAGATAGACGTGCTCGTTAACAACGCGGGCATTGCAGAGCAGTCGCTTTTTACTGATATTACAGACGAAATGTGGCGAAAAATGATTGATACAAACCTTAGTGGCGCATTTTACTGCTCCCGCGCGGTATTGCCCTTTATGATTCACAGAAAAAAAGGCAAAATTATAAATATAGCGTCAATTTGGGGTGAAACAGGTGGCTCTTGTGAGGTGCATTATTCCGCCGCGAAGGCAGGGCTTATCGGCATGACTAAAGCCCTTGCCAAAGAGGTCGGTCCTTCGGGAATTACTGTAAACTGTGTGTCCCCAGGGGTTATACTTACCGATATGACAGCGCATTTTGATGCGGATACAATGAACGAGCTAAAAGACGAAACACCTTTAGGACGAATAGGCACACCCGAAGATATTGCAGGGGCGGTATCATTTCTTGCGTCATCCGATGCGAGCTTTATAACGGGGCAGGACATAGCCGTTAACGGCGGAATGAATATTTAAGTTAAATATATTTTATTGTATACCATTGGCGGAAAATGAAGTCGCTTCGCTGGTGAATAATGAAAAATTAAACTCTCTCAGTGATGGAGCGGAACAAACCATCATCTAAATATATAATAGGGGTCGGTTTGGAAACCGACCCCCTTATCACATCTCTTTTTATTTGACGAGATCCCTTTAAATCTGTATGAATAAGATTTCACAACTGCGAATTTTGAGCGCGCTCTTAAAAGTCTTTGAAAATCAATTTAAGAGAGTCGGTAAATTTAGTTAATATATCGGTGTTCCCCAAAATAGACTTTCCCAATCGATTTGTTCGCTTTCACATGTTTCCGGATGATACCAATAAGTTTTTAAATCATTATCTCTCCATATAAAAAATTCTCCTGTGTCTCCGCATATATCGCAGTAATAAAATCCGTCCACTTTGCCAAATGAACCACCGCCGACAATTTGAGATACTCCGTTATCACTGTGAACAACAATTTCGCAATTATCATTACTTGTATTC
Source organism: Oscillospiraceae bacterium (assembly GCA_022508705.1). GTDB lineage: Bacteria > Bacillota > Clostridia > Oscillospirales > Acutalibacteraceae > Fimenecus. Next base: position 1,355 of record JAFLUO010000016.1, read on the forward strand.
AACTGTATAATATAATCCCCGTCATTAAAATACAATAGATTTCTTTTTTCGTTGATCTCAATATCATCACATGAATCATATTGCAGTTTGTACACGGTATTATACGAGCAGTCTTGCTTGTTTACGCTAACTACTTCGTTATCCTCCGTTACGGCATATACCTTATTTACCACGTCAGCTATATCTTGAACCTTTAATTGTTTTGCAAGGAGCAGTTTTACTTCACCGTAAACCTCTTTCTTAAAATACACATAGCCCGGTATGCAGTCATAGGATTCATAATATTCAACATCCTCCGGTTCGACTTTCGGATCAGGTGCTATAAAACAATCCCATATAGTAAAAGCAACTGCTTTAATATTATCTGGGCTACTATTACTTTCTTCCGGAATATTGTTGCGGTTATCACACGCGGACAATAAAAGAGTTAAAATGAGTATAATGGAGCATAAGGACATCCCAAAAATCTTATTTTTCATTGTCTCTCTAATACAGTTATGCACCAATAGGCAGATATCTGCATTGCTTTTCCTTTCTAAAGATTTCATTTCTATTTTATTTTTCCTAATTATCTGTGCAATGTAAAAGTCTGTATCTCAAGAAGATATATTGCCATCGTCAGCAGATGAGAAATAATCACCTATATCTATTGAAGTTATGTAATCATCTTCAATAGACATAACGCCTGAAGATATATATCCCGTATATCCACATAATAAACATTCTTTCATATTATATTTTGTTTTGATTTGTTAACAATTAAAATTATTGATTATTAAAAACTTTTTATGAATTAGTAGCACAACGGAATCCTCTCCTTTCCAAAAATATTTATAAATAAAATTTACCTTTCACATACATAGTATCATATTTTTACTATAGGTAATATTTTTTAGACAACATTTCTTAATAATTTTTCGCTTTTATTTATCAAAAATAAAAGAAGTAATAAATTTGGAACTGCCCCAAATTATGCAGACAACATAAAAAGACCTGTACGGTAGAAAATGTTAAGATTTAAGCAACGAACTTACTTCGTAATTCAAGCGGAGTCAGTTTTGTTTTGATTACTGCATAACTTTCCGTAAATTGATCAATATTATTTTTGCCGTACGTCGTAATTTCTTTAAGATACAGAGCTTCCCATCCGCATCCTTTCTAATTATATTATATGCTTTTTTTACTAAAAGGCAAGATAACAAATTAGTATATCCCAAAAAAGTTTATTTATACTTGCTTGACATGCAAGGGGTCGGTGGTTCAAATCCACTCGTCTTCACCACGAAAAAAGCCGAAGAGTAAAATCTCCTCGGCTTTAGTTTTATTGTATTATTTGATTTTATTATACAATGCCTTGTGCGTTCATTGCGTCTACAACCTTTTCAAAGCCTGCAATGTTAGCGCCGACAACATAGTTGCCCTCAAAGCCGTATCTCTTGGCAGCATCGTCAATGTTATGGTAAAGAGTAGCCATAATGTTCTGAAGACGGCTGTCAACCTTTTCAAATGACCAGCTTCTTCTTTCGCTGTTCTGGCTCATTTCAAGAGCAGATGTAGCAACGCCGCCTGCGTTTGCAGCCTTACCGGGAAGGAAGAATACACCGTTTTCAATTAAGTATTTTGTAGCCTCTTCAGTAGTAGGCATATTAGCACCTTCTGCTACGGCGATTACACCGTTTGCAACGAGAGCCTTTGCATCTTCAATATCAAGCTCGTTCTGTGTAGCGCAGGGAAGAGCAATGTCAGCCTTAACCTGCCAAACGCCTCTACCTTCATGATATTCTGAATTAGGTCTGTATTTTTTGTATTCGGTAAGTCTTGCGCGGTTAACTTCTTTAATCTCTTTAAGAGCTTCAACGTCAATTCCGTCGGGGTCATAAACCCAACCTGTTGAATCAGATGCAGTAAGAACCTTTGCGCCCAACTGATGAGCCTTTTCAATAGCATAGATAGCAACGTTACCTGAGCCTGAAACTACTGCAGTTTTACCGCTTATGTCGATATTGTGGGATTTGAGCATTTCTTCTGTTATGTACAAAAGACCGTAGCCTGTAGCCTCAGTTCTGGCGAGTGATCCGCCGTAGTTGAGACCCTTACCTGTAAGAACGCCCTCAAACTGACCTCTTATTCTCTTGTACTGACCGAACATGTAACCGATTTCACGAGCACCTGTACCAATGTCACCAGCGGGAACGTCCTGATCGGGACCGATATATTTTGAAAGCTCTGTCATAAAGCTCTGGCAGAAAGCCATAACCTCACGGTCTGATTTACCTTTCGGGTCAAAGTCTGAGCCGCCTTTACCGCCGCCGATGGGAAGACCGGTAAGTGAATTTTTGAAAATCTGCTCAAAACCGAGGAATTTGATAATACCGATGTTAACTGACGGGTGCAAACGGATACCGCCCTTGTAAGGACCGATAGCAGAGTTAAACTGAACTCTGTAGCCGGTGTTTACCTGAACATCACCCTTGTCGTCTACCCACGGAACTCTGAATTTAAACTGACGCTCGGGGTTAACAAGTCTTTCAAGCAGAGCGTCTCTCTTAAACTTTGCCTCATTTGCCTCAATAACAGGACGAAGAGATTCTAAAACCTCATTTACTGCCTGGAGAAATTCAGGCTCATTTGAATTTTCTCTGGTTACTCTTTCAATTACTTCATCAACGTATGACATATTTCATACCCTCCTATAAAAATAAAATGACGCATTTGAGCCTTGTGACTCAAAGACGCCATTGCCTTTTGAAAGATATTATACAGTTGAATACCTGCTTTGTCAACGGAAAAAACACCTTGCAGATATATTTTGTAAAAGCAACCTATTTTTAAATGCCGTTCTTGACAATTTATTATATATTATGTATAATTTCCACAAGAACAACGGCGTTCATTTTTTTATTTCGGCAGGTGCGCCGTTTGAAAAAATGAGCGTTTTATTTATAATCAGATTTAAAGCAAAATTTCAGAGAGCAGGTGCGTTATGAAATACACAAAAGAGGAAATAATGCAATTTGTATTGGAAGAAGATGTTAAATTTATTCGTCTTGCATTTTGCGACGTATTCGGAAAACAGAAGAATATTTCAGTAATGCCGGACCAGCTTCAGCGAGCCTTTGAATTCGGCATTGCCATTGACGGCTCGGCAGTGGACGGATTTGGCGGAGACGTTTACTCCGATTTACTGCTTCACCCTGACCCTGACACGCTGTCTATCTTGCCCTGGAGACCTGAACACGGCAAGGTTGTAAGAATGTTTTGCACGGTAACTTACCCTGACGGCAGACAATTTGAAAACGACACAAGAAGCATTTTAATAAAGGCTATTGATGAAGCACACAAAGAGGGATATGAGTTTTTCTTCGGAGCAGAAATGGAATTTTACCTTTTCAAGCTTGATGAAAACGGCGAGCCTACGGACATTCCTCATGATAAAGCAGGTTATATGGATGTTGCCGTTGCCGATAAAGGTGAGAATGTGCGGCGTGAAATATGCTTAACCCTTGAACAGATGGGCATTTACCCCGAAAGCTCGCATCATGAAGAGGGCCCGGGGCAAAATGAAATAGATTTCAGATATTCCGATGCTCTTTCGGCGGCAGACAATACTGTTGCATTTGCAAATGTTGTAAGTACCATAGCCGCAAGAAACGGACTGTATGCGTCATTTTCGCCGAGACCTATCAAGGATAAACCGGGCAACGGGCTTCATATAAATATGTCAGTAAAGAGTAAAGACGGAAAAGACCACAGGACGTCAATGATAGCAGGCGTTTTGGAGCACGTTCCTGAAATGACTGCGTTTTTAAATCCGGTAGAAGAGTCCTATGAAAGATTAGGCAGTAACAAAGCACCGAAATATGTTTCATGGTCCAGCGAAAACCGCTCTCAGCTTGTAAGAATCCCTGCCGCATACGGTGAATACAAGCGTGCGGAGCTTCGTTCTCCTGATCCGTCAGCCAATCCGTATTTAGCCTTTGCATTACTCATATATGCAGGGCTTGACGGTATTAAAAATGAGACAGAGCTTCCCAGACCTGCAAATATAAATCTTCATAAGGCAGATGAAAAAACACTTTCAGCATATAAGCGTTTACCGAAAACCAGAGATGAAGCGATAAAAATTGCGGAGTCAAGCGGCTTTATTGCAGAGCATTTACCCGAAATGATGATAAAAACCTACTGCAAATGATATAAATAATTAAATTTTAAAAATTTTTCCAAAGGGGGATGAAATGTATGATTTTTGAAGGACGCTCATACTGCGTCTTGGTCGTTTCATCCTCTCAAAAGATGAATGAGGCGTTAAAACCATTGCTTACGGGCAGAAATTATAAAAAAGTAACCTTTACGGGAAGTGTTGCCTCTGCAAACCGATTGCTTCTTGAAAACAGCTATGATTTTGTAATAATAAATTCACCTTTGCCCGATGATTTCGGAACAAAGCTGGCCATTGATATTTCAGCGGGGAGAAATACAGTTTGTATGCAGCTTATAAGGGCTGACTTGTTTGAAGATGTTTGCGCAGAGGTTACAAGATGCGGCGTATTTCCGCTGTCAAAGCCTACATCCTCAGCTATGATATCCCAAGGGCTTGTTTGGATGGAATCTGCCCGTGAAAAGCTTCGCAAGCTGGATAAAAAGGCATTGACTATCGAAGAAAAAATGGAAGAAATCAGGGTTATAAACCGTGCCAAATGGCTTCTTATAGAAAAAGAGAATATGTCTGAGCCGGACGCACACAGATATATAGAAAAACAGGCAATGAATACATCCAAACCCAAGCGTGAAATTGCCGAGAATATTATTAAAAAATATACTTGATTTTTACGGTAGAAGAGGGTTCAACATCGCTCTTTTTAATTCATAAACAGCTTATGTTGAATAATAAACCCGCCAGCATTCAACACCGTATTCTTCTTCAACAGGTGTGCGAACACCGGTAATACTAAACTTTCTGTTCATCAATGCTCCTTCGGATACTACATTTTCAGGTCTGGGTCCCATTTCATCACTTGACAGGACTGCCGTTTGTTCATCGATAATAAAAGTATATGCTTTTCCTACTTCCAGTTCTCGGCAAATCTCTTCATCTAAATACAGCAAAAAAGGATAATCCTGATAAAGTGAGACAACTGCAACCGTCGGAATTTCATCATAAAGTACATAATCCGGCATTATGGCACGAACCGCTGCAGTAAAGCTGCCGGACACCTGTACTTTCATTTCAACGTCGGTTTCAGGCAATATTATTATGTTTTCCTGATAACCCGTTTCATAACCGTCATTGTAGCCTGCCTGATAAGATGACTCATTTACCTTATCTTTGTTTATTGCAGTAATTACTGTTAAAGAAATCAGTGCCACTATGGCGGTAAATATAATTCCAAAACCAAAGAATAGCGAAACTTTAGAAATATATTTATTTTTCTTATCCGTATGAGATATGGTATTAACTATGTTTTCTTCAAATTTCTCTTGATAATCATCTTTGTCAAGTTTTTCGCCGCTTAATAATTCGTTTATCGTAATATCAAGTATTTCACACAAAGGTTTAAAAAGTGACAAATCGGGCATATTTTTTCCGTTTTCCCAATTACTTACAGAGCGATCGGTCACTCCTAAATATTCTGCTAATTTTGATTGAGTTAAATTTTTTGATTTTCTGCATTCCGCAATAAATCTTCCTATTTTTTCTTGATTCATATAATCATAATCTCTCCTTTCACAATGAATTTTACAATATAAACGGTGTTTTGAACACGAAATAGAACTTGAGTTTGATAATTTTTTATTTTCATCAGTTTATATTATCATTATAAACTATGAGTGAACGAAAACTTTTAATTTCAACAGTTTATACGCAAATAAAACAGCCCTGCTTTTTGCGGGGCTGTTTTTATGTAAGGTCATACATTTTTATATTGCCGTAATAACATCGTAAAGCTTCGGAACGAAAAGTCCTAAAATATAAGGAAAAGCAAAGGCAAATCCTATTGACGTTAAGAGAGTAAGGCCGAAACGCTCAAGCTGTGCGCCCACGTAAAAGCAAGCATAAAACGGGGCGGCAAGAATTTTTACTGCAATATTTGTTTTTTCGTTATAAATGTTTTCCTTGAGCATTAAAACGTCTTCCATTTGCGGGAAAAGGTTTGTAAGGAAAGCGATTCCCATATAAAGCAGGAACCAGAGGAGAGCGTTTTTGTAACTGCCAAGGTAAATAACGGCAACAGATGCTGAGCAAAGAATCGTCAATCCAAAGAACAGGTTAAACAGGAACGGAATAAAGCAAACATCAAAGCTGGCACCGCGTCTGCGAACTAATTCGTGCTCAATATGAGAAAGCATTTCGTCCGTGCGAAGAGTTCTTGCATCGTCAACAAGAATTTTGCAGATTCTGCAGCACATATGCTCAAAAAAAGCGTGCATCATTGCTCCCGGAAAAGTCAGAATTTTAACAATAATGTATATAATTCTCATCAGTCTGCCAACCTCCTGTCAAATCTTCCGGACATTGCAAGTTCTTCAAGGGAAATTTTATTATCTTTATAGTCGTAAACGTCGGAAGAGAAATCGTATTCCTTGCCGTACAGCTCTACATTTGTCTTAGTTTCCTCTGCCAGCTCGTCATATTTTTCCGTATTTCCTGTAGCGAGGGCGAGAATAGCATACAAATCGCGTGCTTCAGGTGTTGTGTATCCGTAAAAATCATATTGATAGTTGTAGCACTCTTCAGCGGAACTGTATGCCTGCTCTATGTCTTTAAGCATAATAAGACTAAGGGATTTTTGCATTGAAAGATATGACCCCGCATATGCCATTAAATCATAATTGTTAGAAGCAGCCTCTATTTTTTCAAGGCCTGTAAGGCAAGCATCTTTGGCGGCAGAATAGTTTTTATCTCTGTAACGGTACAGTCGGGAGAGAAGGTCGTAATAAAGCACACTCTCGCAGTTACTGTCTCCCATTCGGTTGATGATTTCTTCTGCTTTAGCATAATTGCCGCTGTCAAGGTATCTTTGAACAAGGAACGGGGCGGTGTAGGCTTCATAATCCGTTGAAATCTTATTTGCTTTTTCAATTGCAGATTCCATATCTTCCGTCTTGCCGTTTTCTTCTGCAAGAAGATATTGATAAAATCTTATCCAGCCCTCATCATAGGTAATGACAGTTTCTTTGCCGTCAGGAGTATAGGATTCGTCAAGCTCGTCGTGAACGTTGGTTGAGTCCATATTGGTAAGATCGGAAATATAAATTTTCTTGCCTATCAACGACTCGAATTTTGCCATTGTTTCATCGTAATTTCCGTTTGTTTCGCTCTCATACATTCCAAGCATAAGTATGCTTGCTCTTGCCATTATTATGGAGTCGTAAATTTCAGCTATTTTTTTGTCGTGAATATTATAAACGTCATAAGTGTTTTCAATTAAGGTCAGAGCGCAAAGAATTGAAGCGTTTCCGAAATTGTATTCAACCCACTCGTCAGCGCCGAGTTCGTCAAAGAGAATAATTTCTCCTCTGCGAAGATTTTTAAAATCAAGTGATATTTCATTATCAACAACGTAAGATTCAGCATCTGAGTAATATGAAAGTGCGGAGTAAAGCTTTTTGTCCTTTACCGCCTCGTTTCCTCTGTATGTGCTTGCAAAAATAGGCGTTATTTGAATGAATGTGATAAGGGAAACAAACATAACGGCTATGGATGCAAGAAGCATAATTATGCCTTTCCAGTCATAAGGATATTTTTCCATTATGGCGGCGCATTCGTTACAGAAGGGACTGTTCGGGTCACGGTTCGTGCCTCTCGGGCGCTCACCGCAGCATTCGCACAAATCTTGCGGCGTTACATTCGATTTTTCACCCGTTGTAACTGCGTAGCCCTCAACCTCTAATTCGTTGTTTAAAATGTCAATATCGGTTTCGGGGGAATTTTCATTTTTTTCGGCTTCTTCCCGGGCTTTGCTCAGCTCTTCACGGAAAATTCTGGCAAGCTCTTCCATTTCGTCGTGAACGGAAGATTCGTTTTCGGGTGTTTTGTTCTCGTCTGCCATTACCCTATCACCTCAGTCCTTACTTTTTTATAAAGATTACTGTAATTATTCATCTTTGCCGCAACATTGCTTATATTTTTTGCCGCTGCCGCAGGGGCAGGGATCATTTCTGCCGATTTTTTTACCTTTTTTAACGGGCTGTTTTTTATCGCTTCCGTCAGAAGCGCCGCTGGCTCCCGTAATTTTTGCGGTCTGCTCACGCTTAATATCCTCTTCGCTCTTAAGGCGGAAGGTAAGAAGCATTGTTGCAGTACCCTCACGGATGAGCGCATTCATTTCGTCAAAATAGTCAAAGCTTTCCATTCTGAATGCAACAACAGGGTCTTGCTGACCGTATGAACGAAGGTAAATGCCGCGTTTGAGCTCATCCATTGCGTCAAGGTGATCCATCCAATGAATGTCAACGTTGCGCAGAAGAACCTTACGCTCAATTTCGTTCATAATCGTTTCGCCGTATTCTTTGCATTTCGCATCGTAAACGCCCAGAGCCTTATCAACGAAATATTCAGTATATTCGCCTGTTGTGTCAAATTCGGGCGTTTCATCTTCACAAAGGTATTTGAGCTTTGCAATGAGTCCCGCTTTGTTCCAATCCTCAGGATTGTTTGATGCAGGGCAGAAGAATTCAACGGTTTCGGTAATATATTTTTCAATCATGGAAAGAATTGTTCCGTGAATATCAGCACCGTCAAGCACCTTGTTACGCTCGCCGTATATAACCTCTCTCTGCTTGCTCATAACGTCGTCAAAACGAAGAACGTTACGGCGTGCCGCAAAGTTGTTACCCTCAACACGTTTTTGAGCGCTTTCAATAGTGTTCGTAAACATCTTAGTTTCAAGGGGAAGCTCGCCTGCCGCGCCGAAGGTGTCAAGAATGTTATAGAATCTGTCGCCAGCAAAGAGCCTTAAAAGCTCATCCTCGGCTGAAAGATAGAATTTGCTTCTGCCGGGGTCACCTTGACGACCGGAACGGCCTCGGAGCTGGTTGTCAATTCGTCTTGATTCGTGGCGTTCCGTACCGATAATGAAAAGACCGCCTGCATTCCTTACCTTTTCGGCTTCATCACGAAGCTGTTCTTTATATTTATTTTCAAGCTCACGGTAAGTGTTTCTTGCATTGATAATATCTTCATTGTCAGTATCCGCAAAGCCCGTTGCCTCTTCAATAAGCTCTTCGGGGAACTGCATACGTCTCATTTCGGCCTTTGCCATAAAGTCTGGGTTACCGCCGAGAATAATGTCGGTTCCGCGGCCTGCCATGTTAGTAGCAATGGTAACTGCGCCAAACGCGCCTGCCTGCGCAATAATTTCAGCTTCCTTTTCGTGATACTTTGCATTAAGAACGGAGTGCTTTATGCCCCTGCGTTTAAGAGCGGCAGAAAGTGCCTCACTCTTTTCAATGCTTATGGTACCCACAAGAACGGGCTGACCTTTTTCGTTGCACTCAAGAATCTGCTCAATAATAGCATTGAATTTTGCCTGCTCGGTTTTGTAGAGAACATCAGGCTCATCTTCTCTTATCATCGGTTTGTTTGTGGGAATTTCAATAACGTCAAGGGTGTAGATTTCCTGGAATTCGCCCTCTTCCGTCATGGCAGTACCCGTCATACCGGAAAGCTTTTTGTAAAGTCTGAAATAGTTCTGGAACGTAATTGTTGCAAGGGTTTTTGACTCACGCTCAACCTTTACGTTTTCTTTTGCTTCAATAGCCTGGTGAAGACCGTCTGAATAACGGCGGCCGTGCATAATACGACCTGTAAATTCATCAACTATGAGAACCTGACCGTCCTGAACAACGTAGTCAACGTCACGCTTCATAACGCCGATTGCTTTAATTGCAAGGTCAATGTGGTGCTGAATTGTAAGGTTTTCCATATCGGCAAGGTTTTCAACGCCGAAAAATGCTTCTGCTTTCTTAATACCGTTTTTGGTAAGGGATGCGGTACCTGCTTTTTCGTCAACAATGTAGTCGTCGTCTTCGCCTACAATGTCCTCGTAGTTCGTCTTTGCTTCAATTTCCTTAACCTTGAACATTTTAAGTCTTTTAGCAAAGTCGTTGGTGATTTTGTAAAGGTCTGTTGATTTGTCGCCCATACCTGAAATGATAAGGGGAGTTCTTGCCTCGTCTATAAGAATGGAGTCAACCTCATCAACAATAGCAAAGTTGTGACCGCGCTGAACTCGTTGTTCTGCGTAAATTACCATATTGTCACGAAGATAGTCAAAGCCCATTTCGTTATTCGTTCCGTAGGTTATGTCGCAAGCGTAAGCCGCGCGGCGTTGGTCGCCGTCTAAATCGTGAACGATAAGACCTACCGTAAGACCCATAAATCTGTAAAGCTTGCCCATCCATTCAGAGTCACGGCGTGCAAGATAATCGTTAACAGTAACAATATGAACACCTTTTCCCGAAAGCGCGTTAAGGTATGCGGGAAGAGTTGCAACGAGGGTTTTACCTTCACCAGTTCTCATCTCGGCAATTCTGCCCTGATGAAGAACTATACCGCCGATAATCTGCACGGGGAAGTGCCTCATATTAAGCACACGGGACGACGCTTCTCTGAGGGCTGCAAAAGCCTCTGGCAAAATATCGTCAAGGGTTTCGCCGTTCTGGAGTCTTTCTTTAAACTCGGGCGTTTTTGCCTGAAGCTCTTCGTCTGAGAGCTTTTTGTATTCCTCTTCCAATTCAAGAACCTTTTTTTGAATCGGTATTATTCTCTTAATTTCACGGCTGGAGTAATCTCCGAAAATCTTTTTAAAAAGTGACATTTATATTTCCTTTCATTTATGCCGGATTTTGTCAATCCCGCAGTAATTTTAAAGTTTTTGAAAAATTTACGCTATTTTCCAATTATACTCTTTAAGTATAACACACATTTTCACAAAAATCATTAACAAATTTAAAATTTATTTATGTAAATTTGTATAATTTTTCTTGCAAATGAACTTAAAATTTGGTATTATTTTATTGTATATTATTGTATATATTATATTTGCAAATGGAGGTAAATTTATGACTGATGCAAAGACAATGGCTTACATAAACATGTATGCCGTACTCGGAACATTGGAAAACCTTTGCGAGCTTGACGGGAAGGCTAAAGAGATTATTACTTCTCTTAATAAGCCGGTGTCACTGGCTTTTGAGGTAAAAGACGGCCCTGCCGCTACCTTAACCTTTAGCTCAAAAGGCTGCCGTATGGAAGACGGCGTCAATAACCCCGACATTAAAATCCCCGTTTCTTCCTGTGAGAAGTTCAATAAGATTATTGACGGAGAGGCAACCCCTGTTCCCACAAAGGGAATTGCGAAGATAGGATTTCTTCTTAAAACCTTTACCGCTCTTACAGACAGACTTACAGAGCTTATGCGTCCCACTGAAGAGGCGCTGGCAGACAGAGATTTCTTTGTTCTTTCAACCCGTTTGACCTTCTATACAATTTCCGTTGCTATTTCGCAGATAGCTAATCAGGATGCAATAGGCAAAGCAAGCGCTTCATACATGGTAGACGGCGATATTTCATTCGGAATTAAAGACTGCGACACTGCCACAATCCGTGTAAAAGACCATCACCTTGTTACGATTAAAAAAGCCCCTGAAAAACCGAGAGCAATTATGTCATTTGCAGATTATGATTTGGCATCAGCTCTGTTTAACGGCAAGGTAAATGCCCTTGAAGAGCTTTGCAAAGGCTCGGTTGAAATTCACGGTATGGCTTCAATGATAGATAATATGAACAGACTTCTCGACAGAGTTGGTCTTTACTTAGCATAAGGAGGGTAACTGATATGAGTAAATATCCCGAATACAAGCACGATAAAGGCCGTGAATATTTTGACAGGGCGCTTAAGGTTATTCCCGCAGGTATTTACGGGCACTTAGGTCCCTCTGAAGGACTTTGGATTCCCATTCAGAAATGGCCGTTTTATTCAGTAAAGGCCCAGGGATCATATTTTTGGGACGCTGACGGCAACAAATACATTGACTATATGTGTGCTTACGGCCCGAACGTTCTCGGCTATAACGACCCTGACGTTGACGCGGCGGCAAAGGCACAAATGGAAAAGGGCAACTGCACGACTGCTCCTTCCACAATAATGGTTGAATGTGCTGAAAATCTTGTAAATACGGTTGCCTCTGCCGATTGGGCATTTTTCTGCAAAAACGGTTCAGATACAACAACTCTTGCAGTTATGAGCGCCCGCGCACATACCCATAAAAGAAAAATTATTTTCTTAAAGGGTTATTATCACGGCGATTTTCAGTGGGCACAGAAAATTGACTACCCCGGAATTTTGCCTGAGGACGTTTGCCACAACCTTGTAGCTCCGTGGTTTGATATTGATGCTCTTCAAAAGCTTTACGACGAAAATGACGGCGACATTGCAGGTCTTATTGCACAGCCTTATGACCATGGCAACTTTAAGGATAACGAGGTTGCTTCCAAGGAATATTGGCGTTCGGTTCGCAAATGGTGTGACGATCACGGCGTTGTTCTTATTTTTGACGATGTCCGTGCGGGTTTCCGTCTTGACCTTCAAGGCTCCGACCATTATTACGGCATTAAAGCAGACCTTATCTGCTTCTGCAAAGCCCTTGCAAACGGATACAATATGTCTGCGCTTTGCGGCGGCGAGCATATGAAATCAACCGTTTCGGGTATGACCTACACAGGCTCTTATTGGATGAGCGCCGTGCCCTTTGCAGCATGTATTGCCACTATTAACAAAATGAAGGCACTGGATACACCCACTCTTTTCCGCAAGCTCGGCACTCAGCTTACAGATGGCTTTAAGGCTGCGGCAGCCAACAACGGATTTAATCTTACGGTTTCAGGCGAGCCGGCACTGTTCTATTTAAGAATATCTGACGATGACAGCCTTATGCTTCATCAGGAATGGATTGCAGAGTGCGTTTCAAGAGGCTTATTCTTGGCATCTCACCATAACCATTTCATCAATGCATCGCTGACACAAGACGATATCAAGCTTTCAATTGATATTGCAGAGGATGCATTTAACGTATTGCGCAAAAATCATCCTGAACTGAAATAATATCATACTAAGACAAAAAAGGAAGGGAATTTTTCATGGCTAATTTATCAAAGCAGGAATGGGTAGCTCTTGAAAACAAGGCTTATGAGCTGAGAAAGCTCTGCATGCAGACTACTATGTGGGCAGGCAGCGGCCATATCGGCGGGGGATTGAGCGTTTTAGATCTTCTTACGGTTCTTTACCATAAGTATCTTAACATCCGCGTTGACGAGCCCCAGTGGGAGGACAGAGACCGTTTCATTTTAAGTAAAGGTCACGCGGCAATCGCTTATGCGCCTGTTCTTTGCGATAAGGGCTTTAACGATGTAGAAATGCTTAAAACCTTTAACCTTTCAGGTTCAAAAATGGGTATGCACCTTGACTCAAACAAAATTGTAGGTGTTGACGCTTCAACAGGGTCTCTCGGTCACGGCGTTTCAATTGCGGCAGGTACAGCCCTTGCGGCAAGACTTCAAAATAAAGATTATTTAACTTATGTTGTTACAGGCGACGGAGAACTCGGCGAAGGTTCCAACTGGGAAGGCTTTATGACCATAAACCATTACGAGCTTTCAAACTGCATAGTGTTTATCGACCGAAATCACTGTATGATTGACGGTCCTACTGAAGAGGTTATGAAGCTTGAGCCCGTTGCCGACAAAATGCGTGCATTCGGCTTCAATACCATTTGCGTTGACGGTAATAATATCGGCGAGCTTTGCGATGCTATTGACGAAGCTATCGCACGAAGCAAAGAAAAATGCGCTCCCACCTGTATTCTTATGGACACATTAAAGGGTGCAGGAATTAAGTCCATAGCAGGTGATTACCACTGCCATTACATGGCGCTTGACGATGACACCTTTGCAAAATACGGCAAAGAGCTTGAAGAGGATTACAAAGCAAGACTTGCAAGAGCAGAAAAGGAGGGCAAATAATTATGGCAGGCGGATTTGTTTATAACGCAATCGACCAGACAGAAGTTGCTACCGCTGAAATTTACGGCAAGGCAATTACCGATATAATGTTAAATGACCCAAAGGTTGTAGCTATTACGGCTGACCTTGCAAAATCAACAAAGCTTGGCGACGTTTTAAAGGTTTGCCCTGAAAGAGTTATCAACGTAGGCATTGCTGAGCAGGATATGTTCGGCGTAGGTGCAGGTATGGCAAGAGCAGGAATGATTCCCTTTATTTCAGGTTTCTCTGCATTTACGTCAATGCGTGCATGCGACCAGCTTCACACAGATATTTGCTATCAGAACGTTAATGCAAAAATTATTGCTACTCACGCAGGTACATCTTTCGGTCAGGCAGGCTCAACGCACCACGCAATAGTTGACCTTGCCATTACAAGAGCAATGCCCAATTTAACTGTTATTGTTCCGGCAGACGGTATTGAAACTGCTAATGCAGTTAATGCGGCTTATGCCAACAATGGTCCTTACTATATACGAATCAACCGTGGCTTTGACCGTGTTCTTTATGACACACAGGATTACGGCTTTGAGGTTGGCAAGGCAGTAGAGATTCACCCCGGTACAGATATTACGGTTATTGCTTGCGGTTCATGCGTTTTCCAGGCAAAGCAGGCCGCTGAATTCCTTGAAAATGCCGATGGACTTAAAGTTCGTGTTCTTAATATGCACACAATCAAGCCTATTGACGAAGAGGCTATTTTAAAAGCCGTTATGGACACAAGAAGAATTATCACTGTTGAAGACCATTCAGTAATCGGCGGTCTTGGCTCTGCAGTAGCAGAGGTTATGGCTCAGGCAGGCAAGGGTTGTGCATTTAAAATGCTCGGTCACAGAGGTTTTGCTCCGATAGGTCTTCATGAAGATATTATGTCGGCAGTGGGCATTGACGCTAACGGTATTATTGCTGCCGTTCGTGAGGTTATGCAGGCTGACTTTGAGGAAGACGACAACTGGGACGACGATGTATGATCCATATATCGGAAAGGAGCCTGATTAAATGACAACAAGGGAAGAACTTTATTCAAATAAAATATTCTTTAACGCCGCATTGCCTCTTATTAAGGTTTTGGCACAGGACGTTCCCTCACTTAAAAAGCAGTACGAAAAAGTACACGCTGTAATTCAGGTGAGCGCTCTTGACCCTGAGGCAGAAGGCGGAAAAATCGGAATGCATTACGTTGTTAACGGGTCTGAGGATTGGCTTGTTCACCTAAATGCTGTTGACCCAAACCCCCACGTTGAGCTTGAATTTAAGTCAATAGAGGCAATGAATGCGTTCTTTAAAGGTAAAATGTCACCTGCAACACTTCCTAAAATGAAAGGTGTTGTAAAGCATTTCGGCGCTTTTAAGGCATTTCTTATGACACTTCTTAAAATGTCAAGTGTGCTTTCTGCAACTGAAATTCCCGAAAAAGAAGAGGATAAATCGCTTATGGTTAAAGCGATGTTCTATCTTTTGACCAGCGGAATAAGCCAGCTTAACAAAATGGGGCACCCTGAAATTCACGACTGGACAGCAAAGTCCCCCGACCGTGTTTATGCACTTGCCGTTAACGATCACCCTGAGGTTTCTGCGTTTATCCGTATAAAAGCAGGTAAATCAAGAGCAGGCAGAGGCGAATACAAGCGTGCAATGCCGTTTTTCACTCTTCGCTTTGATTCTCTTGACTCAGCCCTCGGAACGCTTCTCGGCAAAGATGATATGTTAACTGCCGTAAAGCAAGGGAAGATTATTATGGACGGTGCTCCCGAATTCGGCGGTCAGTTTGGCGGATTTATGCTTGAAATCGGCGCATTGGCAAAATAATTTTGGAATGTTTACAAGGCGGGAGAGGGGAATTGCTCCCGCCTTTATTTTGAATTAAAAAGGAAATCAGTGTAAAAAATATCATGAAAGGAACGATACCGTGCATAAAAAAAGCTGTTTTTATATAGCGCTTTTTGCGAATGCCGTATCGCGTGGCGATAAATGAACGAGAATAACAATTTTCTTTCAAAGGAAGACTATGAAGAGCCTTGCTGCCCGCTTAAAATGGATATAAACAAAACTGTGATGTCAATACCTGTCGGCAGAGTGCTCGCAAAGCTTGACGAACATTTAAGCAGAAATGATTATGTATCTGCTGAGAATTTATTAAATTATTGGCACGAAGAGGCAAAAATCGGCGAAGATATACGGGGCGAGCTGACAATTCTTAATGAAAAGGTAGGCATTTACCGCAAAACGCAAAAAATGGAGAAATGCTTTTCAGCAATAAATGAAAGTCTTTCCCTTGTGCAGAACAGCGAATTTGAAAACACTGTTACAAAGGGGACAACCTTTCTAAACTGCGCAACCGGATACTGTGACTTTGACAGGTATGATGATGCCCTTCCGCTTTACAGACGAGCGGCAGAAGTTTTCGAAAAGTATTTAAACAAACCTGATTACCGTCTCGGCGGACTCTATAACAATACTGCGGTTTGTCTTATGAATCTTAAAAAATATGATGAATCACGGGAGCTTTTTCAAAAAGCTCTTAAGATTATGCCGAATCTACCGAACAGCGAAGGTGAAATGGCAACAAGTTATTGTAATATGGCGGATTTAGAAGCGGCTGAAAAGGGAATGGAAGGTGCAGAAGAAAAAATCAACGAGTATTTGGAAAAAGCCGAGGAGCTTTTGAATACACCTTCTTTGCCAAGAGACGGAGATTATGCTTATATATGTGAAAAATGTGCAGGAACTTTCGGCTATTACGGCTTTTTCATGACGGAAAGAGAGCTTTTAAACAGAGCGAGGGAAATTTATGAACGGAATTGAACTTTCAAAAGGATATTTTGAAGAATACGGCAAACCGATGTTGGAAAAAGAATTTGCCGAAATTTTGCCCTTTATTGCCGCAGGCTTTGTGGGCAGCGGCTCGGAACATTTGGGCTATGACGATGAAATTTCCCAAGACCACGATTTTGAACCAGGATTTTGCATTTTTCTTCCATCGGAGGATGTTATTGACCGCAGAACCGCATTCCTTTTGGAGCGCGCATATGAAAAGCTTCCGAAAGAGTATATGGGAGTGGCAAGGCAAAAAATTTCACCCGTCGGCGGCAACAGAAACGGGATTTTGCGAACTGCAGAATTTTATCTTTCAAAAACAGGCACACCTGACGGAAATCTTTCTAATGAAGCATGGCTGACTCTTCCCGATTATGCACTTTTAGAGGCTGTAAACGGAGAGGTATACTTTGACAATTTCGGCGAATTTACAAAAATAAGGGAAATCCTTAAAAATCAACCCGAAGATATAAAGCTTAAAAAGCTTGCAGGGAATCTTCTCATAATGGCGCAGGCAGGGCAGTACAATTTTACAAGATGTTTAAATCACGGCGAAAAAGAGGCGGCTCAAATGGCTTTGTTTGAATTTGTAAACGCTTCTTTGAAAACGGTATTTCTTTTGAATAACCGATATATGCCCTATTACAAATGGAGCTTTAGGGCGCTTCGTGAATTTGATACAGATAATTTTTACGGCGATAATCTTTCTCTTTTGCTTTACGGTGACAATAACGATTTTGACGTTGCAGATTTAAAATATGAAGCAGTTGAGAAAATTGCAGGCAGAATTATTGACATTTTGCAGGAGCAAAATCTTACAAAGGCAATTTGCGGCGATTTGGAAAAGCACGCATACAGCGTTAACGATAAAATAACAGACGGCGCTTTACGTAATATGAATATTTTGGCAGGTGTATAAAACCGCGTAAAAATCCCCACAGTTCAAATGAGCTGTGGGGAATAATTTTATCTTAAAATTTACATTTCTATGCAGTTATATTCTCGCAACTCCCGTTTCCTTAGCCGCTTGCATAACAGCCTGGGCAACAGTTTTACCGACTCTTTCGTCAAAGGCTTTGGGTAAAATGTATTCCGCATTTAGTTCTTCGTCGGATACAAGCGATGCAATAGCTTTTGCCGCGGCAATTTTCATTTCTTCGTTAATGTCACTGGCTCTGCAGTCAAGAGCACCACGGAAAAGTCCGGGGAAGCAAAGAACGTTGTTTATCTGATTCGGGAAATCGCTTCTGCCTGTGCCGACAACCGCCGCACCTGCGCGCTTTGCAATATCTGGCATAATTTCGGGTGTGGGATTTGCCATGGGAAGAACTATCGGCTTTTCCGCCATAGATCTAACCATATCTTCAGTTACAATTCCGGGGGCGGAAACGCCGATAAATATGTCTGCGCCGTTCATTGCATCTGCAAGCGAACCCGTTTTTCTTTCTTTATTGGTAAATTCAGCAATAGCCTGCTTTGCAGGGTTAAGGCTTTCGTCACCCTTGCAGATAATACCCTTGCTGTCGCACATTATAACGCTCTTTATTCCTTGGCTAATAAGAAGCTTTGCAATGGCTATTCCTGCCGCGCCTGCACCTGAGAAAACAGCCGAGCAATCCTCAATTTTTTTGCCGACAACTCTCAGCGCATTGATAACAGCCGCCGCAACAACAACGGCAGTTCCGTGCTGATCGTCGTGGAATATGGGAATATCGGTTTTCTCTTTTAATTTACGCTCAATTTCAAAGCATCGGGGCGCCGCAATATCCTCAAGGTTTACTCCGCCGAAAGAGCCTGCCAAAAGGGCTATGCAGTTAACGATTTCGTCAACGTCCTTTGAACGAACGCAAAGGGGAACTGCGTCAACTCCGCCGAATTCTTTAAAGAGAACACATTTGCCTTCCATAACGGGCATACCTGCCTCAGGGCCTATATCCCCAAGTCCCAGAACTGCCGTACCGTCGGTTACAACGGCAACCGTATTCCAACGGCGTGTGAGCTCGTAAGATTTGTTAATATCCTTTTGAATTTCAAGGCAAGGCTGTGCAACGCCGGGCGTGTATGCGAGAGAAAGCGCTTCTTTGTCGCCTGCTTTTGCCCTTGTTTTTATTTCGATTTTGCCCTGCCATTCATAATGCAGTTTTAAACTTTCCTTTGCGTAATCCATTTGTATTTTGCTCCTTTTGTGCAGTATTATCTTTTTGCCATGTACCAATATGATGAAAAACCGTAAAGATATGTTCTTGCTCCCTTAGGCATTTGAGTGAGCGCATTAAAAACATTGTAATAATCGCCCGCACCCATTCCTATTGATATTGCTCCGAGTGAGCCGAAAAATGTCAATTTAGGGAAACACATAAAAATAATATACGGTATAAATCCGAAAACAATATTCGGTAAAAGCGACATTATCACAAATCTTGTTTTACTCATTGTTTCGGGACCTGTGACAAAAAGCATTCCTTGTTTAAAGTTGGTATATAAATATACTTCTTCTTTAAAGCAAATCGCATGTAGAAATTCGTGGGGGAACATACATAAAAACGATACGCCTATTCCCCAAATATTAAAATTCGTTTCAAAGCCTGAACGGACAAAAATTCCTATCAATGCCGCTACTGTTATAACCAGCGCAAGAGCATTACCGATTATCGCCATTTTCTTTGGTGTTTCCGGTTCTTTGAATTTAACCGCACCCGCCTTGTGCTCTCCGTGGGGCAAGCTTTCGGGGTCTGAGTTAAATTTGCCTTTATATATAAGTTTCATTTAATGTTCTATCCAATCTCTTGAGCGTTCAACTGCACGAAGCCAGCCGTGGTAATACTTGTTTCTGTCTTCAATAGCCATTTTCGGCTCAAAGAGCTTATCTACCTGACGGATTTGGGCAATTTCATCAGTATCTTTCCAAAAACCGACTGCAAGGCCTGCAAGATAAGCGGCACCAATAGCCGTTGTTTCAACCATTTGCGGTCTGTTAACGGGGGTTCTTATAAGGTCTGCCTGAATTTGCATCATTACGTCGGAAACGGATGCGCCACCGTCAACTCTAAGCTCAAAAAGGTCAATATCAGAATCCTGTTTCATTGCTTCAAGCAAATCTGTCATCTGGTAAGCTATTGCTTCTAAAACACTGCGGCAGATGTGCGCACGGTTAACGCCCCTTGTCATGCCTACAATAGTTCCTCTTGCATACATATCCCAATAGGGTGCGCCAAGTCCCGTAAATGCAGGAACAAAGTAAATTCCGTTTGCATCCTTAACACTTTCCGCCAATTCATCACAGCGGGCAGCATGGTCTATTATGTGTAAATCATCACGAAGCCACTTAATAACCGAGCCTGCGTTAAAGGCAGAGCCCTCAATAGCATAGGTTACCTTGCCGTCAAGACCCCATGCAACGCCCGTAACAAGATTGTGGTTTGATTCAACTCTTTTTTCGCCTGTGTTCATAAGTAAAAAGCAGCCTGTGCCGTATGTATTCTTAGCCTGACCGGGTCTAATGCAGCCTTGACCGAAAAGTGCAGCAGGCTGGTCGCCTATTGCACCTGCAATGGGAACACCTGCAAGCTCTTCGAGCCCCATAACGCCTGAGGCAACCTCCCCGTAAACCATACTTGACGGTTTAACCTCAGGGAGCATAGACATAGGGATTCCAAGCTTTTCGCAAAGGTATTCATCCCAGCAAAGTCTGTCAACGTCAAAAATCATGGTGCGGGAAGCGTTTGAATAATCCGTAACGTGAACTTTTCCGCCTGTCAAATTCCATATAAGCCACGTTTCAACCGTGCCGAAAAGAAGCTCGCCTTTTTCTGCAAGCTCTTTCGCCTCGGGAACGTTTTCAAGAATCCATTTAATTTTTGTTGCAGAAAAGTAGGCATCAACAACAAGACCAGTGTGCTTTTTTATGTACTCCGTAAGCTCTTTGTCTTTTTTTATTTCCTCGCACATTTCCGCTGTGCGCCTGCACTGCCAGACAATAGCGTTGTAAACGGGCTTTCCCGTTGCTTTATCCCAAATCAAAGTAGTTTCACGCTGATTTGTAATACCTATTGCGGCAATATCCTCCGCAGTAGCACCGCTTGTAGCCATAACCTCGGTTGCGGACTGAAGCTGTGAGAAAAGAATAGACATAGGGCTGTGTTCAACCCACCCTGCCTGCGGATAAATCTGAGTAAATTCGTGCTGAGCCTTTGCGCAAATCTTTCCGTTTACGTCAAAAAGAATTGCTCTTGAGCTTGTTGTTCCCTGGTCAAGCGCCATAACATATTTTTTCATAAAAATAACTCCCTTGTTTTGAATGTTAGTAAAATTTCCCTAATGTTTATTTTATCACAATTTTGCACTGATAACAACAGATAAATTACGATATTACCTACTTAATTTTTTTACCACCAGTTCAACTTTTTTATTGTCGATAAGATTGTGAAGTCCTTGCCAATGCAAAACTCTTCGGTTAAACCAAAGGGAAGAGGCAGTTTTATAAACAAAAGACGGGCAAGCTTTTTGTGGCCTTGCATAATTTACGTTAAATGTGTCTAAAAGTTTATAATAATCGTTCAGCTTATAAGAAAACGTTGAAAATGATGCATAACCCTTTTCAGCCCAGGCTTTTTCAGCAATAGCACCGAGCCGCGGGAATGTTAGGAATTCAAGTTTTTTCATATTCGGAACGTACTCTGTCCACATACAGCCCTCAATGCCCCAGGTTTCGTTGTCATTGTCAGTGAGAGCCGCCTCTGCCTCGCAAACTTTTTCAAGGGAATTCCAACCGTAAGGAAAATCAAGATAAAAGGGATATGAATTAGCGTTTATAAGTTTTCTGCCTCGGTTAAGCTCTGTGCGCAGAATATCATTGCCGTCTGAAACTCCGTATACTGTCCACGCAATATCAGGAGAGAGATATTTTGTTTCGTTTATAGAATTACAGTTCCACATAACAGAAGAATAGCCGTTTTCCTTTAAATAATCGCTTACTCTGCTCATAAAGAGCATTTGAAGCTCGTCCTCTGTTTTAAGTGAATGCTTTACCATTTCTTTTTGACAGTGAGGGCAAAGTTTCCAGCGTGTTTTAACCGCCTCATCTCCGCCGATATGGATTATTTTATCGGGGAAAAGTTCCATAATCTCGTCAAGCACATCGAAAACGAATTTATATGTGCTTTCTTTTCCTGCACACAGAATATCGTGCTTGACTCCCCAATGGGTTGCAACATTTAATTTGCGGTCAAAGCATGATAAATACGGGTAGCAGGCTATTGCGGCAACGCAGTGGCCGGGCACGTCAAATTCAGGAATAACCTTTATTTTTCTTTCGTGACAGTATGCGACAATTTCCCTTATATCTTCTTGTGTATAATATCCTGAGTGAGATTTAACGCCGAAATTTGTATGACTTCGTGAAGAGCCTTTTTCAGTTAAAAGGGGGTATTTTTTTATCTCGATACGCCAACCCTGATCCTCAGTCAAATGCCAATGAAGAACATTTAACTTGTGAAGCGCCATTAAATCAACAATACGCTTAATGTCCTCTTTATTGTAAAAATATCTGCCTGTGTCAAGCAAATAACCTCTGTATTCAAAGCGTGGGTAATCGGTAATTTCAACGTAAGGAATTTTTCCGCCGCTTTGCAAAAGCATCTGCTTAAGCGTTTGAAGTCCCCAAAAAAGTCCTGTTTCGGTTTTGGAATTTATAAATATATGTCCGTCACGGCAACAAAGCGTATAACCCTCATCGTGCTGAACAGAACTGTCAAGAGTCAGAATAATAGAGCTTTTCTTATCGTTTGTTTCTTCAAGCCGAATATTTTTATTAAAGACTTTTTTCACGAATAAGGCGAAATCTTTTGCAAAATAAAAAGGTGTTATGACGGTTTTGTCTTCAAGAGAAAATTCTTCTTTTTCTTGATTTACTAAAAGACTGACAGGTTGGGGGATAATATTAAACATAGAAAAATCTCCTGTTTATTTTTATTTAATTTTAACATATATTTTTTTTATAGCAATATTCAGAGTAATAAAATTTATCTTTTTTCTCTTGAAATAAGAGAATTTATATAGTATAATGATACAAGCCTTAATTTAGTCGTGTGCCGTGTGGGTCCTGTGCGGCGGTGCACTGCGAACCATGTCAGGCGGGGAACCGAGCAGCATTAAGCGGACTGCACCGGGCGCCAC
>JAFLUO010000017.1 GCA_022508705.1 Oscillospiraceae bacterium
TTCCGGCGGACATTAGTCCGTTTTACGGAATCTTTTGTATAAACATATTCGGTGGACTGTTTGCCTCAATAGGATTGACCGCTTTTATAGCTGTTTTACTGATAGCTTTTATAACCCGTTCACACTTTAAAAACGGCAAGTACAAATATATCGTTCTCGCCGTTTTGATAGTTCTTTTGATGTGCAATATAATTTGTTCACTGGAGAGTTTTGCGGCAACATTTGCATCAATAATATTCACCGTTGTCTTAATGGTGCTGTCTTTCCTGTGTGCTAAGAAGGAAGAACCCACGGGCGAGTACCGGTCTATACCTGAAAAGATTATATTAAAAATTTCCTTAATTACCCTCGCTGTTATTATCAGTGCAGTTTCAATGCTTGTATTTATGATTATATTCGGCACAATTGGAGGTGCCATAGAGAGCGAAATCGAAATGAAAAAATACATAAAGAGCGAAACACAGACACCTGTATCCGAAGAAATTGCAAGTAATTTTAATTTAAAGAATTATAAAGAAATAGCAAGCGGATGGGTAATGCTTGATAATAAAACAGCTATGCTTCCCTATGGATTTACTACTAATTATAAAGCGTGCTGGATAATTGAAAACGACCCGAGATTTGTAATCAGAGCTGCATATGATACATGGGATGGGTTTGAATGCAAACCGCTTGTAAGTAAGGATTTTGATTATCCGAATGTACTCACCGATACGGTAACGGGCGTTGCCTTAATCAATTTCCATTATTATAATGATATTTTTGATGATGAAGAGTGCAAAAAAATGGAGCTTACACCCGAACAGGCAGAAACTTTACGAACCTTGGCGTTCAGTGCTTACAGTGAGAATACAGATAAAGAAAAAAAACAGCTTAATAACGACGATTGGGAATTGACAGATTACGGATCTATCAAGTCAAAAAGCGTTTATTGGAACTATAATGATATTGACGCAATATATTATAATTACGGAGAAATAATCAAAAATACAGACGGAGATTACTATATTTGCATCGACCTGAGCAGGTATTATCTCTCTGATGAGTTTACCTGTACATTTTACGAAAAAATCCCCGATGATATAGCCTTGCAAATTGACGCTGTTTTTGACGAATAAATAAAAATTCTCCACTGATAATGGGAGCAAATATATAATACTTTTACATAAGTCAGGCACTGTTTAATACAGTGCCTGACTTTAACTTGCAAAGTGATGTAGTCGTGGCAAAGTGAACATATGGACTATTCTTTATTTTAAGTGATTTAATAAAGAATATCTGTTGCATATTGCGTTTTAATGAAAAATATGGTAAAATACATTCATGTATTTTGAAAGGGGATATATTATGGATTTATCTAAAGTAATTAACAAAAAAGATGAAGCTGCGCAGTATATGATTGATGAGATCACTCATATTTGCAAAGATTTTGAAAAGAGAGATCCTGGTTCAAGAGGTGAGGAGCAGGCTTGTCAGTACGCAGCGGATACCATGAAGGATTTAGGCTGCGACAGAGTGTTCGTTGAGGGCTTTAAAGAAAATCCAAATGCATTCTTCGGTTGGATATACTTAACGATTTCTTGTTGCATTTTGGCACTCGCATCATACTTCTTTGTTCCCGTGCTTTCAATAATTTTCATTGCAATAGGACTTGGAATTTGTTTTTTACAGTTCGGTTTGTATAAAAAGACTGTTGACAAGCTGTTTAAAGAAAAAATCGGTCATAATGCAACTGGATTCAAAAAGCCCACAGGTGAGGTTAAGCGCAGAATTATTTTTAACGGTCACCCGGATGCTTGCTGGGAATGGCCCTTTAAATATAAGTTTACATATCTTGGCTTTGACATACACATGGGAGTTTGCTTTGTAGGTGCATTTTATACCCTTGCTGTTGCAATTCTCAAATTAGTAGGTGTGCTTACAGGCGACCTTGCTTTAAAACTCGGTCTTGTTGCGTTAGTTTTTGTTCCGTTCTGGTTCGGTCTTTACTTTATGTGGAATGAAAAAAGAGTAGTAGACGGCGCAAACGACAATCTTACAGGTTGTTACATTGGTATCGCAATTCTTAAAATGCTCAAAGACGAGGGTATTGAACTTGAAAATACTGAAATCGGCGTAGTTCTTTCAGGCTCAGAGGAAGCAGGTCTTCGCGGTTCAAAAGCTTGGTGTGAAGCACACAAGCACGAAATGAATGACGTACCCACATTTATTTTCTCATACGACACAATTACTCAGTCAGAAGAGCTTATGGTAAACTACCGTGACCTTAACGGAACGGTAAAGGTTGATAAAGATGTATCAGACCTTTTCTATGAGGCTTGTGAGGAGCTTAATATTCCCTGCAAAAAGGGAATGGTTCCGCCCCTTGGCGGCGCAACTGACTCAGCAGCCTTTGCTCAGGCAGGGCTTAAGGCAACAGGCATTACTGCACTCAGTCACGCGCTTCCTGATTTTTACCATACAAGGCTTGACACACCGGATGCCCTTAATAAAGATTGCCTTGCAACCTGCTTTGCGGCTTCAGTTAAGGCCCTTGAAATGTTTGATAACGGCGCTAAACAGTAAAATAAATTATTTAAATTTTGCTCCCTTGCATAAAATAAGGGAGCATTTTTATTATTTTTTGTTGAAATTTCAATATAATTATGTTATCATATAAAATGTAGATTTCCAGTGTTTAAGCTGGCTATAAAATATTTATGAAAGAGGAATATGAATGTCAAAAATCAACGCACTTTTGCATAAGGTTTATGGCACTAATCCGGAAGACCAAAGCAGTCTTCAGCCTAAAGAGGCTATTGCCTACGGTATTGCAGGATTCGGTCAAAACTTTATATGCACAATTATCGGTTCTTATCTTACGATTTTCCTTACGGACGCGCTTCTTTTCGGTGCTGACGGCGTTACGGTAGGTTCCCTTGCAGGCTCAATGGCTGTTGCTTATTTGATGCTCGGAACCCGTATTTTCGACGCATTCAATGACCCGATTATGGGTTCAATCGTTGACAGAACAAGAACTAAATGGGGTAAATGCCGCCCGTATCTTAAATGGATGGCTATTCCCATAGCAATTATGACGATTGCCTGCTTCCTTCCTGCTTTTAAAGCAAAGGCAACATCAACATTCATTATCATTGCAATTATTTACGTAATTTGGTCTGTTGTTTATACGGTTGCCGACGTTCCGTATTGGGGACTTTCAACCTGTATGACTAATGATACGGTTGTTCGCGGCAATATGCTTACAATCACGCGTTTGCTTTGCACATTGGGCGCAGGTATTGTTACGGTTTTCGTTCCGATTATTACAGGAGCAGTAACAAGCAAATTCAGATATACAGAAGCTGATATTTCACGCATTATGACAGATAAAGCGACTGAAATTTCAAACCTTGTAAGCAAGCAAGGTCTTTCCGTTGAAGATGCAGCAAATTCTTTTATAGGCACGGTTATTAAGGGTCAGGAAGTTGCAAATGCAAACACTCTTAAAATGACATATTTCATTTGTGCTCTTGTTCTTGTTGTTTTAGCTGTTCCCATGTTCTTCTACGGATTTAAGCATACAAGAGAACGCTTCACAGCTAATGACAATCCACCAAGCCTGGGGCATAACTTAAAGCTTCTCTTTAAGAACAAGGAATTGCTTCTTATCGTGCTTTCAGGTGTTCTCGGCGGTGCGAGAATGGTTTATACATACACCGGCGGTTTGTATTTTGCAAAATACGTTCTTCAGAGCGAAGGTATGTACAGCCTTATAACCTTATTGGTTGTTCCGGGCGGTTTGGTTGCATCTCTTCTTGTTCCGTGGATGTCAAAGAAATTCACAAAGAAATGGGCTTATATTGCAGTTCACCTTTTCGGCGGAGTTGTAATGGCAATAATGTACTTCGTTGGTTACGACGCAAAGTGGAAGCTTATTATTGCGGCTATTGCTCTTGTTCTCTTGGGTATTCCGCAGGGTGTTAACAACATTATCACTTACGCTATGATTGGTGATACAGTTGACTACCTTGAGTGGAAAACAGGCGAGAGAGGCGAGGGAATCTGCTTCGCAATGCAGACTCTTATCAACAAAATCGGTATGGCAGTCGGCGCTTTCATAGGCGTTGTTTCCTTCAAAGCGGCAGGAATTAACTCTGAAACAGGTTATATTTCAGCACAAGGCGCAAACACTCTTTGGAATATGCTTGTTCTTTCAGGCGTTATCAGTATGTTTGCCTGCGCAGTACCAATGTTCTTCTATAAGATTACAGAAAAACGTCAGGCTGAAATGGTTGCTGAAATCGAAGCACGTAAGATTAAGAAATAATTAAATTTAAGGGCGGCTTTTGCCGCCCGTTTTTTTGTTATGAAATATTCAAATATAATTAAGGGAAAATTTAAAAGCAGACCTAACAGATTTATTGCAATTGTAGAAATTGACGGGAAAGATGAAATTTGTCATGTGAAAAACACGGGCAGATGTAAAGAGCTGTTAACAGAAAATGCAGTTGTATATTTAAGTAAGTCTGATAATCCAAACCGCAAGACAAAATATGATTTAATCGCAGTGGAAAAGGGTAGTTTGCTTATAAATATGGACAGTCAAGTTGTAAATAACGTTTGCGCTGAATATATTCCTAATATGTTTAAGGATATAGTGCTGATTAAACCTGAGTGCAAATATGAAAATTCACGGTTTGACTTTTTCGTTGAAACAAAAACTGAAAAAATATTTATTGAATGTAAGGGCGTAACTCTTGAAGAGGACGGAGTGGCATTGTTTCCCGATGCTCCGACTGAAAGGGGATGCAAACACTTAAAAGAGCTTCAAAATGCTGTTAAAAACGGATATACGGCTTATGTAGTGTTCGTAATACAAATGAATGGCGTTACCCATTTTGAACCCAATGTAAAAACTCACCGTGAATTTGCAGAAGAACTCAAACGGGCGAAAGAAAACGGAGTAAATATTTTGGCGTTTGACTGCATTGTAACAGAAGATGAAATAAAAATAGATAAAGAAATTGATACTAAACTATAATAATACAAAAATTTAAGGGGGCTTTAAGCCCCCTTGATTTTATATATATAAATATTAACCGAACCTTGAAAGCAGGAAACCTGCGGCAACAGCCGAGCCGATAACACCTGCAACGTTCGGACCCATAGCGTGCATAAGCAGGAAGTTTGACGGGTTGTACTTTCTTCCTTCAACCTGTGAAACACGGGCAGCCATAGGAACAGCAGAAACGCCTGCCGAACCGATAAGGGGATTTACGCGTCCCTTTGTAACAATGTTCATAAGCTTTGCAAAAAGCACGCCGCCTGCTGTGGAGAACATAAATGCAAGAAGACCGATTACAATAACGAGAACGGTTTTGAAGGCAAGGAAAGTTTTGCCCTCTGCGGTAGCGCCTACCGTTACGCCGAGCATAATGGTAACAATATTGCAAAGCGCATTTTGCGCCGTGTCTGAAAGTCTGTCTGTAACACCTGACTCTTTAAACAGGTTACCAAGCATAAGCATACCGATAAGGGGAGCAGTTGACGGAATAACAAGAACGCAGACAACCGTAACAACTATCGGGAAAATGATTTTTTCAGCTTTGCTGACAGTACGAAGCTGTTCCATTTTAATTTTACGTTCTTTATCTGTTGTAAGAAGCTTCATAATAGGTGGCTGAATAAGCGGAATAAGTGCCATATACGAATATGCGGCAACTGCTATCGGGCCTAAAAGGTGAGGAGCCAGCTTACCTGTAAGGTAAATTGCCGTGGGGCCGTCCGCGCCGCCGATAATGGCAATAGACGCCGCTTCTAAAGGAGTAAAGCCTTCATATCCGGGAATAAGATTTGTAGCAATGGCAATAATAAATGCAACGTAAATACCAAGCTGTGCGGCCGCGCCTAAAAGAAGGCTTGACGGGTTTGCAAGGAGGGGGCCGAAATCAGTCATTGCGCCAACGCCTAAGAATATAAGGCAGGGGAATATACTCGATTTAACACCGCAGTAAATAAGTCTTAAAACGCCTGAATCATACCAATGCGCCGAAGCATCAATAACTTCACCGCCCGGTGTGGCAATAGCTAACGGGTCATACATAATATCGGGATAAATATTTACAAGCAACATACCGAATGCGATAGGCAGTAGGAGTAACGGCTCATATTTCTTTACAATTGCGAAATAAAGCAAGACAAAAGAAATACCTATCATTACCCAGTTTTGCCACGCAAGGTGTGCAAAGCCTGATTCTTGGAACAGGCTTACAAGAGCCTCAATAATCTGCATACTTGTTCCCCCTTAACCTATTACGGCAAGAACAGCATCAGTATCGACTGTCTGACCTTTTGTAACAAGGACTTGTGAAACCGTACCCGAAACAGAGGCGACGATTTCATTTTCCATTTTCATAGCCTCAAGAATAAAGAGAACATCGCCCTCATTTACCTTTTGACCTTGAAAAGCATTAACTTTAAGTATTGCACCGGGCATCGGAGCCTTAATTTGTGTACCGTTGCCTGTAACAACAGGAGCAGGTGTTGCAGGTGCAGGTGCTGCGGGAGCTGCAACGGGAGCAGGCACAGCAGGTGCTACTGCATCGGAAATATTGGTAACAATAGCCTCTGACAATTCATTAACGTCTACTTCATAATTTTTTCCGTTTAATGTAACAATATATTTCATTTGATTTTCCCCCTTATTCTTCGATAAGTTTTATTGACTTGAATTCGAGTCTGTTAAGCGGAATGCCGCTTTCGTTTGAAACGATAGCCATAATAATTGCGGCAGTCTTTTCGTCTGTCTTGTAAAGGTCAAGCGTGCCTGCGGACTGTGTTTCGGGAAGCGGATGACCGTTGTTGATTGCCTGCGGCTTTTCTGATTTAACAGGCGTTGGGATTGACTCAGTTTGTGTTGCCTTAGATTTCTTTTTGGTTTTGCTTTCAAATATCCGTATAGTTTTTGAAAGTAAAACAACGATAACCGCAAGAAGGGCAAGGATAATCATAACTACGATTATTCCCGTAACTGAAACGCTGAGCGCCTCAGCCATTGAAATTGATTGCTTTAAAAGTGTAGTAGTCATGTTCTTACCTCTCAATCAATTCGTTTAATGGAATATTTAAACGTGTTCTTTGCTTTTTCATCACGCTTGTCAAAGAAATTTTCTGCCTGCTGCGGAAATGCAATATATGAAAGAACATCTTCATCGGATTTTGCTTTCTCACCGATTTCAGCCTTGCCTTTTTCAAATCCTGGCTCTAACGTGTCTGCAAAGCGGCATGTAATTGGTTCGCTGTCGCCTAAAACCTTCTTTTGAAGGTCTTTATTTATTTCTCCGGGAGCTTTACCGTATTCGCCCTTTATATATGCTTTAATTTCTTTTGAAATATTCTTGTATCTTTCACCAACAAGCACGTTTGTAACAGCTTGGTTGCCTACCATCTGGCTCAAAGGTGTAACGAGCGGGGGGTAACCCATATCTTCACGCACCCTCGGGATTTCAATAAGAGCCTCTTCCATTTTGTCAAGAGCGTGCATATCTTCAAGGTTGGCTATCATATTAGAAAGCATTCCGCCGGGAACTTTATATGTTAAAGCGTCAGTGTCGGTAACAAGTGCTTTCGGCTTTAAAAGACCTGATGAAAGATATTTGTCGCGAAGAGGCTTGAAATGATCGTTAACGGCTTTCAGAACGCTTCTGTCAAGACCTGTTTCAAAGCCGAGTCCTGTAAGAGCATCGTGAATAGTCTCCGTTGCAGGCTGTGATGTACCGCCTGAAAAGCAAGAGGTGGCTGTATCAATAATATCGCATCCTGCTTCAACTGCTTTAAGGATTGTCATATAAGCCATTCCCGTTGTGCAGTGGGTATGAAGAATAACGGGCATTTCGGGCATTGCATCTTTAATTGCGCCCACAAGGTCTTTTGCCTCAACGGGAGTCATAACGCCTGCCATATCCTTAATGCAGATTGTAGTGCAACCCATTTCTTTCATTTCTTTAACAAGCTGAACATATTTTTCGAGAGTGTGAACAGGGCTTGTTGTATATGAAATTGCGCCTGATGCAATAGCACCGTTCTTTATTGTTTCATCAACTGCAACCTGTATGTTTCTTGTGTCGTTAAGTGCATCAAAAATTCTTATAACGTCAATACCGTTTTCAATGCTCTTTTTAACAAACATTCTTACAACATCATCAGGGTAATGCTTGTATCCGAGAAGATTCTGTCCGCGAAGAAGCATCTGAAGCTTAGTGTCAGGGCACTTTGCTTTAATTTTTCTGAGCCTTTCCCATGGATCCTCGTCAAGATAACGCAGGCAGGAGTCAAAGGTTGCACCGCCCCAGCATTCAAGAGAGTAGTATCCTGCCGAGTTTAGTGTTTCAAGAATTGCCTCAAAGTCAGAGAAGGGCATTCTTGTTGCCATAAGCGACTGGTTAGCGTCTCTTAACACCGTTTCCGTAAACTGTACTTTCATATGTTTAAACCTCCATAGAGAATATCAAATACTAAAATAAATCCAAATTACTCCATTTTAAAATAATTATATATTATGTTTTTATTATTATCAATAGGGAGACTTTAATAAATATAATTTTTGGCGGAATAACAAAAAAAGACACCGAAAAGTGTCCTTTTTTGTTTAAAAATTAACTGTTATAATACTTTAAATTAAAATTTATTTACAGTTATTGATCCGATGTTCGGAGCATATGTTACATTGCCGTTAAAACTGTATGATCCGTCGTTGGAAAGTCTTATTTCATTGTCGCCTTCATTAAGGTAAATTACAGCAGTTTTCGTTTTGTAATGTTCCCAGCTATAGGTGTTTCTGAAAAATACTTTTGGCTGTTTTTCACCGTTTACCTCAATGGTGACATATCGCTCGATTAAATCCACATTATAGTCGTGGTAACCGCCCTCTTCGTTATTGGCATATTCAAAGGTAAAGTTATAATATCCCGTTTTTGAAACATTCACATTAAATGTACATCCGCTTTCCGTTTCAGAACTTATCCAGCCAATACGCATACCGCTTGATGTATTGGAATCCGCCTCTACCGTTGCTCCGCCGTATACTGTAACATCATCAGGCGTTATCATATATGTATCGGTAAGTGAAGCGTTTCTTTTTACGCCTGTGAGTATTGCGTTGTTTGTAAATACAAGATTGTTATATCCGCGGTGAAGATATACGGGCAACTCACTGCCTGTTAAACTGTCCTCACCGTTAACAATTCCGTTAATTGTTATATTTGTCGAGCCGCTGCCTGAAAATGAGAGATTATAATATCCGTCACTGTCGACTATTACAGAATAAGTGTTATTATCGGTTGTGTTTCTTGAACTCAACTTATCAAAATAAATACCGTAATTTTCTTTGTCAATGATATTTGTGACTTTTAAGAGGTCAAGGGACAAGACGGCATTATTCTGCACCTCAAGCACAACATTATGTTTGCCATCTGTCAATTCCACGGGGATAGAGATACACTCCATATAATCCTCTTTAATTGAAGACGGGAATTTATAAGTACCAATTTCTTCGCCGTCAACGGTTATTTTGACCTCAGCATTTATTCTTGTGCCGTCTACAGGACCGTTTCCGTATACAAATTCAAAATTATACATTCCGCTTGTCTTTGCATCTACACGGAATTCTACTGAACTGCTCTTATCCAAGCCTTTTACCAAGCCTGAGCCCGAATATGCGTACGCAGTCTCGTTAGTGGCAACGGCGTTACCTGAGAGCTTAGCGTCCTCTGCCTCATATCTTGTTCCTGTGTTTTTATTTATATAATCTTCAGACCCGTCATAAGGAATGATTTCAATAAAGAACGCTTGTGATGTGCTTTCGCATGGAAGTTTAAACGAAATCGAAGATCCGCTTACTTTTTTTGTCACCATCATACAGTCGTCAGGGGAATATACCGCTCCGCCAAGTCCCATGAAATCTACGCTCGTAACTTTAATCGTTACCTTGTCGCCATTTTTAAAGTACGCTTTGTCTATATTTTCAATTTTAACTTTTCCTTTGCTGTCAGTGCCACCTGCAAGGATATAAAACTTGCTTTCAGTTTCGTCAAAAGACGCTACTGCAGAAAAACCCAAATTAGACAGAGGCTCTTTACCCTTTATATAATTTTCCACATTGCTGTGCATAAGGTCAAACTCACTGACTTTAATTTCCTTGCCTTTCATTTCGGCATAGAATTTATACACCCAATAGTTTGAATTCGGCGTTACATCATCAGCTACCGCGTCGGAAAGATTGTTTGCAAGTCTCCAATATGCAACACAGCCGTACGCGTCCTGCTTTTCAAGTCTTGAAATCCATTTTACGGATTCACCTGGAATACCGTTCGTTCTCATAAGACCGTATTCGGATATACATACGGGAAGGCGTTCTATTTCAAGTTCATCGCAAATGTTGTAATATTCATCAAAATGATCGTCCATAAAATAAAGCGAATATCTTTCGGCAAGCTCGTGCCAAATTACCATATCAGGCAGGCAGTCGTGTTCTTTGCAGTAAGATAAAAACTCTTTTATAAAGTCACCGTTGTAGCCTGCGTGACCTGGACCTGCAATTTTAGCGTTTGGATTTATTGAGCGAACCACTGCATATGTAGAAGCCCATGCTTCATAGAAAGTATATCTGTTTTCTTCTTCCCAGAAATTGCCGAACCACACACCGTTGTCCATCTCATTGTAAATGCAGTATACAAGATAGTCGGCGTAATCGCTGTTTTCAGATTCAGTAACAGTTTTGCGCACCTTTTCATTGTATTCTTCAAGACTGTCAAGCTGGTAATACCAGGTGTCGTACATATCCTGTGTATACACCATCAGCATTTTGCCGCCTGCGCTCAGGAAAGTGTCGCTTACATTATTTACGTCGCCTATGGGGTGCTGCAGACCGCCTACGGGCTTAGTGGCAAGGCCGTTTACACCTATGCTTTCCGCAATTTCTTTAGACGGAATATCTTCTTCCGCAAAGCCGTAAAGAAAGCCTGAGGCTCTTCCCGTCATATCCGACTGCGAACTAAAATCAACAGTTACAGTCGGTGTCGCAATTTTCAAAAACGCAATGCCTGCCACAACACTTAAGCACAAAATAACGCAAATAATGCCGAGCAATATTTTAATGCCTTTTTTCATATCGAATTCTCCCTTGAAAAATGTTAGTATTATTTTAACACAATGGGAGAGTCAAAACAATATTATTTCGATTTTTTGAGTTTAATAAGAGAAGAAATTCCCATACATATCAAAAATACAGCGAAAATTTTTGATAGATATTCTGTTTTAATAAAATTCAGCATAATGCCTGCAGGAATAGCTCCTGCAATTCCGCCTAAGATTACGGGAAAGATTTCTTTGTATTTTATCTGTTTTTTAACTGTATAAATTATAGTGGATATAACAGCGCAGGGAACGAAAAAGGCAAGATTTATCCCTTGGGATTGTATTTGAGGAGTATCGGCAAAAATAACGAGATAAATAATCAGTATTCCGCCGCCGCCGAAACCCATTGAGCCTATAAGACCTGAAAGAAATGAAACAATAATTTTGATTATACTCATTTTGTAATCATCCTAACGCCTGCCCAAATCATAAATATTGAAAAAACTGATTGGAGAATTTTGTTTGAAGTCTTTTTAATAACGAATGTACCCAATATTGCTCCAGGAAGTCCGAAAATAATATATGAATAAGTGTCGTTTAAGTTAACATTGCCGTTTAAAAGATAAATTATTAAGCTGATAATTGTAATCGGGAGAATTGTTGCAACTGCGTTGATTTGTGCGCTTTTTTGGTCAAATCCGCATTTTTTGTAAAGGGGCACGGTGAGCATTCCGCCGCCTGCACCCAAGGTTACATTTACTATTCCGATGAGCATTCCTGAAAAAAATTTTTTTAAATTGTTCATAATTTCACCGTTGTTTTTTTTATAATTGTTGAATCACTTATATTTAATATGTAGTATTCCCTATAAGATGCATATTTATTTGCTTACGGATTCGTCTTTATAAGCCAAAAAATAAAGCCGATACTTTGCGTATCGGCTTTGCTATATTATATAATAAGGTGTTTTTAAAATAAAATGTTTATGACGAGCAGCATAATAACTCCCGTTATTCCGAAGAGCGAGGAAAAACCTATTGACCAAAAATTCAGCGGTATTCTTATATTTATTACTGTGCCGATAAGATTTACCGCCAACAGCGCGCATATTCCCTGAACAGCGGTTAAAAATGAGCCTGAAACGAACTTTTTGTTTTTTAACAGCAATATTGACTGCGCAATAAACATAATACCGAACAGTAAAATTAAAATTGCTTTTCCTGAATTCATAAAGTTATCCTTCGATACGGGATTTACATAAACAAAATTTTAATATTTTCCCGCTATCGTCCTTTCTTTTTATTTTTCATGTCTTTCTATATATCTATTAAAGTGTATGGAAAAATATACTGCTGACATTATTAAAAAAATTAGTTTTTACTGTATTGACCGCAGAATAAAAAACAAGTATAATAATTAAAAACGGATTTAAATGGATTTACGGTGAGAATATGCAGAAGATAGTTGATACTGATATTATTGATATAATTGCATTTTCTAATGGTATTATATATACAAAAAAGAGTGAAGCACCAAACGGAGCAGTCCGTGTTAATTTTTACGGTTATGATATCAAAAGAATGCAAAAAACGCCTGTAACAAAAAGTGTATATTTGCTTAATAAATACGGCGCAGAGTATAAAAAAATTGCAGAGCAGTTGGGGGACTACGTTTCCTGTGATGCCGATATTTCAGACTCAAAACAGATAATTGTTGTTTATCCGAGCGGGGAGACCGGTGTTTTTTCGCAAGACGGCAATATGATTTGGTCTAACGATTTGCGTTACCATGAATGTGAGATTTCGGGAGTTGTCTGCGACGGTCGCTTTATTTGGAGTGTTGTTCCCGAGCAAAACTGTGTTGTAAGCTATTCGCTTTCACATAAAAAATTCAGTATGCGAATAGGCTCGAAAGAATCAGAATCTTTTCAAAAGCCTGTTTCACTTTCAAAATATAACGATGAGTTGTATATTTGCAATGAGAAATCGCAAAAGGTAAGAGTAATAAGCCTAAAAGACTATTCGGTAACTGATTTTCGCATTTTTGACGAGCCTGTATATAAATATCTTCGTTCCTGCGGAAAAGAAGTAGTGTGGCTACAGTCAGGAATATATATTTTGTGATAATAAATTTGTTATTTAGGAGAATAATTATGAGTGAAGAGTACAATCCCGATTTGGTAACCGTTATGGATGATGACGGCAACGAGCATATTTTTGAAGAGCTTGACAGAATTGAAACCGATACAGCACGATATGTTGCGCTTTTGCCTTATTTTGAAAACGCAGAAGAAATGCTTGAAGATGACGGCGAGATTATAGTCCTAAAAGTCACTGAAGAGGACGGC
This sequence comes from Oscillospiraceae bacterium, assembly GCA_022508705.1. Taxonomy (GTDB): domain Bacteria; phylum Bacillota; class Clostridia; order Oscillospirales; family Acutalibacteraceae; genus Fimenecus. The sequence continues at coordinate 13,463 of JAFLUO010000017.1, forward strand.
GAAACGTACCTTGTTCAAATCGAAGACGATGATGAATATGAAGAAATAAGCGCAATTTTTGAAGAACGTCTTGCTGAGCTTTTTAACGGAGAGGATGAAGACGATATTTTAAGCTGAATAAAACCCTGCGAAGCCCGATAACTACGGTAAATATTAACCCAACAAACTTTTCAAGGGAGTCAGAACTTCGGTGCGGAGGAGCAGACCTCCCGCATTATGCGGACGAAGGGAGCACAGAAGCACAGAGATGACACCCACCTGCTTACACGCAGGTTATTATTCACCGTAACCGACTTTGTGGGGGATTATATTTTTTAATAAACGAACAATTAAGTTGTATCTCAAACTTTGCAAATAACAAGGTTCTGACACGAAGTGGCAGGTTCTTATAATGAAATAACAAGGTTCTGACGCATAGCGTCAGGTTCTTATTATTCACCGTAACCGACTTTGCGTGGGGATTTATTATTAATGCTCAAAGAATTGAATCGAAACTCAAATAAAGCAAATAACAGGACTGCCGTGTTGACCATCCTTGTTATTTGCTTTTTTTATGTTGTGTTCTATTTGATTTTGGGATTACCTTTTTTTACTGCTTCGTCGTACTTGTAATCAAAATATTTTTTGTGAAATTCTTCATAACTCATATTCTGCTCTTCGGCATATTTTCTGTCAATTTCCTCTTGCCATTTAAGATATTCAGCGTAAACTTCTGCGTTATAGCTTCCGTTACCGTAATTTATATCTGCCGTGCAGAGATAGTCAGAATGTAAATTGTACGTCACAATCTGATTATTGAAAGCGTCAACATATTTTTGATATATTGCGGATTCTTCCAAATTGCTTTCGGTGATACCGTCTTCAAGTGGAAATGTACAGCCGCCTGTCATTGTGCCGTCAGCATGAGCACCGCCGAAAAAAATATAATACTTTCCGACTTCAGGTAAAACGTCATCTTCACTTTCCAACATAACACAAGTTCTGAACTCGTTTATCCCGCCAACTTTATAATATGAGAACTCTTTGCCAACCTCTAAATTTCCCTTTATATTAGTAATAGTATTAAGACGGCATTCAGTAAATTCTCCACCAAAATAGTCAATAATTTTTGGAAAACGGTGAAATAATCTCTCTGTGTAATAATCGTGTGTTTCTGTGACCTTTGCTACAAAAACATATTTTGATACTCCGACATGTACACGCGGATCATCTATGTTAATACCGTCTGACGTATGATAATCACTATAATAATGAACGGTTTTTGGCGGGAATGCGGTTCTCCACAAAAAGTAACCGCATGTGATCGCAAAAATTACCGCAAGGCAAGCCGCAATTGCCGTCAATCTTGAAAATTTATGTTTCTTAACTGCCTTTGCTTCACCGCAGTAAGCAGAGGCTTCTTCTATATACTTTTGATCAATATTTTCAATAACATCTGAAATCTTTTCTCTTGTCATACAGATACACCTTCTTTGAGCAGATGCTTTCTTAATTTTTCACGGGTACGGGAAAGACGTACTGAAATATTATGACTGCTTGTATTAAACTGTTTTGCTATATCTTCAATAGAATCAGAGTACCAATAACGGCGAATGAAAATAATTCTGTTTTCCTGATTTAGAGTTTCAAGAAAATTATTTATGATTTGAACTGTTTCTGATGCATTAAATTCATCGTCTGCCGTTGTTGTGGAGGGGAAATAGTTTTCAAGCTCAGTCAGCGCAACATCATATATGCTGTTTCGTTTTATTGCGGTGTTTGCATGATACTTCTTAACAGCAAGATTGCGGACGATACGGCAAACATAGCTTAACAGGGGATTAGGCTTTTGTGGAGGGACACTGTTCCAGACACCGAGATAAGCATCGTTAACACATTCTTCGGCATCTTGCTGATTGTTAAGTATATTAAAAGCAATTTTAGAGCATACTGCTCCGTATTTATCTGACAATTCAGCTATTGCTTCTTCGGAACGTTCAAAAAATAATTTGATTATTTCTCTGTCATCCAAATCAACCGCCGTCCTTTCTCCCTCAACTTTATACTACGGTTTGGGAGCAAAATATCTCACTTTATTTTTATTCTATCAAAAATCCGTATTTTTTTCTACCTGCATTTCGGCAAATTATTTTGAATTATATAACAAAAACCTGTCAACACTCCTTTTGTATTTACGAAAGGAGTGTTTTTTATGAAAACAAAAAATAAAAACAGAATACTTAAAATTGAAGCGTCTTTATTGGCAGGATTACTTATTGCGTGTATATTAAATATTTCAAGCTTTTCAGAGGAGTGCAAAAACATTCGCACTAAAATGCTTCGTATGCACATTATTGCAAATTCCGATTCTACTGAAGATCAGGAGTTAAAGCTAAAGGTGCGTGATGCAGTGCTCTTAGAGGGCAAAGAAATTTTTGACGGCTCTGTTACAGCCGAAGAAGCAAAGGATAAAATACTGCCCGAAACCGAGCGCTTACGCCAGGCGGCACTCAAAGTCATTGAACAAGAGGGCTTTAATTATGACGTTAAAATAACGGTAGATAATGAATATTTCAATACACGCACTTATGATAATTCAGTAACACTGCCAGCTGGGTATTATACAGCGATAAAAGTGATAATAGGCGAGGGCGCGGGGCATAATTGGTGGTGCGTAATGTTTCCGCCGCTCTGTCTGCCTACGGCAAGCAAAGAATGTGAGCTGTCAGACGTTCTCGAAAAAGACGAGGTTGAAATTGTTGAGGGCGGCGACAAATACAAATTTAAATTCAAAATAGTAGAAATATATGAAAAAATTACCGAAAAATTGAAATAAGTATTTACAACTTGAAAAAACTTTTATAGAATATTAACTGATATATTTTGATTTTATGAAAGGTTTTTTAAGTATGCCGCTTATTATTGCACACAGAGGAGCAAATAAATACGCACCGCAGAACACGCTTCCTGCATTTTCTAAAGCAGTTGAGCTTTTGTCTGACGGAATTGAAACAGACGTTCATCTTTCCAAAGACGGTGAAATTGTTATTTGCCACAATTATACAATAGATGCCACTTCAAACGGACAAGGTCTTATTGACGGTATGACCTTGTCAGAGCTTAGAAAATATGATTTTGGCTCATATTTCAGTTCCGATTTTAAAGGAACAAAAATTCCGACTTTAGCAGAACTTATTGAAATTGTAAAAAAAATGACTATGGTTAATATTGAAATTAAGGCACCTAAAAAACCAAACGATCTCGTTAAGCGAACCCTTGACGAGATACATAAATTCGGAATAGAGAAAAATGTAATAGTCTCTTGCTTTGACCCTGAATGTATCCGACTTTCAAAAGAGCTTGCACCTGAAATAAAAACAGGTTTTCTTTATGAAACGGGTGATTTAGCTGACGAAGCAAGAAAATACGGAATAGCAAAATATTGTAAAGAACTCAAAGCAGATGCGGCGCATCCCGAAAAAATTCTTATTACCAAAGAAGAGGTTGACTCCCTTCACAAAGCAGGCATGGCAGTCAATCCCTGGACTGTAAACGAATATGATGAAATCGTTACCCTTACACGAATGGGTTGCGACGCTTTAATTACAAACGTACCTGATTTTTGCCGAAATATACTGGAGGAAATCAAATGAAAGCTCCTAAATACAGCATAATCCCCAAGCCCCAGCGTTACGACACAGTTGATGCAACATTTACCGTAACAAGAGACACAAAGGTTCTTTGCGTTCCGGAGTTTGTTGATGCAGGTAAGTTTTTAACGGATTATTTAAAAACAAAATCAGATGCTTCAAACGGCGCAATAAAATTTAATAAGGATGCGTCAATTCCAAATGAGGGCTACACGCTCAAAATTGATGAAAACGGCGTTGTGATTTCCGCGTCAAGCAGTGCTGGCGCATTTTACGGCGCAGTTACGCTTAAAATTATGCTTATGCAAAGCAAAAGGGAAAGCGGTGTAGCGGTTCTTAACGGTGCAGATATTTACGATTATCCGAGATTCTCATACCGCGGAGGTATGATAGATGAAAGCCGTCATTTCTTCGGTGCAGAGCTTGTTAAGCAAACGCTTGATAATATGGCTCTTTTGAAGCTCAATAAATTTCATTGGCATTTGAGCGATGACCAAGGTTACAGAATAGAAAGCGATGTTTATCCGCTGTTAAACTCAGTAGGCAGTAAGAGGAAATTTGAACATTTAGAGGCAAAAGATCTTCCGCTTTCTAAGATTTGCAAGCATGAACATGAGGGCAACGGATATTTCCATTACTATACAAAAGACGAAATAAGAGATATAGTGAGTTATGCTCAAAAACTACATATTGACATTATTCCCGAAATTGACCTTCCGGGTCATACCTCTTGCATGATAGCGGCATATCCTGAGCTGTCCTGCAATGATACTGGGTGTGAGGTTGTGACTGAAAACGGGATAATGAAGAATGTTCTTTGCCCAGGTAAAGACAGTACATATAAATTTGTTGAAAATCTGCTTTCCGAAATTGTTGAGCTATTTCCGTACGAGTATTTCCATATCGGCGGTGACGAAGCACAGAAAGGACATAAAATTTGGAAAAATGACTGTCCTGACTGTCAAAAGGCAATAAAAGACAACGGCGTTCAGACAGGTCCTGAAATGCAGTCTGTTTTTATGAACAGAATAAGCGATTTCCTTAAATTAAATAGGAAAAAGTGTATTATATGGAATGACGGCATTACCGATATTACTAATGACGAAATTACATGTCATTACTGGATTTTGAAAAATCCTCTTTGGGTAAATAAAGAATCAAAGAAAAGAAAGTTTATTCTTTCTCCGGTAACTCATTTTTATTTTGATATGTCGTTTGCTCATATGCCTTTAAAGAAAACGTACAAATTTAATGAATCAAAGCTCGGAATCACCGATGAAAAAAGCGTTATGGGCGTTGAGTTTGAAACGTGGAGTGAATGGATAACCGATAAAGGCACTCTTGAATTTTCAATTTATCCAAGAATTTTTGCTTTGTCTGAGGTTGCCTGGACAAAAGAAAAATATAAAAATTTCAAAGACTTTTACAAGCGTTTGGAATTTTTCAAAGCGTATATGAAATCAAAAGGTATTAACTATTCACGCTTGGAAAAGAGAAAAATCGGCGTAAGAAACGTTTCGTGCTACCATTTGGGTGTTAAAGGAAACGAATATAAATATAACGAAACTCTTAAAGGCTGACAGTACGTCAGAGGTGGAATATGGGATTTGAAAACATAGCAATGCTTTTAAGCGGTATGGGGCTTTTGCTTTACGGCATTAAAATTTTGGGCGAAGGCTTGGAGCTTGCCGCCGGTGCAAAGCTTAAAACACTACTGGAGCGAATGACGAGAAACAGATTTTTCGCTGTTCTTGTCGGATTTATAATTACAACGCTTATTCAAAGCTCAACGGCAACAACGCTTATGGTTGTGGGCTTTGTTAACACGGGTATTATGAATTTAACCCAGGCTATCGGCGTTATTATGGGAGCGAACATCGGTACAACTACAACGAGCGTTCTCGTTTCTCTGGACATCGGAAAATATGCGCCTATTGCAATAGGCGTCGGCGCATTTTGGTCAATGCTTTCAAAGAAAAATTTGCATAAGCATTTGGGGCTTGCATTAACGGGCTTCGGTATGCTGTTCCTCGGAATGTCTTTAATGAAGAATTCAATGAGCCCGCTTGCAGAGTCCGAAATTTTCAAGAATTGGATTTTGAGCGCTGAAGATAATTATTTCCTTGCAATAATTATAGGCGCCGTTACTGCTGCCGCACTTCACAGCTCTGCGGCAAGTATCGGTATTTTGCAGGCGTTGGCATCAAAAGGGCTTATTCCTTTAAACTTTGCAGTTTTCGTGATTTACGGTCAAAATATAGGTACTTGTATTACTGCGCTCATATCTGCAATAGGTACAAAGAAAAATTCAAAGCGCACTGCTGTTATGCACATTCTTTTTAATGTGTTCGGAACAATATTTTTTATCGCAGTGTCACAGTTTGTTCCGTATACGAGATGGATTGAACAGCTTTGCAGTGACAATACAATGATGCAGCTCTCAATGGTTCACATTGTATTCAACGTTGTTTCAACAATTATAATGTTCCCGTTTGCCAAAGTGCTTGTTAAACTATCTTGCCTTATTATTCCCGATAAAGACGAAGAGGGTGAGAACGATTTCAGAATGCAGTTTGTTGACACTCTTATGCTTAAAACTCCGCCGTTCGCAGTTGCGCAGGTGGCAAAAGAGGTACACCGTATGGCTTTAATTGCCCGCAACAATTTCAAATTGGCAGCAGAGGATTTACTTAATAATTCAACTGAGCATTTTGATGAAATACAGCATAATGAAGAGGTAATAAACTACTTAAATCATAATATTACGCCGATTCTTGTTAAAATAAATTCACTTGATTTGTCATATCACGACGCCAAATATATAGGCCGTGTTTTTCACGTTATAAACGATATTGAACGAATAGGCGACCATGCACAAAACCTTGCAGAAGCGGCGCAGTCAAGAGTAAATGAAAATATTCAGTTTTCACCTGAGGCGGCTTCGGAGCTTAAATGTATGTATGAAACTGCTCTTGAACTTATTGATGCCGCCATTGATTCTTTTGTGGATCAGGAAATTACCTATGACGGCGCAAGTAAAGTTAATTCCTTAGAATCGTCTATTGATAATATGGAAGAGGCCTTTGAGCAATCGCATATTGACAGGCTGAATAAGAATGTTTGCGATACAAAAGCAGGTATGCTTTTTGTCAATACAATTACCGATTTTGAAAGAGTCGGCGACCATGCAACAAACATTGCATGGTCAGTATTTAAAAAGCCAAATTAACTTGTTTTTACTTTTGAGCGAGGTATATTTATGTCAAAGTGGGACCGAGACTATCTCGATTTATGCAGGAAAATTCTGTCAGAGGGAACAGAGGTTGAAAATCGAACGGGAATAAATACAATAAAAATTCCTTCCCATCATTTTCATTTTGATTTGTCGGAAGAATTTCCGATTTTAACAACAAAACAACTGTTTATCCGCCAAGCAGTGCTTGAAATGCTTTGGATTTATCAGGCTCAGTCTAACGATGTCCGCTGGTTGCAGGAACGCAATGTCAATATTTGGAATGAGTGGGAAATTGACGAAAACGGCATTTGGAATGCAACTCAAATGGTTCCCGATGAAAACGGTAAGCTTGTTAAAACCGAAATACATAAAAATTTCGGTAAAGAATATGCTCACACAATCGGCACTGCTTACGGGTATATTGTCAAAAAATTCAGCATGACGCAGAATTTGATTGATAAAATCAAAAACCACCCTGAGGACAGACGGATGATTATGACACTGTGGCAGAACGATTATCTTGAAACTGCCGTTTTGCCTTCTTGTGTATGGTCAAGCGAATGGGACGTTACTGACGGCAAACTCAATGCCTGGGTTCATCAGCGTTCCTGCGATGTTCCTTTAGGTCTTCCATTCAACGTAACACAGTATGCAACTTTACTTTGTATGTTAGCTCATGTGTGCGGTCTTAAACCCGGAACGCTTGACTGGAGCATAAAAGATGCGCATATTTATGTAAATCAGGTTGAAGGTATCAAAGAACAAATTAAACGTCAGGATGAAAATGAGGATATTCCGGCACCTAAGCTTTGGCTTAACCCCGAAATTGACGATTTCTTTAAATTTGATAATTCCAAAGATTGCAATGACATAAAACTTATTGACTATAAGCATATGGGAAAAATTTCTTTCCCAATAGCACAGTGAGGGCACTATGGCAATTTCAATGATAGCGGCTATCGGCAAAAACCGAGAGCTTGGAAAAAACAACGATTTAATATGGCATTTTAAGGAAGATATGAAATTTTTCCGTGAAACTACAACAGGCAATACTGTTGTTATGGGCAGAAAAACCTTTGAATCTCTTCCGCACGCACTACCCAACAGACGAAATATTGTTATAACACAAAACAAAAATTATGTTGCTGACGGTGCTGAAACGGCAGAAAGCATAGAAGATGCAATAGAGCTTGCTAAAAACGATAATGTGTTTATCATAGGCGGCGGAAAAATTTACAGCGAGTTTTTGGAATTTGCTGATAAGCTTTACTTAACTGAAATTGATGACGAATGCAAAGATGCCGATACGTTTTTTCCGTTTTTCAACAAAGAAAATTATAATGCCGAAAAGCTTACAGATTTCACTGTTGACGGAATACATTTTTCGCATATGCTTTACACAAAAAATAAGATATAAAAAAATCCCGTAATCACAGCGATTACGGGATTTTTATTTTGTTGATATTTAGTTTATTTAAGAGAATTAACGATTTCCAAAGTATCTCTTGCAATAACAAGCTCTTCATTTGTCGGGATAACAAACATCTTAACCTTTGAGCCGGGAACGGAAATCTCAATCTCTTCGCCTCTGATATGGTTCTTTTCCTCATCAATGTCAGTGCCCAAGAACTTAATGTTTTCAGCAACTCGTGTTCTGTACTGCGGATTGTTTTCGCCGATACCGCCTGTGAATACAACAGCGTCAACTCCGCCCATGGCAGCAGCAAAACCGCCGATGTACTTTGTGAGCTGGTGGCAGAGCATTGATTCAACAAGCTTAGCCCGAGCGTCGCCCTCTTTTGCTCTCTGTTCAATAGTTCTGTTGTCGCTTGTGCCTGCAATGCCGAGCATACCGCTCTTTTTATTCATAAGAGCGTCCATTTCGTCGGGTGTAAGATTGTGAGATTTCATAACAACGGGGATAATTGCAGGGTCAATAGAACCGCAACGAGTACCCATCATAATACCTTCAAGAGGGGTAAGACCCATTGTTGTGTCATAACATTTGCCGTCTTTTACAGCGGATATTGATGAACCGTTGCCAAGGTGGCAAGTAACGATTTTTGTGCCCTCAGCCTTACCGCCGAGAAGTTCAATACATCTTCCTGCAACATACCTATGTGAAGTGCCGTGGAAGCCGTATTTTCTGATGCCGTCTTTTTCGTAAAGTTCATAGGGAAGAGCATACATATATGCGTAATCGGGCATAGACTGGTGGAAGCCCGTATCAAACACTGCAACCTGAGGAACATCCATGATTTTTTCGCAGGCTTCAATACCCTTAAGGTTAGCAGGGTTATGAAGAGGGCCGAACTTGAAGCACTCTTTAACAGCATCCTTCATTTCCTCAGTTACAAGAACGGATGATGAGAATTTCTCCGCGCCGTGAAGAACTCTGTGACCGACAGCACCGATTTCATCCATTGATTTAATAACGCCGTTTTCTTCACTTACAAGCGTATCAAGAACCAATTGAATGGCTTCGCCATGGTCAGCCATAAGATGGGGCTGGCTCTTAATTGTTTTTTCAGGAGATGCAGGAACTTTATGTGTGAATGTAGCGTTCGCATCACCAATCTGCTCGCAGATACCTTTTGCAAGCAAATTCTCATTTTCCATATCAATTAACTGATATTTAAGAGATGAACTGCCTGCATTGATAACAAGTATTTTCATAATTTATCCTCCGATTTGGTAAGTATTGAATTTTTTTCTGTAATATTATATACTTAATTATATTGTTTTTCAAGTGTTAAACACATTTCTTTAAAAAGGATTTGAAAAAATGAGCGTAATCGGGATTATTTGCGAGTTTAACCCATTTCATAACGGGCATAAATATTTAATAGATTCCGTAAAAAAAGACGGAGACACGGTAGTTTGCGTAATGAGCGGTAACTTTGTTCAAAGGGGAGAGCCTGCAATTGCAGATAAGCGAACAAGAGCTAAAATGGCTCTTCTTTGCGGTGCGGATTTGGTTATTGAGCTTCCCGTTGCATTTTCCATGGCACGTGCGCAAACCTTTGCAAGAGGTGGAGTAAAGCTTCTTGATTCTCTCGGCGTGGTGGATACTCTCGTTTTCGGCAGTGAACGCGGAAATGTTGAAATGCTTGAAAAAACAGCGCAAGCTATTGAAAGCGAACAAGTAAACAATGAAATAATTGCTGATTTAAAAACAGGTGAAACCTATGCCTATGCACGTGAAAAAGCAGTAAGAAAAATATTCGGTAGTAATTTTGCAGATGTTTTGCACAACCCCAACGACATTCTTGCAGTTGAATATATTTCTGCTTTGAATTTTTTGCACTCAAAAATCGAACCTAAAGCAGTTTTAAGAAAGAGCGTTTCCCACGATAGCGAAGAAACAGAAGGCGTTTTTGCCTCGGCCTCACTTATCCGCGAAAAGATAAAAAACGGTGAAAAATATGAAGAATTTATGCCAAAGGATGCTTTAGAAATTTTAGAAAAAGCCATAAATGATGGAAATGCACCTGCCGTTTACTCAAAGCTTGACATTGCAATACTTGCTTTTCTTCGTAAGGCTAAATCAGAAGATTTTTCAGATGTTCCCGATGTTTCCGAGGGTATAGAAAACCGAATTATT
>JAFLUO010000018.1 GCA_022508705.1 Oscillospiraceae bacterium
GAAAAAGAGGCGGCGTACGGTGACAGTAAAGCGAACGTAATTGCTGAATTTTTACCACTTTACGATAATTTCGGCAGGGCAGAAAATCAGGAAGTAACCGATTTGGATTCATATAAAAAAGGAATAGATATGATTTATACTCAATTCGGTGAAATACTTAAAAAGTTAGGTGTTGAGGAGTTCGGAGAAAAAGGCGACATATTTAACCCGAACATTCACAATGCAGTAATGCATGACGAAGACCCAGAAATGCCCGAAAACAGCGTTTCAGACGTTTTCTCAAAAGGATATAAAATGGGCGACAGAATTGTCCGCCCCGCAATAGTTAAGGTTGTAAATTAAATTTTATATAAAAACAATTTTGGAGGTATATATTATGGCAAAGGTAATCGGTATTGACTTAGGTACAACAAACTCATGCGTTGCAGTAATCGAGGGCGGCGAGCCCGTAGTTATTGCAAATGCAGAAGGCGCAAGAACTACTCCTTCGGTTGTTGCTTTTTCAAAGACAGGCGAAAGAATGGTAGGTCAGGTTGCAAAGCGTCAGGCTATCACAAACCCCGACAGAACAGTTTCTTCAATTAAAAGACACATGGGCTCTGATTATAAGGTATCTGTTGATGACAAAAACTATACTCCTCAGGAAATTTCGGCAATGATTCTTCAAAAGCTCAAATCTGATGCAGAGGCTTATCTCGGCGGCAAGGTAACAGAGGCTGTTATTACAGTTCCCGCTTACTTTACCGACTCACAGCGTCAGGCAACTAAAGACGCAGGTAAGATTGCAGGTCTTGATGTTAAGAGAATCATAAACGAGCCTACAGCCGCAGCACTTGCATACGGTATTGACAAGGAAGACGATCAGAAGGTTATGGTTTATGACCTTGGCGGCGGTACGTTTGACGTATCTATCATCGAAATGGGCGACGGCGTTCAGGAAGTTCTTGCAACGGCAGGTAACAACCGTCTCGGCGGCGACGACTTTGACCAAAGAATTATTGACTGGCTTGCCGATGAATTTAAAAAAGAGCAGGGCGTAGACCTTAGAAACGATAAAATGGCAATGCAGAGACTTAAAGAGGCTGCTGAGAAAGCTAAGATTGAGCTTTCAGGCGTTACAACCTCACAGATTTCTCTTCCGTTTATCACTGCTGATGCAACAGGTCCCAAGCACCTTGAAACAACACTTACAAGAGCAAAGTTTAACGAAATGACGGCTGATCTTGTTGAAGCTACAATGGGCCCCGTTCGTCAGGCACTTTCCGACTCGGGACTTCAGCCCTCACAGCTTAATAAGATTCTTATGGTTGGCGGTTCTTCAAGAATCCCTGCAGTTCAGGAAGCAGTTAAGAAGTATACAGGCAAAGAGCCGTTTAAGGGCATTAACCCCGATGAATGTGTTGCAGTAGGCGCAGCAATTCAGGGCGGCGTTCTCGGCGGTGAGGTTGAAGGGCTTGTGCTTAGCGACGTTACTCCGCTTTCACTCGGTATTGAGACCCTCGGTGGTGTTTGCACAAAGATTATTGAAAGAAACACTATTATTCCCACAAAGAAGAGCCAAATTTTCTCAACGGCTGCTGATAATCAGACATCTGTTGAGATTCACGTTCTTCAGGGTGAGCGTGAGTTTGCAAGAGATAATAAGACTCTCGGCATTTTCCACCTTGACGGAATTCTTCCCGCAAGAAGAGGCACACCGCAAATCGAGGTAACCTTCGATATTGACGCAAACGGTATCGTTCATGTTTCCGCTAAAGACTTGGGCACTCAGAAAGAACAGTCAATTTCAATCACGTCTTCAACGAATATGTCAAAAGAGGATATTGAAAAGGCAGTAAAAGAAGCAGAACAGTTTGCCGAAGATGATAAAAAGCGTAAAGAATCTGTGGACGCAAGAAACGAAGCAGACCAGATGATTTACCAATGCGAAAAGATTCTTGCAGATGACGGCGATAAATTCTCAGAAACCGATAAAACCGAACTTCAGACCAAGATTGATGCTCTTAAAGAATCACTCAAGGGTGAAGATATAGACGCTATTAAGGCAAAGCAGGAAGAACTCGCTCAGCAGTTCTATAAGATTTCAGAAGAGCTTTATAAAGCTGCTCAGGCACAGGCACAGGCTGACGGCGCGCAGAGCGCTGATGCAGGTGCGCAAGGCGCTGACGGTTATTATGATGCGGATTTCAAAGACGTTGACGATAATAACTAATCTTATGAAACTTACGGGCAGAGGTAAAGAAATACCTCTGTCCGAACACTCGTTTTAGGAGTTACTTATGGCAGAGAAAAGAGATTTCTACGAGGTTCTCGGTGTTGATAAAAACGCAACTGAGGATCAAATAAAAAAAGCCTATCGGCAGGCAGCCAAAAAGTACCATCCGGATTTGCACCCGGGCGACAAAGAGGCTGAGGAGAAAATGAAGGAAGCTAATGAAGCTTATGAGGTTTTGTCCGATGCCGATAAAAAAGCCCGCTATGACCAGTTCGGTCACGCAGGCGTTGACCCCAATTACGGAGCAGGGCAGGGCGGTTACGGCGGATTCGGCGGAATGGATTTTGACTTGGGCGATATTCTCGGCAGTATGTTCGGCGGATTCGGCGGCTTTGGCAGCCGAGCAAACCCTAATGCGCCCCAAAGAGGCTCTGACACACAGGCAAGCGTTACAATTTCATTTGAAGAGGCGGCAAAGGGATGTAAACGTACTGTTGACTCAATGCGAATTGAGGCTTGCAGTGAGTGCCACGGCAGCGGTTGTGCGGCAGGCTCATCTCCTAAGACCTGTCCCGACTGTCACGGTAAAGGGCAGGTTACAGTTCAGCAGAGAACGCCTTTCGGTGTAATTCAAACCTCAAAACCTTGTGCAAAGTGCGGAGGCCGCGGTACTGTTATTGAAAATCCGTGCAAAAAGTGTAACGGCTCGGGCAGAGTACGCAAGTCCGCAAAGCTTGACATAAACATTCCCGCAGGTGTTGACGACCGCCAGATTATCACTGTCAGAGGGCAGGGTAATAAGGGTGTAAACGGCGGCCCCGCAGGGGATCTTAACATAGTTGTAAACGTTCGTCCGCATCCGATTTTTGAGCGTGACGGATACAACGTTTGGATTGATTTACATTTAACGTATATGCAGGTAGCCCTTGGCTGTACAGTTCAGGTACCTACTCTTGACGGCAAGGTTGAATATCCCATTCCCGCAGGCACACAGCCGGGAGATGTCTATAAAATTAAAAACAGAGGTATACCGAACCGTTCGGGACTCGGTCGTGGTGATCAGCTTGTAAGAGTTGTGGTTGATGTTCCTAAAAGGCTTACGGACAAACAGCGTGAGCTTATAAAACAGCTCGCCATCGAATTCGGCAGTACGGAAGGTCTTGACGAAGGCAAGAAAAACATTTTCAGCAAGAAGAAAAAATAAATATTACAAAAAAATTAAGGACCTCGTTTGAGGTCCTTTTTCTTTCGTACTATACTCTATTGACTGTTTTGATTGTTGGTCTCACCACCAGCCTAAATTTTTTGATATTAAAATATCAAAATGGGCACTAATCAGAGCTACAATTATCATCAATACGGCAAACAAAATTATTGGGATAAAACTAATATCATGTCCTCTAAAACTGTCTGAACACTTACCAATTCTATTATGGAAAAAGACTTTGATAAATAAATCCAAAAAACCCTCATTAAAAAAATTTTCTTTTCCGATTAAAGAAAGTCTGAGTAACATTAAATTCAAATATAAAAACAAAAGCATATCTTTATATTTTTTTACATAATGTTTATTCTCTTTTTTCTTTATTTTAAGGAGTCTGCCTGAAAAGCATTTGATTTTACGGTTTTTAAATGCCTCATTTTTAGAAATGTTTAACGGCAAAACAAAAACTTTTACTGTATATATGCGGATTTTTGAACAATCACTCGCTTGTTTGCCAAATTCTATATTTAGTTTACAGCCATGCCTGTTAAATTTATCAATATAATTCTGATATTTTTGAATAGTTTCTTCTTTTGATTGTTCTTCAATTTGAGTTATACTTTGATTGGTAACAAAACTCATAAATTATATTTCCTGTTTATATAGAATTTTTACTAAACCATTTGCATTTACGGATTTAACTGTCTGCCTTGTCTATATCAAACCAAAATGTAACTCCGTCGCTACTGTTGAATACGCCGTATTCATTACCGTGCAGGTTTTGTATTGCGCTGACTATTGAAAGCCCTAAGCCGAATCTGCCTTCGCTTCTGGAGCGGGATTTATCCGCTCTGTAAAAGGAATCCCAAATTTTGTCAATATCTTCATCGGCAATTGTTTTACCCGTGTTAAAGACGAATATTCGTGCTTTTTCGCCCATATCTTCACAGTAAATCTTTATAAGTTTTTCGCCCTCGGCGTGCGCAACTGCATTTGATACATAGTTATTGAGTACCATATTGAGCTTAATCAAATCGCCTCGGCATAAAATCTCTGACGGAATATCAGTATCGCATTTTATTCCGTTTTCTTCAAATACAATTTTTTCACTGTCAATGTAATCGTGAACAAAACCATAAAGCGAAAACTCTTCGTATTCAAGCCTGCTGTCGCCGATTTCAAATCTTGACAGCTCAAGAAGCTCAAAAACTAGAGCGTTCATTTTGTCGCTTTCTTTTATAATGATATCGCAGTATTCGGCGGCACCGCTTGTATCACCGCTTTGAAGCATGAGCTCAGCGCCTTCGGCATAACCGCGGACTATGGCAATGGGAGTTTTCAGCTCGTGTGAAATGCTTGAAATAAATTCTTTTCTCAAATCATCCAAGGTCTGCTTTTTTTCAATATCGTCCTGAAGTCTTTGATTCTTTTGATTAAGGTCCTGAAGGGTACTGTCAAGTGAGCTTGAAAGGTTGTTGATACTGCCTGCAAGCTCGCCGATTTCATCATTTGATTTTACCGCAAGCCTTTCGGAAAAGTCCATATTTGACATTTTTTCCGTAATCTTGCTCATTTCTATGAGCGGTTTTGTAAAGCTCTTTGAATAAATGATAAAGAATATAATAACAACGACAAAAATAAACAGTATTGAAGCCCATACAAAATAAAGTGCAACTCCTGCGTTTGCATCTATATTTGCTTTAACGCTGAAAATTTCAATTTCCAACCCGTCACTGAGCGTGCAGGTGTAGTCAATGTATTGAATTCTATTTGTTTCACGCACATCGAGTACAGATCCGTCACTGTTCACATGATGCTCAATAATAACGGTGTTTCCGCCTTGTGGAACAAGGTTTTTCTGGCTTAAATACAGGGGATTTCCGTCGGGGAAATAAATGTCTATTGAAATGTTGTTTTCAGTCTCGATTATACCGACAGTTCCCAAATAAACACCCGATTTTAAATCAAGAGTGTTAAGATATTCGGCAGTCGATGCGATTTTTCTTTTCTCGTTGTATAAGTATAAATCGCCGAGATATGTTGTGTTGATGACAAGAATAACCGTAACCGCAGTCAAAAGAATTGCGGTTATCTGCAAAAACATTTTTAGTCTTATACTTAAACGGCGCTTATTCTTGCTCATTTACATCACTTTCCTGAATTTTATAACCCACACCGTAAACTGTTTTAAGGTGGCGGTTTCCCCAATCGCCGAGCTTTGTGCGAAGTCTTGCAACGTGGGAGTCAACTGTTCGGGTGTCTCCGTAGTAATCAAAGCCCCAAATATCGTCAAGAAGCTGCTCACGGCTGTAAACTCGGCCTTTATTGTCAATAAGCTTTAAAAGTATATTGAATTCTTTAACTGTGAGCGAAATTTCCTTGCCGTCAATGAATACCTGATGGGCGTTTTTGTCGATAGTAAGACCGTGAATATCGCTGTCTGTAGATTTTGCGCTTATATGAGTTCGCTTTAAAAGAGCCTCAATACGCTTCACTAAAAGAACGGGACTGAACGGCTTTGTAACGTAATCGTCTGCACCTGCTTCAAATCCGTTGATCTGGTCAAATTCCTGGCTTCGTGCAGACAAAAGCAAAATCGGCACATTTGAGGTTTTTCTTATTTCTCTGCAAACCTCCCAGCCGTCTTTTTGTGGCATCATAATATCAAGTACAAGTAAATCCGTGTCCTTATTGTTCTCAAAAATGCGCAGAGCCTCTTCGCCGTTTTCGGCTTCAAGCACCGTGTAACCGTCTTTTTTGAGAAAATCGGAAACTAATCGTCTGATAAGCTGTTCGTCATCAGCAACAATAATCTTTGCCATATCGTCACGCCCTTTGTAAAGTTATTTGTGTAAATCCTTTAATTATTGCTTTTAATTATCGGCAGCTTTTTAATCCGTTTGTTTAAGTAGTTTTTCTGAGTAGTGACAACGCTTATGCCCATAGTTGCAAATAATTGTCTTATAACCTTTGTGAACAGCGCTCTGTCTTCAGGAGATATTCCTTTTACAGCGCCGATAGCGTGGGGAATATTGGCAAGAAGGTTTTCTACCCATTCTCTGAAAGTAGGGGAGTTTGCCTCATTTGTTTTTTCAATCAGAAGAAACATACCTTCAAGAAACTGTTCTCTCTGTTTTGGCGTAAATCCGAAAACCCAATCGTTAAAGGTGGTGTCAATAATCTTTGCACGCATAACGATTTTTGTTCCCGGCACAAAGGTTATTCCGTCAATTTGCCACATGAACGGGTCATGCTGATAAAATCCAATACCGTCGCTTTTAACAATCTGATACGTGGATTTATCAGTTAACAGCATACCTATCATTGACTCTTCGGGAACAAATTTTGAAATTTTCGGAAGAGTGGAAAGATATTCTTTATCGTTTACGAATTCTTCCGTAAATCCGGGACTGTCAAAGCCGTAAATCTGTTTTATTTTCTTTTTGTTTTCCTTTTTACAGTAAACACTGGAATAAATTGCAAGGTTACCGCCCTTAGAATGACCTGTAATAATCACTTTCCCACGAAGCTTCGGAATTACCTTGTCAACATATGCAACTGAAATTTCCTGCGAGCTTACGGGGTATCTGTAAAGCATATTGCAGTTTTCTTTCCAGCCGAGAATAGTAGAGTCTGTTCCTCTGAAGGAAATAACATTTAAGTTACCGGGAAGAACAAATGCGACGGCTCCAAATTGCGTATCGCTGTCCTTTTCGGCAATATCCTCATAAAACTTTGCCTTTATTTTGCCGTATCTTTTTGAATAGGCAATGGCATTAAAAAGCTTCGTATTATTTTCAACAGTGCGGGGAAGAGTGAAAATGTTATGAAACCTTTCGTGCTCCGCAATCTCGTGAAGATAAACGCCCTTTGACTCTGAGCGTGTATCCTCAACTATTCCCGTATAATTCAGATATGAAAGCTGAGCAAAAATCAATGCGTCAACCTTATTAAAAGGGATTTCGTTAAAATCCTTGTTAGCGTTGAAAAGCGCATAATCAATAATACTGTACGACATTATATCACCCAAATTTAATATTGTTTTTGTATACATATTAAAGTATAATATAATTTCAAAAATTATAGCACATTTAATTTTCTTCGTCAACCGAGCAAGAATTTCACAGAAAAATAATCATTTTATCCTTGACAATTGATTTTCACTGTGATACAATACCACTACCTCGAAAAGGAGGGCTTTATTTTTGTGCCCATTTTTGAGGTAGGCTAGGTCGCTTAAAAAATTTGCGATGTATTAACGGAGGTGCCGAAAAAATGAGAGTAAAAATCACATTGGCTTGTACGGAGTGTAAACAGCGTAACTATGATACGATGAAAAACAAAAAGAACACTCCTGACAGAATGGAAATGAACAAGTATTGCAGATTCTGCAAGAAACACACTCTCCACAGAGAAACAAAGTAATCGGAGGTAACAAAAATGGCTGACAAAAAAGAAAATGCCGCTTCCGAAGTAAAGAAGAACAACAAGGCTGAAAAGCCTGCTAAGGCAAAAAAGGGTAATCCATTTAAAAAGGCCGGCAAGGCAATTAAAGAGTTCTTCAAAAACTTCAAGGGCGAATGCAAAAAAATTACATGGCCTTCAGGTAAAACTGTTCTTAACAGTTCTCTTGTCGTTATCGCCGTAGTATTGATTGTCGGACTTGTAATACTTGCTTTTGACACAGGTATTTCCAAAGCAATTGACGCACTTGTAAAGCTTGCAAGTGATCATAAGGCTAAGGAAGCAGCCGAAACTGCAGCAAATATGATTTCCGCATTCTTTATTGGCTAACGGAGGGACAGGAATGGCAGGACTCTCCAGATGGTTTGTTGTTCATACCTATTCAGGTTATGAAAACAAGGTTGCAACAAACATTGAAAAGATTGTTGAAAACCGTAAGATGCACGACCTTATCTTCGAGGTGAACATTCCTATGGAAACCGTTACCGAGGTTAAGGACGAGCAGAAAAGAGAAGTTGAAAGAAAAGTTTTCCCCGGTTATGTAATGGTCAAGGTTGCCGTATTTGAAAATGAAGATACAGGTGAGCTTGAAATGACTGACGATACCTGGTATGTTATCCGTAACACACGCGGTGTTACAGGCTTTGTAGGCCCGGAAAGCAAGCCGATTCCCCTTACTGAGGAAGAGGTATATGCCATGGGCGTTGAGAAAAAAGTTATCAAGATTGACTATGAGGTTGGCGACATGGTAACGATTATTGACGGCGCATTTGAAGGCGTTGTCGGCGTTGTCCGTGAGCTTGACACGGAAGCAGGCTCTGTTTGCGTTGTAATTTCAATGCTTGGCCGTGAAACTCCCGTTGAGCTTGAGCTTGACCAGGTAGAGAAAACAGAACAAGAATAATTTGGTAATCAGCGTTAGATACGCTTTTTATGACGCTTCTTCGGAGCGTCGTGGGAGAAACGGCACGAGCTTCCGTTTCGCCATACCACGAATTTTGGAGGTGCTAAAATGGCTCAGAAAGTAATAGGCTTTATTAAGCTTCAAATCCCCGCCGGAAAAGCAACACCGGCACCGCCCGTAGGACCGGCTCTCGGTCAGCACGGCGTTAACATTATGGCGTTCACAAAGGAATTCAATGAGCGCACAAAGAACGACATGGGTCTTATTATCCCTGTTGTTATCACTGTTTATGCAGACCATACATTTACATTCGTAACAAAAACTCCCCCCGCAGCAGTTCTTATTAAAAAGGCTTGCGGAATTGAGAGTGGTTCGGGTGTTCCTAACAAGACAAAGGTAGCTACAATTACAAAAGAGCAGATTCAGAAGATCGCTGAGCAGAAGATGCCCGACCTGAACGCTGCTTCTATTGAATCAGCTATGAGTATGATTGCAGGTACTGCTCGTTCAATGGGCGTTACCGTAGTTGACTGATCTCCTTGTGGGAGGAAAATCAGATCCGATTAACCACTTTTTTGGAGGAATTGAATTATGAAACACGGAAAGAAATATGTTGAGAGCGCAAAGCTTATCGACAGAACAAAACTTTATGATACTGCTGAGGCACTTGACATTGCAGTTAAGACAGCAACAGCAAAATTTGATGAAACTGTAGAAGTTCACGTTCGTTTGGGTGTTGACTCACGTCACGCTGACCAGCAGGTTAGAGGCGCAGTTGTCCTTCCCAACGGTACAGGTAAAAAGGTTCGCGTTGCAGTATTTGCAAAGGGCGACAAAGTTGACGCAGCATTGGCAGCAGGCGCTGAATATGTTGGCGCAGAAGACTTGATGGAGAAGATTCAGGGCGGATTTATGGACTTTGACGTTTGTATCGCTTCACCTGATATGATGGGTATTGTAGGCCGTCTCGGTAAGGTTCTCGGTCCCCGTGGCTTAATGCCGTCACCCAAAGCAGGTACGGTTACTCCTGACGTTGCAAAGGCTGTTACAGAAGCAAAAGCAGGTAAGATTGAGTACCGTCTTGATAAGACAAACATCATTCACTGCCCAATCGGCAAGGCTTCTTTCGGTACTGATAAGCTTAAAGAAAACCTTGACACACTTATGGACGCTATCGTTAAGGCAAAGCCTGCCGCAACAAAGGGTCAGTACATTAAGTCATGCGCAGTTGCAACAACAATGGGCCCTGGTATTAAAATCAACCCGAACAAGTTTGTAGCTACTGCAGTAGCTGAATAATTTAATTGTTGACAAACCGTTTACGGTGTGTTAATATAATACTCGCTTGCCGAAGACAGTAGGTGCATTTTGCGTAAAGGTTTTACCCTGCCTGCCGAGGAAAAGAACTTGAATTTATATTAAAGTTTCAAACCTCTCTGTCTTTTTGCGGAGAGGTTTTTTATCTCATAAAGCAAGCGTAATTTAATTTTAGGAGGTGAATTCGTTTGCCAAGTGAGAAAGTTTTAGAAATCAAGAAGCAACAGGTTGCAGCTCTTAAAGAAAGACTTGACGGTTCTGTTGCAGGTGTAGTTGTTGACTACAAGGGTATCAGCGTTGCTACCGACACTCAGCTTCGTAAGGAGCTTCGTGAAGCAGGCATTGAGTACACAGTTGTTAAGAACACACTTCTTAAACGTGCTATTGAGGATACATCTCTTGACGGTATGTCATCTGTTCTCGAAGGCACAACCGCTATTGCTACAAGTAAAGAAGACCATGTAGCAGCAGCTCGCATTCTTCATAAGTATGCAGATGCAAAAGATTCAACCTTCAGCATCAAGACAGGTTATCTTGACGGTGAGGTTATCAGCCTTGAAATGATTGACAGTCTTGCAAAGCTTCCTTCAAGAGAGATTTTGCTTGCTACTGTTTGCAATGCATTCAATGCACCTATTGCCGCTTTCGCAAGAGCTATTCAGGCTATTGTTGATAAAGACGGTGAACCGGCTCCCGCAGCTGAATAATTTTAAAATTTATTACATTTAATTTTTTGGAGGTAAAATACCATGGCATCAGAGAAAATCGCAGCAATGATCGAAGAGATCAAAGCTCTTACAGTTCTTGAGCTTTCAGAGCTCGTACACGCAGTAGAAGACGAATTCGGCGTATCAGCAGCCGCAGCAGTTGCAGTTGCAGCTCCCGCAGCAGGCGCAGCAGCAGCTGAAGAAGAGAAGACAGAGTTTGACGTTGAACTTACAGAAGTTGGCGCTGAGAAGATTAAGGTTATTAAGGCTGTTCGTGAAATCACAGGTCTTGGCCTTGCAGAAGCAAAAGCTCTTGTTGACGGCGCTCCCGCAAAAATTAAGGAAGCAATGCCCAAAGACGACGCTGAAGCAGCAAAAGCAAAACTCGAAGAAGTTGGCTCAAAAGTTACTCTTAAATAATTTAAGAAAAAATCATGAAAAGGCATCTCGTATGAGATGCCTTTTTTCTTGTTGCAAGTTCTCTTTAACTATGTTAAAATTGAAATATATCTCAAAAGGAGCTTGCCTATGTCAAAATATACTGAGCGTGCGGAATTGTTATTCAGATGCGGATATAACTGTTCGCAGTCGGTTTTTTGCACATTTGCAGAGAAATTAGGGCTGACTGAGGCTCAGGCGGCGAGAATTTCCATAGGGCTTGGCGGCGGAGTCGGCAGAATGCGTGAAATTTGCGGTGTAATTTCAGGCGCTGCAATGGTGGTCGGCCTCGCAAGACCCGATTTTGACAAGGCTCAGGTTTATGAAACAGTCAGGGAAATAACGGCAGAGTTTAAAAAGACCCATAATTCCATAATTTGTAAGGATTTGTTAGGACTGAAAGAGGTTAATTTTGATGAAAAACCGGAGCCGAGAACTCCTGAGTTTTATTTAAAAAGACCATGTCTTAAAATAATTTGTGATGCGGTTTCGGCAATTGAGAAAGTTCTGTTTTCAAAGGAGTGTTACTGATATGGCAAAGGTTTATGCATATTCCCGTGATGATAAAATAGTAATAGGTAACGATTATATTGAACGCAGGTTTATAGCATTAAACGACCGCCTTCGCACCGAAGAAATAGTAAATAAGCGAATTGACGGTGGACTTTCTCTAAGCCTTTCAAGCTTTTCAGCCGAATTTTTCATCGGATTTAAGATTAAAGGTAAATTTCGGGATAAAACCGAATATTTATCTTCAAACGAATTGACCCTTGACAATATAAACATATTCAATAACAGAGTTGAGTTTATTTTTAAGCCCTATGCATTTTCGGGTGCAAGAATAACCTTTGTATTGAATTATGAGGTAAAAGACGGCAGTCCCTATATGTCAAAATACATTGAAATGATAGTTGACGAGCGTTATCAGGAAAACGTAGTAATCGACTGTATTGACTGCGAGCATTTGTGCTTTAATGAATGTAAGTCTCAGTGGTGTATAGGCGAGGTAGATAAAGCATATCTCAGCCCGTATCACAGCTCACTCGGTCAGCCCTTTTATTTAAACGGTATGTTTTTTGCAAGCACTTTTCCCCTTGCTGATACTAACATTTCAAATGAAACGGCATATATTCGCTATTTCAGCGGCAAACGCTTTGATAAATTGAATTTGAGCTGCGGAACGACCTTCCGCACATGGAAAACCGTTGCAGGCTCTGCAGAAAGCACCGATTACGATACTGTTCGCCGCGAATTTCTCAACTTTGTGCGTTCTATATCAAGAAGAATTCAGCCGAGATTTCAGTATAACTCTTGGTATGACCATATGCTTGATATTACGGAAGAAAATATTGCAAAATCCTTTACCGAAATCGAGGACGGACTTTCAAAAGCCTTAGTTCCAACCTTGGATTCTTACGTTGTTGACGACGGATTTTCCGATTATAAAGGCGACTTTTGGAATTTCAATTCTAAATTTCCCAACGGATTTTCTAAAGTTTCCGCTCTTACAAAAAAGCTTTCATCAAATTTCGGTATGTGGATAGGTCCCCGTGGGGGATATAACTCCGAGACAAGATCCTTTGCCAAGAATATTGAAAAGGCAGGAAAAGGCGGATACAACAAGATTGCAAGGGACGTCTGCGTTGCCGATACAAGATATATAAAAAACATTTCTGATTATTTCATTGATATGATGAACCGTTACGATATAAACTATTGGAAGTTGGACGGCTTTTTGCTTAAAGCCTGTCAGTCTAAAAATCACGGTCACATAACGGGCGGCTTTAACGATATGTACGAATACACGGAAATGTGGGAAAATTGGATTGATTTGTTCCGCAAAATGCGTATTAACCGTGAAACTGTCGGCAAAAATTTATGGATAAATCAAACAAGCTATTGCAATGCAAGCCCGTTCTTCCTTCAATGGACAGACTCTCTTTGGATTCAGAACAGTAACGATGTTGGCTTTCTTGAAAAAACCAAAACTGGTGAAATGCTTTTGACGTCAGATGCCGACAGGATGCTTTCATACCGTGACAGTAAATATTACGACTTTTTTGTAAGACGGAAATATCAGTTTCCGCCTGAATATCTTTATAATCATGACCCGATTTACGGCAATACCGCAAAAGTGTCAATGACAGACAGCGAATACAGAAAATATCTGTTTATGATGGCAGCACGGGGTAATTTCTTCTGGGAGCTGTATTATTCCTACAATATGCTCGGGTCTTCAAAGTATCGGATAAATGCGGATGTATTCCGATTTATAAAGAATAATGCGGAGCTTCTCAAAAACTCTGTTTTCATAGGCGCAGACCCTGAAACAGGAGGGGTTTACGGCTTTAGCGCATGGAACGGAAACGGGGGAATAGTTTCTCTCAGAAATCCGTCGTGCAAAACGCAGGAATTTACATTTACTCTCAGTAAAAATATGGGTTGTGTTGAGTTTGCAGGTGAAATGAGGCGAGCTAATATTTACCCATATACCGCACAATGTGACAGTGAATTATACAATTACGGCGATTCACTTACCGTAAAGCTACATTCGGGCGAAGCGGTTTTAATGAAATTCACAGCATTAAAAGAAAAAACGCCCTCATTGATTTACGGCAGATTTGACTCAGAAAACGAGCTTTTACTGTTCTTTGACGACAGAATTTATCTTACAGACGATATGGTTTCGTCAGATAAAGAAATTTTATCCGTTGATTTGCTTGAAGATTACAGTACCCTTAAAATATCTTTTGCGGAAAATGTCGAAAAAGCATACATTTCCTTTACCGTTATGAACGCTTTCGGCAACCAGACAAACGGGGATATAAATGCGGTGAATTATCCCGATTTTATTTGCGAAGAAAATATTATTCCTTGCGGGCGTGATTTCACGGTTTCGCTTTCTGTCGGAGATACTATTGACAATCCACATCTCATAAAAACCGATGATTTTTCCCTAAAGATTTATGACAGGGGGTTATCGTTAAATCTTTTCGGAGTAAAATCCCCCTTTGAAACGAAAGTTTCGGAAGGGGACAGAATTACTCTTGTTTGTGAGCCGAATTCGCTTATGAAACTTTATAAAAATACAGAGCTTTTGGGTTCGCTTTACTGCAAGGATTATAAAAATGAACTGTTAGGGCAAAAAATTGAATTTTCCCAAGATGTTTCAAATGTAAAAATACTTGCAAAGGCGATAAAATATGACGAAACGGGGAGGGTATTATGAACAAATTAAATGAAAGACTGTTGGCAAAAACAGACGGTGTGGCAAATGAAAGCAATATAATAATTGAGAATAACGTTCGTATAACCGTTATCAGCAATATTCTAATAAGAATAGAAAAAGGGGAGTTTACCGATCTTCCGTCACAGACTGTTTGGTACAGAAACAGCGAAAAGGTGGATTTTAAAACCGAAAGAAAAGGCAATGTTATTGGGATTACTACCGATAAAGCCTCATTTTTCGTTAACACCTCAAGCGGAAAATTCCTCTATACGGTAATTGACGGTAAAAAGCTAAAATATGACCGTGACCTTAATATGAAAGGCACAACCCGTACCCTTGACCAAACCTTTGGCGCAGTTTCGCTTAAAGACGGAATTCTGTCGCAAAACGGCGTAACGGTTATGGATGACAGTAAAACCCTTCTCTTGCAAAGTGACGGCAAACTTGTGAGCCGTAAAAAAGGCTCGTCGGACAAATACGTTTTTGCCTACGGAAATGACAATGTAGGCTGTCTTGACGCATTTTATTCCATTACGGGTAAAGCGCCGCTTATTCCGAGATTTGCCTTGGGCAATTGGTGGAGCAGATACCGCGCCTACACTCAAAAGGAATATGAGGATTTAATGGACGAATTTATCCGCCGTGATATTCCTCTTACCGTTGCAACGGTAGATATGGACTGGCATTGGGTAAACGTTGAAGAGAAATTCAATTATAACGGAGAAAAAGGACTTGTCTGGAAAGGCGGTTGGACGGGCTATAGCTGGAATACCGACCTTTTCCCCGATTATAAAGGCTTTCTTAAAGGGCTTCACGAAAGAAATCTTAAAGTAACCCTTAATTTGCACCCTGCAGACGGTGTGCGCCCCTTTGACGATATGTATTCCCAAATGTGCGAAGCAGTCGGTCAAAATGAAAAAGAGCAAATGCCCGTTAAATTTGACCTTACGGACAATACCTTTATAAACGCTTATTTTGACGTTCTTCACCATCCGTATGAAAATCTCGGCGTTGATTTTTGGTGGATTGATTGGCAACAGGGCACAAAAAGCAAGAGCGCAGGGCTTGACCCCCTTTGGCTTTTGAATCATTACCATTATCTTGACAGTGGCAGAGACGGAAAAAGACCACTTATTCTCTCCCGCTACGCAGGTCTCGGCTCGCACCGTTACCCATTGGGCTTTTCGGGGGACACTGCTATAAATTGGGCGGTTCTCGATTTTCAGCCCTATTTTACTGCAAATGCGGCAAACTGCGGTTACACTTGGTGGAGTCACGATATTGGCGGGCATCATTTCGGCGCTCATGACGATGAGCTTTATATCCGCTGGCTTCAGTTAGGAGTTTTTTCGCCGATTATCCGTCTTCATTCAACAAGTTCCGATTTGCTCGGCAAAGAGCCTTGGAATTTTTCGTGGGAGGCAGAGCATTTAGGCGTTGAATTTATGCGTCTTCGCCATGCCTTAATTCCCTATATCTATTCAATGAATTACCGCTCATGGAACAGCGGCAGAGCCCTTTGCGAGCCGATGTATTATACATATCCCGAAATGTCTCAGGCCTATTCTGTAAAAAATGAGTATATGTTCGGCTCAGAGCTTATTGTCTGCCCCGTTACTACAAAATTAGATAAACACACCAAAACTGCATTTACTGAAATTTGGCTGCCCGAAGGGCGCTGGACAAACATTTTTGACGGCAGAATTTACAAAGGCGGTCAAACTGTAACCGTAACCAGCCCCATTAACACAATTCCCGTTTTGGCAAGGGAGGGGGCAGTTATTCCTAAAGCTTTGGACAGCGGAAACTCCTGGCAAAATCCCGAAAATCTCTCGTTTGATATTTACCGCGGCAACGGTGAATTTAAGCTTTATGAAGATGACGGCGAAACACTCGGTTACGAAAACGGCGATTACTCAATTACCGATATTCGTGTAACAGAAGGCGGAAACACGCTTAAAATAAGCGTTTCGGGAGGTAAGCAGATTTCTTCAATACCGAAAAAGCGTAATTATGTATTCAAGCTAAAGGATATTGAAAAATTTGAAAATGCTGAAATTTACGTTAACGGTATTCTTCATACCGATGCTGTTAAAAACGGCGAAATCCGTCTTGCCGATATTTCTGTTGAAGATAACATAGAAATTACGGTTACGGGCTTTGCCGCAAGGAAAAACAAGAGCGTGCGTGAAAGAGTTCTTGACTGCTTTATAAAATACAACGGAAATAACAATAAAAAAGCCGCAATATATTATATGGCGTTTAAAACGGATGATGTGAACACTCTCCGCCGTAACGCGCAAAGAATAGGGAAAAAGGCGCTAAGACTTTCGCTTCTCGAAGCAATAGACGCTTTAGAGTAATTGTATTTAAAATATATAATAGGGCGTACATCATGTACGCCCTGTTTGCTTTTTTATACGGTATATCAATATACCGTATAGTTATTACCGCCTGCATTGAGGTTAAATACTGTTTTGCCTGTTTGAGTATTACCGTTATCTGTG
Organism: Oscillospiraceae bacterium; assembly: GCA_022508705.1. Classification (GTDB taxonomy): domain Bacteria; phylum Bacillota; class Clostridia; order Oscillospirales; family Acutalibacteraceae; genus Fimenecus. The sequence continues at coordinate 16,986 of JAFLUO010000018.1, forward strand.
GGAGCTTCTCCGCTCGGCTTTTCAGGAGTTTCACCGTTCGGCATTTCAGATGCTTCGCCACTCGGCATTTCAGGCGGATTATTCTCCTGATTTCCCGGCATCTGCGGTCTTTCTCCGTTTGGAACTTCAGGGGGCGTCGTGCCGTTCGAGCCGTCAGGACGGCTCATGTCTTCAGGTCTTTGACCGCCTTCATCACCGTTAGGTCTTTCGCCGCCGAAACCACCTTGCATTCCGCCTGCTTCACTTTCCGAAACGCTTAAAACAGTGCCGTTAGCAAGAAGAGAGTAGTCACCGCCCTTAAGTTCAGGTGATGAAACAACTAAATAAGTAAATGAGTTTTCAGATGTGAATTTAATTACCGTCTCACCGCTATTGTTCTGAATTTCATATGTCTTTGAATCTTTTTGACTTTCGCGGAAAGTAAACACTGCGTAATTCTGAGCGCCGCCTGCAATTCTGTCAAGCATATTTCCTGTGGCAATTACGGTTCCGCCGTTAATATAAATTCCGTTGTCGGAATCAATTCCTGAATCGCCGCTTGTGCTGCAAGCCTGTGCAATAATGTTACCGCCGTTAATTACAATATAGCCGTTAGAGTCAATTCCGTCGCCCTCTGCAGCACCCTCACGGATTTTAATATTTAACGTTCCGCCGTTAATAGTTGTAACGGAAACATTGTCCTCATTACTGTTGAGACCGTCGTCGCCTGAAACGACATTTATAATACCGCCGTTAACTGTAAGGTGGAGTGCAGACTCTATACCCTCATTTTCTGCATTGACGTTTAAAATACCTGTGTCGCCGTTAATATTCAGTGACATGTTTGAATAGATAGAGCCGTCATATTTGTGAAGCTTTTTGCTTTCGGTGATTTCTTTTCCGTCATCACTTAAAACTACTGATTTATAAATCTTAGCAACATAGCTTCCGTTAAGCGTATTTTCCGTACTGTCAGCAATTGAAATATTAGCGCCTGCTTTTGTAGTGTCAACCGTCTTGTCAGCATTTTCTGTATCGTCGCTTCCGCATTCGTAAACATTATAGAAAATAATGCCGGGCGCAACAGTTGAAGTAATATTTACACCGTTAAGAACAAGAGTAACTACGGCGTTGGGGTCTTTCTTTGCATCTTCGCCAAGGTCAACGGCAATCTGACCCTTTGAAAGAGTACCCGAAAGCACATAAGTTCCGGCTTTTGTAATGTGAACAACGGTGTGTGCATCAGCCTCTTCTTTTGAGTGAGCGTCATTTTCACCGCCTTCACCGTAAGTGAAATCGTGACCTTCTTCATAGAAAACAATGTCGTTTGCAGTATAAACTGCCTCTGATTCGTTTGACGTAGCCTTAACACCGTCAATGGTAATTTCGCTGTCGCTCAGCGCAATTTTAATTCCGTCAATATTCTGCTTTGTATCATTGTCAGCAGTTTTTTTACCGCAAGATGCAAAACAGATTACCAGCGATAAAGCAAGAATTACAGATAATATCTTTTTCATAAATTTTGTCCTTTCGTTTTTGATGTTGAAATTATAACTGGAAAATTTTAAATAAAAATTACCAAAAAATTGCCGGTTTGTAAACAATAAAACATTTATATTTTTTATTATTTATTGACATATTGTATTTTAAATGATACAATAATTTTGCCAAACAAACTGAATAAACAGAAACAAGGGGTATTTTTTTCTTTTTATAGAATAAGCCAACTTAATATTTGAAAAACTAACTTATAAAATTTGTTAAAAACGCAAATTCCACGAAGTTAGTTTTGATGACATTGAGTTTGTTTATTCTCATATCCCAATTCTGTTTTCGTTTGTTTGGCGACATGGGAGTTTGCGTTTTATGTGCGTTGACTTCGGTTGGCGCACTTTTTTATTTTATGGGAAAAACCGTGAAAATAAAAATATTAAAAATTTCAGTTACTTTTTTAAAAAAATCTACATATATATTATGAGTGAGAATATAACTTTAAAAGATATACTTGAAACAGAACCGTTTACTTTCACACTATCTGAAATTGAGCAAATTATGGACGAAGAATTAAGCAGTCCAATCGACACTATGGATACTGATCTTATTGACCTTTGTCTTGATATACTTACAGGGGAGTATTTTCAAAAAATGTGATTATAGTTTTTGGTTATATTCCAACAAAAAAAGCTCGAAAATGTTTTTTTGTCTATTTTTCTCTTTCCTGTTTTTTCTGTTGTAATATAAATGTTGAGGCAGGTGGTCGTTTAGCACCTACTTTGACGGGTACCGTTTGTCATCTACTGACCATTGGTGGCAAGCGGTATTTTTGTTGCTGTCAGCACAAAAAACGGCAACCTTCTTTCGAAAATCGCCGTTTCTTAATTTTATTACTGTTTTTCAAACCCATGTACCCAATCAGAAAACAGATAGTAGAAAAGATATATAACAGAACTTATAGCCCATGTGATCGGATATGCCCAGTAAATCAGATGAATATTGCCTGTTAATTTCGTGACCAGCATAATATAGATAATACGTATGACACACCAGACGGAGAGCATGACGAACATCGGAACAAATGCTTTGCCTGCTCCGCGGCAAACAGCCGCCACCGAATGGGAAAATGCCAGCAAGAAATAGAAAAGTGCAACGGTTCGCGCTTGCTGTACACCAAGAGCAATAACCTCGGGCGATTTATCGAACATGCTAATCAGATGCGGTGATAACAGATATACACAAACGCCTATAAGCTCTGCCAGCAGTACAGCCGCGAGTATGCTGAAACGCGATCCCTTTTTAGCACGTTCATATTGCTTGGCACCCAGGTTTTGGCTGATAAATGTAGTGCTTGCCATATTGAAACTTGTGATGGGCAGGAAAGCAAAGCCTTCGATTTTTGCGTGTGTTCCGTAGGCGGCCATGGCTAACTTGCCGAAGGAGTTTATTTGTGACTGCACTACCACATTTGCCAAAGCGATTACGGAATTTTGAATTCCGGACGGTAGGCCGTAGCGTATAATCTCCGTTAAAAGTGCTTTGTGAAAGCGTATTTTCCGCGGTTCAACTGTATAAATATTACCTTTTTTAAGCAGGTACGCCATACAGAGTATAACGCTTGCCACTTGGGAAATAACTGTTGCAACTGCTGCTGCCCAAACTCCCCAGTGGAATACTCCAAGGAAAATCAGGTCAAGAAAAATATTGAGCAGGGAAGAAAAGACAAGATAATACAGCGGACGGCGGCTGTTACCCAAAGCGTTCATAATACTGCGGCTGATATTGTAAAAAACCATCGAAAGTCCGCCTAAAAAATAGAAACGGAAGTATTCTATCGCCTCGGGGAGAACCTCAGGATCTGTTTGCATCCATTTAAGAAATGTTGGAGTCAGTAGTAAGCCTGCTACCGTCAGAATACTGCCGCAGACAAGTCCTAATGCTAAAAGGGTGTGAATTGCTTTGGACACCTGCTCCTTATCGTCTGCTCCGAAATACCGTGCAATAACGACACCGCCGCCCATGGCAGCTCCGACAAAAAAGCTGACCATCAGAAAAATCAACGGACCGGACGAGGTGACAGCCGCCAGTGATTCAGTGCCTAAAAACCGACCGACAATCAAAGCATCAGCGGTGTTATACAACTGCTGAAATAAATCGCTGAAAAAAATCGGCAGTGCAAAATTCAGCATCAACTTATATGGATTCCCAACTGTCATATCCTTTACTTGGGAAGAACTATGTGAAAGTGTATGTGTGTGCGACATTTTTTTCTCCGTAAATGTTTAAAATTTTGCTCGAATTAAAAGTATACATCTTTTTTTCTGCCTTGTACATACCTTTTTCGTCAATTTGTTAAAATAGACTATTTTATTATCGTATGAATGATACAGTTTAGTGTTATACTAACTATAACCAAAACAAAATAGAAAGGGAAGACGGTATGGACGGTAATAATCTTGTAAAAAATACACTTGATCAGATTCCTCAGGCAAGTCCTGATGCAAAGCACATAGTAGGGCTTGTTAAAGAAAACGGAAGAGTAACAGGCTATAAATTGTCTGATGAAACCTTTGTGAACAAATCAGACGCCGTGCAAATGGCTAAACAGGGACAAATCTCAGGAGTAGGAATTGCTCACAGAGGAGAAAACGAATATCTGAAATCAATTCCTAACGGAAGCGAAACCGACAATTTAAGCAATTTACCTTCGTTTTCTCCTGAACAGTAATTTAACAAAAGGTATTTATATAAATCATAACCACCAGTTGAACTGGTGGTTATGATTATAATGCATGAAAAATGCAGGCTATAACGCTTGAACTATGTCTATTCCGTTGCCGTCAGGGTCTTTAATGTTGAAATATCTGTATCCCCAAGGCAAATTCTGCGGTTCTTGTAAAATTTCAACTCCTAAACTGCACATTCTTCTGTATTCGGCATCGGCATTTGCAACCCTAAATTCAAAGCCTTGGCAAGCATTTGTAGATGTATGTACATAATCTTTCTGATAATTTACTGCAATACACACGGCGTTTTCATCCCGTTCACCGAACCATATCTCAATTCTGTTTGGTCCGCCATGCTCACGGTCATTAACAATATTCGCTTCAAGAATGTCACGGTAAAAATTGCTAAGCCGTATAGGATCAGCGGAAACTATATTGATTAAAACAAGCTTTCTTGTAAAGCCCGTTGTTGCCGTAAATTCCCGTAAAATTCGTTTTCCTTTTTCAAGATAATCGGTTTTAGGATTGCAGTAACCTAACAATTCGTCAATAGTGCAGTTAAACAATTCAGCTATATTAGGTAGCATAGTTATGTCGGGGAAACTTTGCCCAAGCTCCCATTTTGATACAGATGCTTTCGTAACGCCTAATTTATCGGCTAATTCTTCCTGCGTAAAATTCAATTCTTTCCGTTTTTGTCTGATGTATGAAGATATATTTAAATTCATCATAAACACTCCTGCTTCTTTTAGAATAATTATAAATCTTACTCTTCTTTATGGCAACGGATTTTCAATTGATTTTGTCAACTTACAGTATACTTTATATTTCAGTATTATGTATCTGCAAATATTTTTTATAAATAATATCGACAATATCATGAAGCGGAAGAGTGGCATCTAATTCCAAAACAGGGCATGCAATATACTGCATTTGTTTTGATATATGTTCTTCGGTTCTTGCTAAAACTTTATTATGAAATTTTTCCTGAGATTCATATAAATCTCCGCCTTTTAAAACTCTATCACCAAATTTTCTGTATTCTCGCTCTTCAATTCGCTTCATTCTTATGTCAAGAGGAGCCTTTAGAACGACAGCGAATTTGTATGTAGAATTTATTTCGTTACCCCAATCGCAGTTAACGGTTGCCAGCACATAATTTTTATGCTTTATAATATCATCAAGCATCAGTCTTTGCGTTTGTTCAAGAGTATGAAATTTTGAATACGGTATATCGCTTTTAATAAAATAATAATATTCAACATCCATACTGTAGTAGTTTAATTTTTCGGCAAGCAGCTTGCAAATTGTAGATTTTCCGCAGCCGTTTAGCCCTGTAATGATAATTCCTTGAGGCACTCTAAACACCTTCCTGTCTTAATTGCTGTTTTAAATATTATTAAAGCTCACATATCCAAAGATATATGCATTTTAGTAATACTTTTTATACAAATCTATCCTGTAAAGACAGTTTTCCTTAATATTAGCAAGAAAAGGCAAAACCTCTATATCATTTATGTGAACTGTTGCTTCTTCCTCGTTTGTTTCTTCAACCCAATTTTTGCTGAGATAAATATACTTGATTCCCCGTACGGATGTGAGCTTTAAAAGCACTTCTTCAAAATCTTTTAAAGCTTTCTTACCAACCTTTTTTGTGCCGATAGGATTATCGCAATCACACATTTCAGACGTAATTCTGTATTCACACCCACAATTTTTGACACAGGCATTTACAGCGTTCTTATTGCCGATATTAAAATGGTATTTTGAATTTTTTATTGCTTTCTCATAATCACTCATATTGATTCCGTCATTAACAGAACCGTAAAGATAGTAACACATATAATCACCAATATACTTAAAATAAAACGGAGCAAAGCGTGAACTTTGCTCCGCTTTGAAGACTGCCCATTATTTTAATACAAATGCATCCCTTTTGCTGTTAGGGGGTTCAAATGGTGTTTAGGGGGCATTATGGAATCAAAAAGAGCGTTTTCGATACAAGGAAATGATATCATTAATAATCGAGCCGAATAATATCCTTTTTTGTTAACTCTTGAACAGCTATATCATCTTTTGAAATCTCGTGTGTGACACATTTCAGATATGTCATCAAACACTCCAAATCGT
>JAFLUO010000019.1 GCA_022508705.1 Oscillospiraceae bacterium
AGGATACTTCCCATCTTGAAAAGGTAAGTCAAATAGCCTCGGAGTACGGTGTAACCGAGCAGATTTTCTTTACGGGAATATTTGAGAAAGATATTACGACAGTAAAAAAACTCTGTCCTCAAATTCCGTATTATCTGAATTTTAATGTAAATCTGCATAAAAACAAAGATGTTGAATACCTTTCGCAAATTGTTGAAACTGTAAAAAACTGTGGAGCTATTGGCATAAACCTACATTACAAAAGCGCATCAAAACAGTTAGTAAAAGCGTTTCATAATGCAGGGCTTTTGGTTTCCCTTTGGACTGTAAACAGTCGGTATCAATTTTGCAAAACGCTAAAGCTTTGCCCCGATAATATTACCACAAAGCACCCCGACCGACTTTGCAATCTTTTGGAAAATCATCAATAAAATTTTCGGCAAAATCATTGACATTTTGACAGTTTTAATTTATATTTATCTCATACCAAATAGGGCTGGGGAGCATTCCCCGAAGCCTGACTATATCTATCGGTTGGAAAGGGGCTGCTAATTGAAAAACAATCCTGTTATTATTGATTTGCAGAACATTAGCGTCAGCTTTGACGAACAGAAAATTTTGAATAATATAAGCCTTCAGATTCACGACGGTGAGTTTGTGACATTACTCGGTCCTTCAGGCTGCGGAAAAACCACAACTTTAAGGATAATTGCGGGATTTTTGAATCCCGACACGGGCAACGTGATATTTGAAGGTCAAAATATCAATGGTGTTCCGGCTTATAAACGGCAGGTTAACACCATTTTTCAGCGTTATGCGTTGTTTCCGTATTTGAATGTTTATGAAAATATTGCTTTCGGTCTGCGCCTTAAAAAGATGAAAGAAAAGGATATTCAGGCAAAGGTTAAAGAGATGCTTGAGCTTGTAAACCTTAAAGGCTTCGGCTCAAGAAATATCAACTCCCTTTCGGGCGGTCAGCAGCAGAGAGTGGCTATTGCCCGTGCGTTAGCCGTTGACCCGAGAGTAGTTTTGCTTGACGAGCCTTTGGGCGCTCTTGACCTGAAACTCCGTAAAGATATGCAGGTTGAGCTTAAAAACATTCAGCAGAAGCTTGGCATAACGTTTATTTACGTTACGCATGACCAGGAAGAAGCTCTTTCAATGTCTGACACCATTGTTGTTATGAACAACGGTGAAATTCAGCATATCGGCACGCCGACAGATATTTACAACGAGCCGAAAAATGCTTTTGTTGCAGATTTCATTGGCGAAAGCAACATTCTTGACGGTATTATGCGTGAGGACTTTAACGTTGAATTTGAGGGTATGCGCTTTAAGTGCGTTGATAAGGGCTTTACCCAAAACGAGCCTGTTGACGTTGTTGTGCGCCCTGAGGACGTTGATATTGTTTCAGAGAGCGAAGGAATGCTCAAAGGTGAGGTTACCTCTGTAACCTTTAAAGGCGTTCATTATGAAATCATTGTTGATATTAACGGCTTTAAATGGATGATTCAGACTACTGACGAATCAAAGGTAGGAGATAGAATCGGTATTTCAATTAAGCCTGAGGAAATTCACATTATGAAAAAGTCCGAATATTCAGGACTTTACGGCGATTACAGCTCATTCAGCGAGGAGTTTGACGAACTTTCTGACCCGACATTATCACAGGAGGACGACGAATAATGAAACAGTCCTCCGCGCTTAAAAAGCTTATTAACGCGCCATACATTCTTTGGTCTGTAATTTTTGTAATAGCGCCGCTCATTATGGTAATTTATTATGCGTTTACCGACAGTACGGGTGCATTTACCTATGATAACGTTAAAAGCATAGGCGATTATTTCAGCACATTTATTCTGTCCGTAGGGTACGGTGCCGTTGCAACGCTTATTTGCCTTATAATTGCTTATCCGTTTGCATATTTTTTGGCTCATACCGGCGTTTCTTTTCAAAGAATGTCCGTAATGCTCGTAATGCTTCCTATGTGGATGAGCTTTCTTATCCGCACTTATTCCTGGATGACTATTTTGGGTGAATCGGGCGTTATAAACACGTTTTTAGGACTTTTCGGAGCAGAGCCTTTGCCAATGCTCAATACCCCCGGCGCAGTAATACTCGGCATGGTGTATAACTTTTTGCCGTATATGATTTTGCCGATTTACACCGTAATGTCAAAAATGGATAATTCTCTTATTGAAGCGGCGCAGGATTTGGGCTGCGGCAAAATGCACTGTATAAGAAAAGTTATAATGCCTCTTTCCATTCCCGGAGTTGTAAGCGGAATAACGATGGTTTTTGTTCCGTCCGTAAGTACGTTTTACATTACACAAAAGCTCGGCGGCGGTCAAATAACCCTTATCGGTGACGTTATTGAAGGGCAGTTCCAGACCGCGAACAACTATAACCTCGGTGCGGCTCTGTCACTTCTTCTTATGGTGATGATCTTAATCTGTTTAGGCGTTCTCGGCTACTTTACCGACAGTGAAGACGAGGGAGGCGTTTTGATATGACAAAAACATCGACTCTTTCCAAGCTTTATATAGCTCTTGTCTTTATTTTTCTTTATGCGCCCATGGCGGTAATGACGGTATTCTCCTTTAACGGAAGCGAAAGCACTTATATTATGAACGGCTTCTCCCTGCAGTGGTATCAGCGCCTTTTTAACGACAGTATGACGATGAATGCATTAAAAAACACTGTTATATTAGCAGTTATCTCTGCACTCATTTCGACATTTCTCGGCACAATGGCGGCAGTCGGAATTTACAATATGAAAAATAAGTATTTGAAGTCATCTGTAATGACTGTTACAAATATTCCGATGATGAATCCCGAAATAGTAACGGGTATTTCAATGATGCTTCTTTTCGTGTTTGTAGGGGTATGGCTCAACCGAACAAACGTGCTCGGTTTTGCGACAATTTTAATTGCACATATAACATTTCAGTTGCCGTATGTTATTCTTTCAGTTTTGCCGAAGCTTCGCCAAACTGACCCCAGAGTTTTTGAAGCGGCACAGGATTTGGGCTGCCACCCTGTAAAGGCTTTCTTTAAGGTTGTTTTGCCGCAGATAAGATCAGGCATTGTTTCAGGCGCAATAATGGCATTTACTTTGTCGCTTGATGACTTTATTATAAGCTACTTTACAAACGGTCCTGATTTTCAGACACTGCCGATTCACATTTTCTCAATGACCAAAAAACGCGTTAAGCCGGATATGTACGCATTGTCAACACTTATATTTATTGCTATTTTGATTTTGCTTATTTTAATGAATATTGCTCAGTCAAATTCCGATAAAAAGCAACGAAAGGCCAAGGAGGAAGATAAATGAAAAAGTTTTTTGCTTTCCTTCTTACTCTCGTAATTTTACTTTCGGCGTTCGTTTTGCCCTCATTCGCATATGACTATATAGAGTTTTCGGATGAAACCGTTGAGTATTACAAAAACTTGGGGCTTCAGGGTACAAAGCTGAACGTTTACAACTGGGGCGAATACATTTCGGACGAAGAGGTTGACGTAGTCAAAGAATTTGAGCGTTTAACTGGATGTACCGTAAATTACACAACCTTTGAATCAAACGAAAATATGTATTCCAAACTTTCCGGCGGCGGCGTAAGCTATGATATTATCGTTCCGTCGGACTATATCGTTGAAAAGCTTATAACAGAGGGAATGATTGAAAAAATAGATTTTAATAACATTCCCAATTACGCAAAATATTTTGACAGTGAGCAATACGGATATTTGCTTGAGGATGAGGTAAACGGAGAAGCGATTAAGGATTATGCCGTAATTTATAATATCGGAACAACAATTCTGATCTATAATACTAAATATGTTAAAGAAAAGCCTGACAGCTGGAGCGTTTTGTGGGATGAACAATATAAAGGCAAGGTGCTGATGTTCAATAATCCCCGTGACTCCTTTGCAATAGCTCAGTTTATGCTCGGTCAGGATCTTAACAGTACCGACACAGCCGATTGGGATGCGGCGGCAGATCTTTTGAAGGAACAGCGTGAAAAAGTACAGCCGTCTTACGTTATGGATGAGGTCTTCATTAAAATGGAAAGCGGAGATTATTATTTCGCAACGTATTATGCAGGCGACTATGAGCTCATGTATGAGAATAATCCCGATTTGGATTATGTCTTTCCCAAAGAGGGCGTAAATTCCTTTTACGATGCTTTTTGCATACCGACAGGCACTCAAAACAAAAAAGGCGCAGAGGCGTTTATCAACTTTATGATGGAGCCTGAAATTGCCCTTGCAAATGCCGAGTACATTTATTACGCTACTCCGAATAAAGCAGTCATTGAAAATGATGAGTATTCGCTTGCAGATTCAAGGGCGGTTTATCCTGATGATGGTGATATTGTCCATTCGCAGACATTTCACAATCTTCCAAACGAAACTCTTCAGTATATGAACACCCTTTGGATGAAAGTTAAGGGCGGCAATAATTCCGAATGGGTTTACAAAGTGTTCTTTATTTGTACGGCGGCGATTTTGGCAATAGTTATAGTTACCGTCATTCGTAAACGCAAAATGAAAAAGTATTACAATGTATAATTTTATTGCAGGCGGTTTATCCGCCTGTTTTCGTAAGGTGATTTATGAGTATTGAGGCAAAGCATTTTGAGGATCTTCACAGGCGCGCCGAAAACAGCGGAAGAACGGTATTTTCAGACTTTCTCGGGCTTTCAGAGCTTTCCGTCTTAAAAAGTATGCGCCTTTTGCCTGCTCCGCACTTTTGGGGCGGATATGAAAATGCAGAAAGAGTAGTTTCCGCTTTCGGTGAATGTGAAGAGAAAAATTTTCCTATTTCTCTTATTTATGTGAAACCTGTTAATAAAAAATTCGCAGACGAGCTGTCACACCGTGATTTTTTAGGCTCAATAATGGCTTTAGGAATTAAGAGAGACGTAATAGGAGACATTATTATAAGTGAAAACTGCGGGTATATATTTTGCATTGAGAATATTGCAAGCTACATTACGGGAAATTTAAAAGAAGTAAAGCACACAACCGTAACTGCCCAAATTTGTGCCGAATTACCTACTTTGGCAGTTCCCGAACCCGAAACAGCGGAATTTATTGTTACGTCTTTGCGGCTTGACGTTTTAACGGCGGCTGTTTTCGGTCTTTCGCGAAAAAGTGCAGGTGAGCTTTTCCAAAGGGAAAAGGTCTTTGTGAACGGCAATCTAAAAAATGCGTCTTATACCGTTTCAAACGGAGACAGTATAACGGTCAGAGGGTTTGGAAAATTCGTTTTTGTTGGTGAGAAAAGAAGAACGAAAAAAGACAGAGCAGTCGTTGAAATAAAGCTTTACAGGTAATTTGTGTAAAAATATAATGAAAGGAGCGATACCGTGCACAAAAAAGCCGTTTTTTTGCGGCACTTTGTACGACTACGGTGTCGCCGTTGCGACAAGAATGAAGAGATGCGTAATAATTGGCGGAGCGGATATAGAAAACTATGAGCCTATCCGCAGAAAAATCAGTAAAGACGATTATTTTATTTATTGTGACGGCGGGCTTAAGCATAAAAACAAATTAGGCTTTGAACCTCAGCTTATAGTCGGGGATTTCGATTCCTATGAAAATCCGCATCTTAATGTGGAAACCATAGTTTTACCCTGTGAAAAAAACGATACTGACACTTTTTTTGCCGCAAAGGAAGCGGTGAAACGGGGCTTTGACGAATTTCTTTTAATAGGAACTGTGGGAGGACGTCTTGACCACACCATTGGCAATATTTCAATTTTACTTTATCTTTTTGACGCGGGCAAAAAGGCGGAAATGATAGACGATTATTCGGAAATGCAGATAGTGTCAAAAGAAACTGTATTTGTGGACAGTACTTATGAATTTTTCTCACTTTTAAATATTTCGGGAGAAGCCGAGGGCATAACGGTAAAAAATGCAAAATATCCCCTTGACAAAGCTCAAATAACCTGCGAATACCAATACGGCATAAGCAATGAACCGCTTCCCGACAAAATCAGCGAAATAACAGTCAAAAAGGGTAAAATGCTGCTTGTTAAAGTCAGATAAACATAGAACAACCCCGCAGAAAACCTGCGGGGTAATTTTTTGCTTGCAAGAGATGAAAAATACAGATTATCTTTAGATCGATTTAATCAACATTCTCTTTCTTTTTATTTAATGAAGCAGTCGCAATAATAACAGCAAGTGATACTACACCGACAGATATCATTGAATTTCCACCGTCTGTGTTGGGAATATCGGGATTTTTAACTGTTTCATTATCTGTCGGCACTTTAACGGGTGTATCTGCCTCGGGCTGTTTATTATCAGTGTTATCGGTATTGTCGGCAGGTTTTTTGTTTTCGGAATTGTCGGAATCATCGGTGTTATCAGCAGGATTTTTATCAGGCAAAACGCTGTAAAAAGACACAAGTCCTTTCAAAGCATCTGCTGCGTAATAAGTGCCCTCTACTCCGTCGAAAGCAAAGCTTCCTTCTGTTTGCCCTTTGAATGTCAAAAGCGCTTTATACAAATCGCTAAGCTCAGATATATTATCCTCTGCCGTGCCTGTGTAAGCATAATATTCACATAATGCCATTAAAGCAAGTGCAGTGGAATCAATATTCGCTTCTGTTCCGTACTCGGGATTATAGCAATATCCGCCCTCTGTTTTGTATGTATTCAAAATATTTACTGCATCTTCAAGAATATCATCATAAGCTTCAAGACCGCTTTGTGAAACTGCTGAAATAAACATGGCGGTATTGTCATTAGAAAATCCCCAATAATTCATACCGCTTCCTACTGTGTAATAGTCTTCAATAAAGCTGTCGCAAAGGGATTTTACAAACTGCTCATCGAGGTATTTTGCCGCAACGGGAATAACGATATTATAGTAATAAGGATTTGAGATGTCGGAAATATCCGAATTTTCAAAAAGCTCAACAAGATTTACTGAGTTTATATTTGTCGGATCGTCCCCCATAGCATCAATTATGCCTATTACGGCGGCATAGGTAGTTGCATTTTCGCCGTACGCTGAAACTAATTTTCCATCGTTTGCCTCAAGATTATCCTTTACATTTTGAAGAAAAGCATCATAGAAAGTATTTGATTTTGTGCCTGTTTTTGAGATGTAATAATAATCCGTGGCACTGTCTACCGTATATCCCGATCTTCCGTCGGTAATATAAGCTACCGTCGAGTCAATCTCTTTCAAAACGCTTTCTTTGCTCACGGTGTCGCTTGCAAAAGCAGACAGTGCAAATGATACCGCAAGAATTACCGTCAATAAAATACTTAATGTTTTTTTCATTTTTTAATCTCCTTTTTATTTTAACAAACGTAAGAAAGCACCAGGCTGTCTCCGTTTTTTATTTTGTAATTTCCGAGTCCCACACTGGGTGACTGACCGTTCACGGTATAAGTCCAGCCGCTCTGAGCCCCGCAGTCATTTTCTTCAATACCGCCGATACCTACAATATAAACCCCGAATGCAGATTTTTCCTCGTTGAGCTCTATCCCATTTTCATTGCAGGCTTTTTTTAACGCATCGTAAGCCGTTGCACCGTCGTCAAGATAAACCTTTACAGGTGCAAGTATTACACCGTCAGTCGGCACCAACGCAATATCCTTTTTGAATTTATTTTTCTTGCTGAGTATCTGTTTACATTCCACCTGAACGGTACAAACAATTTTTGAAGAAGGCTCTGTTGGTTTTTCTGTCGAAGGCTCGGTTTGTTTTTGTGTAGAAGTTTCCGTTTGCTTATGAGGTGAAGTTGCAGTCTGCGTATCGGTTTTTCCAGAATTTGAAGTCGGGGTTTTGGTTTCAGATTCTGTAGCGCCGCTGTCCGTCGGTGTATCCTTTGAGCTTTCTTTCTCACTGTTTTCACTTAATTTTTCTGTGACGCTTTCCGTTTCAGGTTCGGAATGTGTGTCGGTATTCTCCGTGGTGTTACTCATTTCACCGCTTGCATTTACAGATGCCTCGTGAACACTTACATTTCCGCAACTAAAAAAACAAACACATAAAACTAATGACAAAATAACCGCAATATACTTTTTCATAAACAAAAAACCTCTGCATTTGGGCAGAGGAGTAGTGTAAAAAATGAATCCTTCAACTCTCCCATTGCCCAAGAGTTTAATAAAGCTTGTTTGGCGGCAGGTCTCCCGACTTGAGATAGAGTTGATTGTTAGCATCAACATATGAATGCGCCTTCTCAGAAACAGTTCCAATGGCTTTTTGCATTCAATTCATCTGATACGGTAATGGCGGTTGCTCAGGATTCTGACCTGATTCCCTTTTAATTTCGGCTTCCCGAAAACCGTTAAACAAATATTTTATTTTAAGTAATTGTAACAAGTTTATATTTTTTTGTCAATAGCATAAAAATACCCGTGATACAACACGGGTATTTAAGTAGATTTAAATTATTTTGCAAAATTACGCTTTGTAATCAAATGCAAATGTATCTGCAATATACTGAACTTCATCTCTTGTGATAACGCCGTCGATAGTAATTCCGTCTGCTCTTTGAAGATTTACCTTTTCAAGAATATCACGCTCAAGCATATGGCGGAGCGCCAGTCTTGCATCAACTAAGTCAATATCGCCGTCCATATCTACATCACCGTATTGGTCAAGATAAACCGACATATAATCAGCATTTACATTGTAGTAAAGGAACTGTGTATAAAGCGGATTTGAAGAAATAGTAACCTGTTTTTCGCTTGTAAGCAACCATGCGAAAAGCGTTGCGTTGCTACCCTGTTTGAATTTAACGTGTTCCATATTTTTAATGAACCATGTGCACTCGGGGAAACGGCAGGTTGATGCATCAACTACCGTGTCGGGTGAAACGTGATTATGACCGTCATCATTTACCTGAACATAATTCTTACCGAGGATGCTGTTTCTGTCTGCAACCGTTGCGCCGTAGCTTGTGCGGCAGGTTTCAATTACTCCGTCTGAGTTCATTGTTGAAGAAGGTGTTACGGGAGCAATCTGACGGTTATAGTTTGAAACTATGCTAAAGCATATATTTTTATCATTAAAGTATTCTGTGCAACGTTCTTCCAATGTTTTCTGTACAAGCTCGTGATAAGCCGTAATCTTTGCAATGTATGAAATTGACGGATGGAAAGAGAAATCACTGTTAAAGAACATATAATTCAGTGCTTCATTAAATGTTTCTTCGGGAACAAATGCCCAGACTCCTGCAAACATTCCGAAATAAGGAATAAAGATTTCATCATAAAGTCTGTTTTTGTATTGATCCTCGTTCATAAGCGGAGCCATCTTTTCGATTACTCTTTCAAAAAGTCCCGTATATTTAAGAAGCTCGCCTAAAACGCTGCTGTCAGGACTGCCCTTGATTGCCTGAATTATAATGTCAACAATTCCGTCAGCATCAAGATAAATGTGTCCTGTGAAAAGGTCTTTGCACATTTCAAGTCCTGTAAATGCGCCTGAGAACATACAGATATTTTTAACATCCTGAGTTCCGTAAAGAGCCAAATAAGCCTGAACAATGCAAGTTCCCATTGACTGACCGTTTATTGACACCTTGCTGTGCCCTGTTTTTTCTTTTACATTTTGAATAAACTCGTTAAGATCTTTTGCTGTATCCAACGGACTTCTGCGCCAGTCATGTGTGAAAATAAAGGTGTGGTCGCCGCCTACTGTTTCAGCACATTCAATGGAAAGCTCATCTTGTTCGCTCTCCTTAATGTAATAGTCGTATGTATCACAGCTATCCTCAAAGAAGCGGTCAACTGTAACCGTCGGGTCAATGGAATCGCCGTTTTCGTCGCATTTAATCGGGTCAAAAATCTGCTGAGCAGCAGGAATGACTGCATCAAGCAATGCGTCCATATCATCATCGGCAAGGAATTGAAGCAGTGCCGGAATAGCAGGAAGAACTGCATTAACAATCGCATCTGCTTCAGGGGCAAAAACCTGAGTACCTTCGCCGTTAACAAGGGGAACGTGACCGAAGCCTACAACAGACACTATGGGAGTATTTCCGCATTTGCATTCGTCACCTGCCGCGAAAGCCGGAGCGAGCAGCGAAAACATCATTAAAATACTGAGAATTACACATACGATACTTCTTTTCATAACAAACATCCTTCCCGATGGAATTGATATAATTATATGTATTATATCATAGCAATACGCACAAATCAATTGTACTCTTTCAACAAAATCAAAATATGCTTTCTATCACTTTTTCCGAAGAGTCGGGCGAGTAGCGCCAATAATCAATATGAGCGCCGTCAAAATAATATTTAAGGGGAGTTTGCTTGTGTTCAGCTGGGAATGTGTCAACAATGGCAAGCTTTATTTTCATTTTCTGCGGATTTACACTTTTAATATACACGCTGGCGGCGTCCCCAACACGCACATCCTCAGAATACTCCGCAAGACCTGCAAGATTGGGAGCAAGCTCTATAAACACGCCGTATTTTTCAACGGAGCGCACAATACCGCCCACAGTCTGCCCTGCGCTGAACTGTTCTGCATTCTCCTCCCAAGTACCCAAAAGCTCTTTAAGAGAAAGGGTAACTCTGCCGTTTTCGTCAATGCTTTTTACAACAGCATTTATCTGAGAATTTACGGAAAAGCGTGTTTCGGGACTGGGTATTCTTGATACAGAAATGCCGTCTATGGGTAAAAGTGCGGATATTCCGCAGCCTATATCGCAAAACGAGCCGAAATGTTCATTATGCGTGACCTTTGCAGGTATAATATCCCCAGAAGTCAAATTTGATATGTAATCACGGACACACTCCTCCTGCACTGCTCTGCGTGACAGTACCGCCGTGCGATTGCCGTCTTCATCGTCAAAAAAATCGGTTATTTTAAATACAACGGGCTTGTTAACTCTTGAAACTATTGCAATATCCTTAGTTGTTCCCTCGGCAATGCCCAGGGCGCATTCCGTTCTCGGAATTATTCCTTTAATACTGCCTAAATCCACGTGAAGATTGTGTTCCCCGTCGCAAAGCCTGACCTTTGCTTCCAAAATTCTGCCTTCAAAAAAGCTCTCCCGCAAAGCCGGTACAGATGAAATATTCCGTTTATTCTGCTTTGTTTCGTAAATTACACCCTCGGGATAATACTTTGTCATATCTCTCACCTTTATTTTTTTAGTTTGTAAAAGATATGACGAAAATTTTAAAAATAGTATAAGCAGCGCAATATTTGTATTGTTGATATTATTTACAAAATGTGGTATGATAAAAAATAAGTAAAAGAATATGAACCTTGTGAAATTATAAAAGGTGATTGAATAATTATGGATATACACGTTAATGACGATATAGTTATGAAAAAAGCCCATCCTTGCGGCGGCAACGAATTCACCGTTTTGCGTATAGGTATGGATTTTCGCATTCACTGTAAAAAGTGCGGGCGTGAGGTTATGGTGCCCAGAGCTAAAATTGAGAAAAACATTAAAAAAGTTTTCCGTGAAGGAGAAGAAGTAGATGCTTGAAAAGTTAGCAGGTATTGAAGAACGGTTTGAAAAAATAAATGAACAACTCTGTTTGCCCGAAACGGTAAGCGATCAGGAAAAATATCCGCGCCTTATGAAAGAGCTTCGTTCGCTCACACCTGTCGTTGAAAAATACAGAGAATACAAAAAATATGATGAAACCTTAAAAGAGTCAAAAGAACTGCTTGATGCAGGCGGACTTGACAAGGATTTTAAAGAGCTTGTTCAGGAGGAATTTGAACAGGCAAAAGCCGATATTGAACGCTGTGCGGAAGAGCTTAAAATCCTTCTTTTGCCCAAAGACCCCAATGACGACAAAAATGTAATCGTTGAAATACGAGGAGGAGCCGGCGGAGAAGAAGCCGCGCTTTTTGCAGGCGAGCTTTTCAGAATGTATTCAATGTATTCGGAAGCCAAGGGCTTTAAGACCGAAATACTCTCTGAAAATCAGACGGAGTTGGGCGGTTATAAAGAGGTTGTCTTTAACGTTGAGGGTGAGGGCGCATATTCACGGTTTAAATTTGAAAGCGGCGTTCATCGTGTTCAGCGTGTCCCCGAAACTGAAAGCCAAGGGCGAATACAGACGTCAACCGTAACCGTTGCCGTATTACCCGAAGCTGAAGAAGTGGATTTTGAGCTTAATCCCGCTGATTTGCAGATAGACGTTTTCCGCTCTTCGGGAGCGGGCGGACAAAAGGTTAACAAAACATCGTCCGCAATCCGTGTAACGCATTTACCCACGGGAATGGTGGTTGAATGTCAGGACGAGCGAAGCCAATACAAAAATAAAGATAAAGCGCTAAAGGTTCTTCGTTCAAGGCTTCTTGAAATTGAGCAGGCAAAGCACGATGCCGAAATTGCAGGAGCAAGAAAATCCCAGGTGGGCACAGGCGACAGAAGCGAAAGAATAAGAACCTACAATTTCCCGCAGGGAAGAGTTTCCGATCACAGAATAGGTTTAACGCTATATAAAATCGACGCAATTATGAACGGAGACATTGACGAAATAATTGACGCTCTTATTACCGCCGATACGGCAGAAAAGCTAAAGGCTGAGGGATAAGCTATGAAAATTTCAAAATTTGAAAGATTTTGCATCAAACACCAAATAATCATCAGTATCATTCTGTATGCCGTTGCGGTATTTAGTTTTTCAGCATCCGACAGTTTTTCTGTTAAGGCAACAATTGTAATTGTGTGTGTTGTAATAAAATTCTTTTTTTCATTAGTTCAAGGTAGACCTCGCATAACAGCAACCAAGCTCTACAATGATGACCTTGACCCAAAATCTGCTGTCAGCTTAACGCAAGAGCTTCTTAAGCTTCGGAAAATATATGATCTGAATGAAAAGCAGCAGATTTACAATGATCTTTTTGAATATTACATATCACTCGGCGACACTGAAAAGGTAATTGACCTGTACACTGAAATTAAACGTAAAAATAAAAAGATTGATAAATCCTACGACCTACAGTTAAGACTTTTTCTTTGCACAGCTTACCTTTATCGCGGCGAAAAATATTTATACGATCAAGAAATTAACAATATTCAAATTCAATTGGATAAATCTAAAACGGCAAGATACCTCTTGAAAGATCAGTTCAACGAGGTTAAACTGTTGGAAGAAGCTCTTTATGGGAATAATGACCCAAGATTTGAAGAAAAAGTTTTCAACTTTCTTTATAAAATAAAACCAAACGGTAAAATGGGAAATAAAAAGCCGTCTAACATTCAGAAAATTTTTGCATACGGTTTGCTGTTCAATTTTTACAAATCAAACGGTAACAGTGAAAAGGCAACTGAATATGCAAGGAAAACGGCGGAAATAGGTAACGAACAGTTTATTGTTTATCGCATTGCAAAGGAATATTTAGAAAATGCAGACAGAAGTAATTAACATTGAAGCTGAATACGACCGTGCTTTATCGGAATCGGCAAGGCTTATTAAAGACGGACAGGTTGTTGCTATTCCTACCGAAACAGTTTACGGGCTTGCCGCAAATGCATTGGACGAAAACGCCGTTAAAAAAATCTACATAGCTAAAGGCAGACCGTCGGACAATCCGCTGATAGTTCACATAAGCGACATTTCCGAGCTTTCCCCTCTCGTTTCTGAGATACCTGAAAAGGTTAAAACTATGGCGGAAAAGTTCTGGCCCGGTCCGCTTACCATGATTATGAAAAAAAGCAATGTAATTCCAAGCGTTACGTCCGGTGGGCTTGACACAGTTGCAGTGCGAATGCCCGAAAGTGACTATGCACGCGCCATTATTAAAGCCTGCGGTGTTCCCATGGCGGCGCCCAGTGCAAATCTTTCGGGCAGTCCCAGCCCTACTAACGCAAAATACGTTTTTGACGATATGAACGGCAGAATACCCTTAATAATTGACGGCGGTAAATCCAAAATCGGAGTGGAATCAACTGTTATTACCTTTGCAACAGATATTCCCACGGTACTTCGCCCGGGCGGAGTAACCGTTGAGGAAATAAGAAATACCATCGGCGAAGTGAATGTTGACGATGCAGTTCTTCACGAGCTGAAAGACGATGAAAATGCAGCTTCCCCGGGAATGAAATATAAGCATTATGCGCCGAGGGCGGACATTACCATATTAAAAGGCAGTTTGGAGCAGTTTATTGAATACACAAGCGGCAAGGACTTTTTCGCTCTCGTTTTTGAGGGAGAGGAAAAGCATTTTGAAAATGCCGTAACCTACGGCAAACCCCTTGATGCGATTTCTGAGGCAAACAGACTGTTTGATGCTCTTCGTGAGCTTGACGAAAAAGGCGCAAAAACAGTTTATGCCCGCTGTCCCGAGCTTCACGGTGTAGGACTTGCGGTTTACAACAGGCTTATCCGCTCGGCAGGATTTAACATTATAGAACTGTAAGGTTGAGATAATATGATGATTATAGGTCTTACCGGTCAAACGGGGGCAGGAAAATCTACCGTATCTGAAATTCTGAAAAAATACGGCTGTTACCACATAGATGCAGACAAAGTTGCCCATGAGGTAATTGATAGTGACGAAAATGTAAAAAACAGTCTTGCAAAAAAATTCGGAGAGGATATAATAAATAAAGACGGCACGGTTAACAGATCCTTACTTGCCAGCCGTGCATTTGCGGACAGTAAAAGCACGCTGTGTCTGAATGAAATAACCCACCCTGCCGTTAACAGAAAAATCCAAAGCATAATTGCAAAGCAAAGTGAATACGGCGTAAAAGCTGTAATTATTGACGCTATTGCATTATTTGAAAGCGGAGAAGCCAAGCTTTGCGATTTTACGGTTGCCGTTACAGCCCCTAAAGAAATTCGTCTTGAAAGAATTATTTCACGGGATAATATTTCAGTTTCCCGTGCAGAAGAGCGAATAAACGCCCAAAAGGGCGAAGAATTCTTTTCGGTAAACGCCGACTACATAATAAATAATTATGAGCCGTATAATATTTACGATGAAACAGAAAAATTAGCGTATAAACTTAAACTTATAAAGGAGTAAAAAATATGAGTGAAAAAAATGTTATCAAAGATCTTCAAAAGGAATTGTTTTATTCACCGAAGCACGCTTCCGAAATAATTTCCGAAGAAGAGCAAAAAAAGGCTGATGAATTTGCCGAGGACTATAAATACTATATGGACCACGGCAAAACCGAGCGTGAATCCGTTAAGTATTTTATTGAAAAGGCAAAAAAGAACGGGTACACTGAGTTTGACCGCAACAAAAATTATGTTGCAGGCGACAAGGTTTATTACAACAACAGAGGAAAATCTGTTATCCTTTGTGTTTTCGGCACCCGTCCCATTGCAGACGGTGTTAAAATTTCCGCCGCACACCTTGACTCCCCCCGTCTTGACTTAAAGCCCAATCCCCTTTATGAGGATGCTGAAATGGCATATTTCAAAACACATTACTACGGCGGAATCAAAAAATACCAGTGGACTGCCATTCCCCTTTCCCTTCACGGCGTAATTATTAAGGCTGACGGAGAGACAGTAGAGGTTTGCATAGGCGAAGATGATAATGATCCGCAGTTTGTTATTACTGATCTTCTTCCTCACTTGGCGGCAGACCAGATGAAACGCACAATGTCTGAGGGCATTTCGGGCGAAAGCCTTAATATTCTTATCGGCTCCCGCCCATTTGCAAAGAATGAGGGCAGTGAAAAGGTTAAGCTTAATATCATCAAGCTTTTAAATGAGAAATACGGAATTACTGAAAGTGATTTCCTTTCTGCCGAGCTTGAAATCGTACCTGCATTCAAGGCTCGCGATATCGGATTTGACAGAAGCCTTATCGGCGCATACGGCCATGACGACAAGGTTTGTGCATACCCTGCGGCAGAGGCAATTTTCGCAGTAGAAAATCCCAGCTACACAATTCTTACCGTTCTTACGGATAAGGAAGAAACAGGCTCAGACGGTAACACTGGTCTTAATTCGTCTTATCTTAAATATTTCATTTCAGATTTGGCAAAAATGGGTGGCGAAGAGCCGTGGAGAGTTCTCAGCGCTTCCGAATGTCTTTCGGCAGACGTTAACGCGGCTTTTGACCCAATATATGCAGACGTTAGCGAGCCGAAAAACGCTTCCTATATAAACAAAGGTGTTGTTATCACAAAATACACTGGCGCAAGAGGAAAAGGCGGCACCAGCGACGCTTCTGCTGAATTTATGGGTAAAATCCGCAGAATGCTTGACAAAGAAAATGTAGTTTGGCAAATCGGCGAGCTTGGTAAGGTTGACATTGGCGGCGGCGGAACGGTTGCTATGTATATTGCAAACCTTGACGTTGACGTTATAGACCTTGGCGTTCCCGTTCTTTCAATGCACGCACCATATGAAGTTATTTCAAAGCTCGATTTGTATATGGCATTCCGCGCATTCAAAGCCTTCTTTGAGCATGAATAATCCTATACAAAATTAAGGTGCCAAAAAAATAAATACTTTTTTGTTAAAATCGTATATTGTTATAGACTAAACATTAGAGTAAAATATTTATAATTAAAAGGAGTATCTTTTATTTAGATGCTCTTTTTAATTTAATATACCCCTATAGAAAGGAAATGGTTATGAAAAAATACATGAAAAAGTCCGAAATTTGGACTTTCGGCATCGGACTTTTCGGCGTTGCCTTAATGACAGGCTGGATGCCCGATTACACCGCAACCTTCTTTGCGGACTTTGCTTTTAAGGGCAAAGGCTTTGACACGGAGGTTATGGGAAACGTAATCTCTATGGTGTTCCTCGTTGCAGGCATCGTGGGTGCTGTCTGCGAGCTTATAATCGGCTTGCTTGTCGATAACACACGTACAAAATTCGGTAAGGTTAAGCCTTGGGTAGGCTTCGGCGTTGTGCCACTTGCCTTGGTTTCAATGCTCGTTTTCATTGCGCCTAATACAAACAATCAGACACTTGCAATCATTTGGATGTTTGTTATCTATTCGCTTTACACGGCATTCAGCTGTGCAGTTGAAAGCCCTGCAAACTGTTTCGGCTCTCTTTGCTCACCTAACCCGTCAGAGCGTTCAAGCGCAATCTCAATTGCCTCTTTCCTGCGTTCAGTCGGTCAGTCCGGCGGTATGGTCGTTGTTATCGTTGTCGGTTGGATAATGAAAATCGCTATGGGACAGCAGCAGTTTAAAAACGCTGAGGGCAGAGGTCTTGACCTTGTAATCTCAACTGCAGTTTGCGCTCTCGGAATTATTCTCTTTACAATGATTTTCTTTGTAAACAACAAGGAAAACGTACCATTTACTCAAGAAAAGGTTAATTTAAAAGATGCCATAAAAGTTGTTTTCACATACAAAAACCTTTTAATGGTTTCCCTTACAAAGCTTGCAGGCTTTGGCAGAGGCGTTTACGGCACTGTTTCACTCTACATAGCAATTTACCTTTTAGGTTCAAAGGACTTAAAGCTTGCCCTGCTTTTGCCTATGGGCATCGGTACAGCAGTAGGCACATTGCTTGTAAACTTGGTTCTTAAAAAATTCTCAACAAAGCAGACATATATTTTATTCTGCGTTTACGGCGCTTCGTCGCTGGCTATTTTGTTCCTTGTTTCCAAGGGAATTGGATTTAACAGCGGACTTATTATTCCGTTCCTTATTCTCAATTTCTTCTGCGGACTTCAGCACGGCAACACAAACGTTACACCAAACATTATGATTGCCGACTGCGTTGACGAAATTGAGTACAAAACAGGCAAACGCCAGGACGGTCTTGCTTATGCGGGCTACGGTCTTTTCTCAAAAGTTGCATCTGCATTTACAAAGGGTCTTGGACCCTGGCTCCTTTACACATGGTCAGGCTACATGGTTTCAACAGACGCAAACGTTGCTTACGCGGCGCAGACTGACGCAACGCTTAACAAAATGCTTATGATTTATACCATTATTCCTGCATTTTTCGTTATTTTGCAAGGTCTTCCGATGTTGCGCTATGACATGGTAGGCGAGAAAAAGGAAATGATTACAAAGGCACTTGCTGAACGCCGCGAAGCAGCGAAAGCAGCCGAAGCAGCTGAAACTGCTACTGAGGCTTAAGGAGGTAACGAAAATGGCAAAAAAAGAAAAAAGCTTTAACCTTAAATTATACGCAGTAATCGTATTTTTCGCCGTTGCCGCCGCGCTCACGCTGATGGTTATATTTACTTTTAAGAGCAAATACACGGCTTTCCACCCTGAAGAAGTGGCAAGGAATTATGCCGATACAATAGTCCAGACCGGTGACGGTTACAATGCTTACAAAACAACTCTTGTAAGTAAAAGCCAAAAATACGGTGATTTTATCCGTAAATACTATATGTATCCCGTAATTTACCGTGACGCCGATTACAAGCCCGGTGATAAAACAGATGAACTTAAAGGCTTTAACGATAAATCGTACATGAGCGATGCAAGCAAAAATGATGACGGCTCACTTCAGGGTCAGGTTATTGACAAAATGTATGATTATTATGTTGAACTTGTGGCGAACGGCTGGGACAATTACGATGAATTTTTTACAAAGTATTTTGAACAGCTCGCCAGTGTCCGTAAAGATGTTTTCGGCGATTACTACATGACTGATGAGATTATGTTTACCGCACTTGAAAGCAACGTTGCCACTTACGGCAAATCACTTACGGGTACGGAAGATGAGTTTGATAAAAACACTAAAAAGCAAACCTCTTTCAAGAGCATCGGCGAATATGAAAAAGCTTACGGTGAAGATTACAGATTGACTTCTGTTGTTGCAGGCGAAAAGAATGTTGACCTTGCCGCATACAAGGCAGCTATTGACGCTGATACATTTGCAAAATACGGCGTTTCGGCTGATGATATTACCGACGTTAAATGCTACACCGTTGAGGTTAAAACCGATGACGGCAAAGTAGTTGCAAGCACAGACGTAACCGTTGCAAAAATCGGAAGCTCTTGGTATGTTGACAGTGCGGCAACAAACACAACCGCTCTTTATTCGTTCTACAAATAATAATTATATTTAAAAAAGTACTGTCGGAACCGTTTTGATTCCGACAGTTTTTCTATATGGATTATTATATAAACAACGGCTCGTTTTGCTTACCTTCCGCTAAAACAAATTTCAGCGTTTCAGGTATTTTCGTAAAATCCGCCACTATTGAATTCGGCTTATTCTCAGGATCATCCTGACTCATGGGAACAAAATAAACATTTTTACTGTTCATTAAAAGCCCTATGTTTTTTGCTGCGGCGCCCAATGCGTCATTAGTTGAAACTGCAATGATTACGGGTCTTGCGTTTCTTAAATGAGCCTTTGCCGCAAGTGTTACAGAGGTATCCGTTATTCCGTTTGCCATTTTGCCGAGGGTGTTACCGGTGCAGGGCGCAATGATAAGTGCGTCTAAAAGCTTTTTAGGCCCTATGGGTTCTGCACCGCTTATTGTATGAATTATTTTTTTGCCTGTTATATCTTCAATCTGCTTAATAAAATCTTCAGCTTTGCCGAATCGGGTATCAGTTGAATAAGAAACACCCGACATTATGGGAACGACATTAAACCCTAAAAGAACAAGCTCTTCAATTTGCGGGATAACCTTTTTAAATGTGCAAAAAGAACCGCACATAGCAAATCCCACATTTGCTTTACTCATCTTTTTCCTCCTTTTGAAAAGTTTTAACTATCTTCTTTCCGATAAGCTCCCCTGCCGTTTTTGCCGTATATTTTCCCGGAAGTCCCGGCGCTTTTATTACGCTTACCGAGTATTTTTCTGCTTCTTCGGGGTTTACCCCGAAAGGTGCGGATGCAAGTTCGATTATTTTACAGTCAGTTCGTATATTTTGAAGCGTTTCAGCATCGATTACTCTATGCGGTATTGTATTGATGATAATATCAAACTTATCTGCCGCCTCTGAGAGCTTACAAAGCTCCTCCGCCTTACACCCGCGAAGAGACGCATCTGTACGCGCCTCCTCACTTCGTGCAAATACCGTCACATCGCAGGAAAGTTTTTTGAGAAGCTCTGCCGTTTCCCGACCGACTCTGCCGTATCCCGTAATGGCAAAAACACCTTGGGACACAGCAAAATCAATATGTTCAAGTATTATTTTTAAAGTACCGAATGCTGTAAGATACGCATTTTCCGAAACGAATGCACTGTCGTAATAATCATAAAAGGGAATATTCTTTTCCTTTAAAATGTCAGAAAAATCTTCGCTGAACATTCCACCGAACACTTTATTTTCAGAACCGATAAGACTTAGTAGCCTGTTCAAAGGAAGTTCACGCTTTGAAAAAGGCATAAAAATTGTTTTTCCGTTTTTGCTCACAGGAAGCGGAAGAATTATTACGCTTTTCGGAGTAATTATGGTTTTAAGTCGTTCAGTATCATCATCCCAATCGTAAAGTCCATAGACTGAAACTGAATTTCCGCATTTTTTCAAATACTCCCCGAGATACTTTTGGCGTTTATCTCCGCCGATGATAACGAAATTATTGTTTTTCACCTTTTTCTCCCCTTTCATCTTGCAATAACATACTATGATTTTAAGAAAAAATGGTGATAAGGTCTTTTATTTTAATAAAAATTGCAATATAATATAGATGATAATTTAATTAAAAATTCGTATGAATATATATTGAAAGGAACGGTACTAATCTCAAAAAATGTACCGAAACGGCATTATTATGGCAAACATTTCAGAAATATTGCAAAATGCAAAGAGAATACATTTTATAGGCATCGGCGGCAGCGGAATGTGCCCCCTTGCAGAAATTCTTCACGCAAAGGGTTACTCTCTTCAAGGCTCTGACAATAATGAAAGCTCAATAGTTGACAGAATTCGCAGTATGGGAATACCCGTTATGATGGGTCAAAAAGCAGAAAACATTAACGGCGCTGATATGATAGTTTACTCGGCGGCAATTCAGCGCGGCAACCCAGAGCTTGAGGCGGCACTGGCGAGTGATATTCCCACTTTTACCCGTGCAGAACTTTTCGGAGAGGTTACAAAGCATTTTGAAAATTGTATCGGCATCTGCGGAACGCACGGTAAAACCACTACCACATCTATGACCGTTCAAACAATGCTTTCCGCAGGTCTTGACCCGTCAGCAGTTATAGGCGGCAAGCTTCCCCTTACGAACAGCTACGGAAGAGTCGGCTCTACCGAAACAATCGTTTGCGAAGCTTGTGAATACGTTGATACTTTTCTTCATCTTTTCCCCAATGTTTCGGTAATTCTTAACATTGACGAAGACCATATGGAGTATTTTAAAACGCTTGACAATCTTATTTTTAGCTTCCGTAAATTTGCCCTACTTGCAAAGAGTGCCGTTATTTACAACGGCGACGATGCAAACACTCTCAAAGCCGTTGAGGGAATAACCGACAAGGATATGATTTCATTCGGTTTTAATAATACAAACGATTATTACGCCGAAAATATTGAAGAGATAAACGGTGCATATACCCGTTTTGACGTGATGTATAAGGGTGAAAAATTGGGCACAGTTTCTTTGTCTGTTCCCGGTAAGCACAATATTCTCAACGCGTTGGCGGCAGTCGCCTGCGCAATTTATTCAGGCGCGGAATTTAAAAACTGCATAAAAGGGCTTGAGGAATTTAAGGGAGCAGGCAGGCGTTTTGAGCATCTCGGAACATACAACGGCATTGATTTTATTGACGATTATGCTCACCATCCCGCAGAATTAAAAGTTACCCTTGAAGCCGCAATGAAGCTTGGCTACAAAACGGTTTGGGCGGTATTTCAGCCGTTCACATATTCAAGAACTGCAATGCACTTTGATGAATTTGTCGATGTGCTTAAAATCCCTGACAGATGCGTTATGACGGAAATTATGGGTTCCCGCGAAACGAACACTTACGGTGTTTATACCTCCCAGCTTGCTGAGAAAATTCCAAATTCTGTTTGGTTTAACACTCAGGAAGAGGTTGCAGACTACGTTATTAAAAACGCCTCGGCAGGAGATCTTGTTTTAACAATGGGTTGTGGAGATATTTACAAATCCGCCCATATGATGATTGATACGCTGAAAAACAAATAAGACAGTATTTCAGGAGACATTATGGTTACACTCGGTAATAATTGGGACATTTTACTTCGTGACGAATTCCAAAAGGACTATTACTTAAATTTAAGAAAATTTTTAGTATCGGAATATAAAACACAGACTATTTACCCTGATATGAACAAT
The DNA here is from genome assembly GCA_022508705.1 of Oscillospiraceae bacterium. Taxonomy (GTDB): domain Bacteria; phylum Bacillota; class Clostridia; order Oscillospirales; family Acutalibacteraceae; genus Fimenecus. The sequence continues at coordinate 22,156 of JAFLUO010000019.1, forward strand.
ATTTTTAACAGTCTTAAACTTACAGATTATAAAGACGTTAAGGTTGTAATTTTAGGGCAGGACCCGTACCACGAACCTGGGCAGGCACACGGACTTTGCTTTTCCGTAAAAAAAGGCGTTCCGATTCCGCCGTCCCTTCAAAACATTTACAAAGAAATTCATGCAGAATTGGGTCTGCCGATACCGCCACATGGAGAGCTTACCGATTGGGCAAAAAGAGGTGTTCTGC
>JAFLUO010000002.1:0-18747 GCA_022508705.1 Oscillospiraceae bacterium
TCTTGCTTTTCCGCTTTCGATTTTATTCAGTGATGAGGCAATTTCTTCATTGTTCTGCATAGATTTTAAATCGTGAAGGGGTTTTAATACAAATTCACGCTCATACATTCTTGGATGAGGAAGAATCAGAACCTCATTGTTTATTATTTCATCTTCAAAAAGGAGTAAATCCAAATCAATAATCCGCGGTCCGTTTTTAAACAGTCGCACTCTGCCAAGAGCCGCTTCTATCCCTAACAGTGCGCCCAGCAACGATTCAGGTGTAAGCTCGGTTTCAAGCTCCACAGCGATATTAAGGAAATTTTCCTGATCTTCAAAACCCCACGGATCGGTTTCATAAACAGGTGAAACCTCTGTTACAGCCGTTTTCGGAAGAAGCTTTAATGAATCAACTGCATTTTGTAAGTTTCTGAGCCTATCCCCCATATTTGTGCCTACGCTTAAATACGCTCTCATTTTCTTTCCCTTTCAATTTTAACGGCTACATAATCGAAATCGGCGTTTATGGGAGCTTCGGGCTTTTTTAAAGTGATTTTAAGCTTTTGAATTTTTGGAAAATCTTCAAAAAGACCGTTTGCCACCCGTTCAGCAACTCTTTCTAACAAATCGTTCTTTTCGTTTGTCGCTATGCGTGTTACGGATTTAATAATTTTTGCGTAGCTTACCGTGTCGTTTACGTCATCGGAGTTGCAAGGCTTATCTAAGTCTAAAAAAGCGGTTATATCAAAAATAAAATTTTGACCGTTCTCTTTTTCCTCGGGGTTTACGCCGTGATAGGCATAAATTTTAAGGTTTTTAACTATGATTTTATCCATACTTTTTTTATATTCCTCTTATTATTTTATCCGCAGTGTTAAGGGCAAGTCTGTTTTCTTTAACGTTATGAACACGCACGAAATCCGCCCCGCCTGCAACCGATAAGACATTAGCCGCAACTGTGCCGTACAGCTTGTCTTCCCCCTCGGCTCCTGAACTGTTTTTAACAACTCTTTTATTGGAAAGCGCTGTAAGATATGCGCAATTTTTGTTTTTAATTAAGGATGTGTTTTTTATAATCTCAATATCGTCGTTAAAGCTCTCGGTAAATCCTATTCCTGCATCAAACATTATGTATTCAGACGGTATGCCGTAATCCTCACATTTTTTTAATGTTTCGGAAAAAAAGTCAATAACGCTTTCGGTAATCGAACTGTTTTCTTTCGTGATTTTGCGATTTCTTCCGTTGTACATAATAACCCAGCCGCATTTGTGTTTTTTTACGGTTTCAGCCATTTCTGGCTTAAACACGCCGCTTATGTCATTGATTATTGAAACACCGTTATCAAGGGCATATTTCGCAACCTCATGGTAAAATGTATCAACAGAAAACACTGAATTAACATTTGCGGTCAAAAAAGGAATATATTCTTTAATTATACTTAATTCTTCTTCGGGTGACAGAATGTTTGCACCCGGTCTTGTGGAATTTGCGCCTATATCGATTATATCGGCGCCGTCCTGTACCATTTTTTGTGCCTGCAGAAGTGCCTTTTCGGGAGTATTATAAAGTCCGCCGTCATAAAATGAGTCGGGCGTAACATTAAGTATTCCCATTATAAAAGTTTTACTGCCCAATTCAAAAAAGCCGTTTTTATGTATAAATTTCAAAATTATTTATCGCCCAGCAGTGAGAGTACCTCTGCTCGCGTCTTAGCGTCCTTTCTTATTCCCCCACGCAGTGCAGAGGTTCTTGTTTGTGAGCCTGCGGCACGGATTCCGCGCATTGTCATGCAAAGATGCTCCGCTTCAATAATTACCGCAACGCCTTTCGGATTCATCTCTTCATCAATAAAATCGGCAATCTGCGCAGTAAGCCTTTCCTGCAACTGGGGACGGCGTGCAAAGGAGTTTACAATTCTTGCAAGCTTTGAAAGGCCGATAACCTCACCTTTATCATTGGGGATGTATGCAATGTGAGCCTTGCCGACAAAGGGAAGAAAATGATGCTCACACATTGAATACATCGGTATATCGCGTACGATTACTATTTCATCGCTATTGCCCTCATGGAAGATTTTAAGATGCTTTTCAGGGTTTTCCGTAAGCCCCGAAAAAACTTCCTCATACATATTTGCAACTCTTTTCGGAGTTTCTTTCAGACCCTCTCTGTCAGGGTCTTCTCCGATAGCAATAAGTATTTCACGGAAAGCCTTTTCAATTCTTTCTTTGTCCATATTTCAGCCCTTCTCAAACACTATACACAAATAATTAAAATCGTCATTATAAATATAACTTTTGCTCGTTATATTTTTGCCAGATGCTAAAGCAACATCAACAGTAAAATCAAAAAACGCTCTGTCAGTTTCGTTATTCAACGCTTTGGTTTTAATTGCTTCGTAATCGGCATCATTTGAAAATCTGATTTCAAGTATCAAATCTTCGTTTAAACTGTTGGCGCAAACATTTGCCATACCGTTAAAGTCGTTGAAGCTGTTGAACATTAAGCCGTTTATGTTAAAATAATTAAACTTTTGTGAGGTGCAGTTATTGTCGTAAGGTACGATATTGAAATGGTCTTTTCTTATGTCTTCATCGGTCATATTAAAGTAAAGATAACTAACCTCACCTAACTCGCCGTCGTAATCATCCCAAGTTAAATCAACGTGGTAAAGCTCTCCGTCAACGGAAACAACATTCCACATATGACCTTCGATTTGCCCTTCTTCGTTTTCTGTTTCCCCAACAACCATGTAGCTGTAAATTCCGACTTCGTCAAGAAGCATTTTCATGGCTCTTGCATACCCTTCGCAAATTGCTTTGCCGTCAAAGAAAACGCTGTAAGCTGTATCGCCAAAGCCGTCATAGGTTGACAAATCGTAAACCGTATTTTTGCATATATAATCGTGAAAGAATTTCTCTTGATTATAGTCGGAGTTTTCCGAATCGGAAAGAGCTACCACCCTACTGACAGCGGCTTTAAGCTCTGCTGTTTTTGTTTTTATTTCTTCGATGTCGCACCTGTAATCAGGCTCAACAAAAAGCCCTTTGGGACTTTTTGAAAAAGAATAAGTGGAATCAACCCAAAAAATCTCAGGATTATCATAAAGAACGCAGTTGAACATATAGTCCAGCTCATCACGGGTTAAATCAACAGTAAAATCCTTCAGATTCATATAACCGTTATATATTTTTGAATATTCTTTTTTGCCCTTTTCATCCAAAGAAGAATAGTAGTAATTATCTTTTCCGTTATAATTTTCATCTAAAACGGCAATATCCGTTGACGAGTCGGATATATTTGAAACAATTTTATCAATCGTTTCAGGATTAAGAGTAACAGAACACCCTGAAAGCAAAACTGCAATGCAAAGTATTACCGATATTACTCCTATGACTTTTTTCATAAGCACTCCTTATTAACCTTTTACGGATGGATAAAACCTGTCTTCTGCGTTTGAATAAATTTTGAGCTTTTCTAAAGAATTTGAGTAGTCAATAACCGAAATATCCGTTTTGCAGTTATTAACGAAAATCTTGAATAAGTCGTCGGATTTTTCACTGTTTTCAGGTGTTAATGCACTTGCGAGCATATCGCACATGATGCGTGACTTTTCGTGAGTCTCAGAAATTGCTAAGTATTTATAAGCATATTCATCTGACAGCTTTTGCGTACCTTTATCAAGACTTACGTTAAATTCAGAAGATTTATAGTTAACGTCTTCCGCAACATTTACCGTTACTCCGCCAAGTGAGGCAATAATTCGCTTAAACTGTGATGCAGTACAAATAATATATTTATCAATGGAAACGTTAAAATCTGCATTCAAGCGAGATTTAAGACCGCTTATAAACTCAGTACCGTAAATATTCCCATAAGTTTTTCCGTCGGAAAGCTTTTGATTTGCATCAAATGAGGCAACGCTCATTTCCTTAGAATCAAAATCTGCCGTAATAATAAATCCGAAATCTGCGTTTGAAGAATCGTCTGTCAGCATTAAAAGATATACTGATTTTCCCGACAGTTCTGAAACTGAATAAGTCTGCACATCATTTGTTGGAGTATCGGACGGCTCTTCGGTGTTCGTTCTGTCGATAATATTATTGAAATCAAAATCAAGGGAACGCATAAAAAGGAAAACCGAAAATGCGGATAAAATTACAATAAACAAAGAAAAAGAAAGTATAATATATTTTAAATTCGGATTTTTGTTTTTAACTTTTTTAGGCTTTGAAAACAAATCGTTACCGTTCTTCATAATAACAGCCGCACAATACAGAATGTAAAGAAAAAATAAAAGTTTATTCTGTTACGGTACCTTCCCTTTCTTAATATTTTTCACACTAACTCAACAGAAATACACAATTATATTTATTATAACACAAAATCACGCAAACGCAGTTTGCGTAGATGCGAAAGCATCGTTCTGCAAAGCAGAACATTTTGATGTAACAATGTTCTTGAATGCTCGCATTAGCGAGCACGGCACATTATGTGCCGCAATCAGCTCTGCTGATTGATATTCAAGGTTATTATAACACATATACAAGATATAAACAATACAAACCTAAAAAAATATACCGCATACATACAGTATGCGGATAATTTACTCTACCGTCTCTGTAAAGTGGTACTTTAGCTTTTCGCATGTTCCATCAAAAGCCTCTGTACTGTCCGAAGCCTTTAGCAGAACCGTTACGGTTTGAAGTATCAGCTTAAAATCCAGCCATAAGCTGTAATTTTCAATGTAAAGCAAATCGAGAACGAGCTTGTCCTTAGGAGAGGTATTGTATTTACCTGCTATCTGACCGTAACCTGTAAGACCGCCTTTTACGCGTAGTCTGTAAGAAAACTCCGGAATTTCAGCCGTATATTTATCAACATTTTCAACCATTTCAGGGCGTGGCCCTACTACGCTCATTTCACCTTTTAAAATGTTAATAAACTGAGGAAGCTCGTCAATACGGAATTTACGCAAATATTTGCCTACTTTTGTAATACGGTCATCGTCAGATGTAACCGACTTATTGTAGCTCCCCTCTTCCTTCATGGTTCTGAACTTATAAACCATAAAGAGCTTTTCGCCCTTGGTTGCTCTTGCCTGACGGAAAAACACGTGACCGCCGTCCTCTAACTTAATAAGTATTGCGCAGACAAGCATTAAGGGTCCAAACACGATAAGTGCTATAAGGGAAATGAGAATATCCATAAAACGCTTGACAAATCTTTGTTCAAGGGTCAAATTTCGAACAACGGCGGAAACAACCGGCTTGTCGTCAAGAATGGTAGTTCTGGCGCCTAATGCCACAACATCGCTCATTTCAAAATTATAATAAATGTTTTTCTTGATTGCATAGCAATATTCATTTAAGACTATTTTTTCATTCTGCGGAACATCATAAAGAAAAATTGTGTCATTTCTGTTGATAACATCAAACACATTCGGAGATGTATAATGAATCATATCCGTTATTTTATATTGCTTTCGGTACTTTTCAATTTTTAAAGCAATATTGTTAAGGGATTTTTCCGAAGAGGTTATAATACAGCAATTCTCAGGGGGATTTATTGTAAAATAAACGTAATTGCCAAGATACGCAAACAAAATTATTGCTGTAATCTGAATTGCCATAACAATAATAAGCCGACCGGGCGATTCAAGGACAAAATGGTCATTGTTGTGAGCGTTAACGCTCATAATGCAAAACTCAATGTAAGTTACAATGTCCGTAACAATAGTTGCCAAGGACATTGAAGTAATAATGGGCTTAGATTTAAGTCTTCCTATAAGATAGCCGCCGTAAACTGAAATGGTTGCGGTAAGAACCACGCAAAACGTAACAAGCGAAACGCCCGATGTTCTTGAAAGACCGAGAACCCATTCATATTTTAACCCGAAAACAATGAAAAATGCCGCAACTATAACGATATATAAAGTAGCTTTCAATAGAAAGAAAATACTGTTTTGGAATTTATATAAAATCTTCATAATAGCACTCCAAAGCAAACTGAATCAGACTGTATTATTGCTTTATTTAAAGACATTTTACTTTATATATCCTCATTTGTCAACAATTTGCCATATTCTGTAATAAATGTGTCATTTTTACAAGAAGGCTTTTCACATAAAAAATGCTGCAGATTTTTCCGCAGCATTTGTTTTTATATAGCTCTTTTATTTGAATTTTTCACTGATTTTGTAGTAAGGGTAACAGGCTTTCTCTCACTGTCGCGAATTATTTCCGGCTCTGTGCCGTTTTCAACGCAGTCACGGGTAATAATGATTTTGGAAACGGTACAGTCAGAGGGAGCGCCGTACATTATGGGCATAAGGACATTTTCCAAAATGCCTCTAAGACCTCTCGCCCCTGTTTTTTGCGCCAAAGTTTTGTCTGCAACGGAAATGAGAGCGTCGTTTGAAAATTCAAGTTCAATATTATCCATCTTGAAAAGCTCTGTGAACTGCTTGATTAAAGCGTTTTTCGGCTCGGAAAGAATCTTGATAAGGTCTTCACGGCGAAGCTGTTGAAGCCCTGTAATCACCGGTAGTCTGCCTACAAGCTCCGGAATAAGACCGAACTTTACCAAATCCTGAGCAATAATCTTTGAATAAACGTCTTCGTCTGCAAACTCCTGCTTATTCTTAATTTCAGCGCCAAAACCAAGACCTGAATTGCCCATTCTTTTTTCAACTATCTTTTCAATTCCGTCAAATGCGCCGCCGCATATAAACAAAATTTTCGATGTGTCAATCTGAATGAATTCCTGCTGAGGATGCTTTCTTCCGCCCTGGGGTGGAACATTTGAAACCGTTCCCTCTAAAATTTTAAGAAGCGCCTGCTGAACACCCTCACCGCTTACATCACGGGTGATAGACGGATTTTCGGATTTACGGGCAATTTTGTCAATTTCATCCACATAAATAATTCCGTGCTCCGCTTTTTCAATATCATAATCCGCCGCTTGTATGAGGCGCAAAAGAATATTTTCAACATCTTCGCCAACGTAGCCTGCTTCTGTAAGAGTTGTTGCGTCTGCAATGGCAAATGGCACATCAATTATTCTTGCCAAGGTTTGTGCAAGCATGGTTTTACCGACACCGGTAGGACCTAAAAGCACAATATTGCTTTTTTGAATATCAACGTCAGTTTGTTCGCCGTAATACACCCTTTTATAATGGTTGTAAACGGCAACGCTGAGGGCTTTCTTAGCCTCATCCTGACCTATAACGTATTCGTCAAGCTTTTCTTTTATTTCCTGGGGCTTGGGAATAACTTTTTCTTCGATTTTAACCTTTTTGCCGCGCGGTCTTGAATTGTCTTCATCTCCGCAAATTATACCGGCACACAAATCGACACATTCATCGCAAATGTAAACGCCGGGGCCTGCAATAAGTTTTTCAACCTGCTCCTGCGGCTTACCGCAAAAAGAGCATCTTACAGACTTTTCGTTATCTCTTGCCATATTATTTCTCCAAAAAATTATCTTTTATCGAAAACTTTGTCAATAAGACCGTATTCAAGCGCCTCATGAGCAGACATAAAGTTATCTCTTTCAGTGTCAATGGCTATCTGCTCAATGGGCTTGCCTGTATTCTCAGCAAGTATTTTATTAAGTTTATCTCTTGTTCTTAAAATATGGTCTGCGGTAATTTTAATATCGCTTGCCTGACCCTGTGCGCCACCTGAGGGCTGGTGTATCATGATTTCACTGTTGGGGAGAGCATATCTTTTGCCCTTAGCGCCTGAGGACAGCAAGAATGCGCCCATAGATGCCGCCATACCCATACAGATAGTTGAAACATCACATTTAATATACTGCATAGTGTCATAAATCGCAAGTCCTGCGGTAACTGAACCGCCGGGGCTGTTTATATAAAGGCTTATATCCTTTTCACTGTCCTGCCCTTCAAGATACAAAAGCTGAGCCACAACAAGAGAAGCAGTAGCATCATTAACCTCATCGGAAAGAACGATTATACGGTCATTTAAAAGGCGAGAGAAGATGTCGTATGATCGTTCCCCTCTTCCTGTCTGTTCTACAACATACGGTACAAGTGCCATAAAAATTCCTCCTTAAATTAAACATTATTCGCAATAGTATTAAAGAATTGCCCTTGAGTGAATTATTGGACAATTCTTTAACATCTAAACATTATTTACTGATTTTTCAAAAAATTATTCTTCGGTCTTTTTAGTTGTCTTTTTTGCCGCCGGTTTCTTGGCAGGCTTTTCTGCGCTGTCTTTCTTTGCGGCAGTTTTCTTTGCAGGCTTTTCTTCACCGTCAGCCTTTTCTGCTGCTTTCTTGGAAGGAGCTTTCTTTGCTGCCTTTTCTTCTGCTACTGCATTGTCTTTAATAAGACCTATAGCTTTCTGTGATTTAATGTCACCTGCAAGATTTTCTGCAGGAACTGCCTTCTTAATGGCATCAACATCCATGTTGTATGCCTTAGAAAGCTTCTCATACTCAGCATCTAAATCAGCTTCTGTTGCCTCAATATTTTCAGCCTTAACGATAGCCTCAAGAGCGAGTTTAAGCTTAACCTGATTCTCAGCAGGTGTTTTGTAATTTTCCAAAAGCTTATCTTTATCCATTCCCGTATACATAAGGTATGTATTAAGATCCATACCCTGCATCTGAAGTCTGTAGGCAAACTCTTCAACCATCTCTTCTGCTTCTTTTTCAATCATAACAGCAGGGATTTCTGCCTCAATGCCGTTTGCTACCTGCTCAAGAAGCTCGTTTGTGAAAGCAGCATCAGCATCTGCCTTTTTCTTCTCTTCAAGGTCTGCCTTAATGTGCTTTTTAAGCTCGTCAAGTGTGTCAAATTCGCTTACATCCTTAACAAATTCATCGTCAAGAGCAGGAAGCTCTTTAACCTTGATTTCGTGGAGCTTAATTTTGAATACTGCATCCTTAGAAGCAAGCTCTGCATGATAATCCTCAGGGAAAGTAACGTTTACGTCAAATTCTTCATTGATTTTATGACCGATAATCTGATCTTCAAACCCGGGGATAAATGAACCGGAACCGATTACAAGTTCATAATTTTCAGCTTTGCCACCTTCAAAAGCCTCACCGTCAACGAAGCCTTCAAAGTCGATAACTACTGTGTCGTCCTTCTTAACTGCTCTGTCGTCAACGCTGACCATACGGCTGTTCTGATCCTGCATTCTGGCAAGCTCTGCTTTAACTTCGTCAGCAGTAACCTTTACAGCAGGTTTTGAAGCCTTAATGCCCTTATATTCACCTAATTTTACCTCAGGCTTAACTGTTACTTTAAATTTCATTTCTACGCCGTTTTTGCCGATTTCGGTTACATCAAGATCAAAGGGCGTGTCAACAATGTCAAGCTCAGCCTCTTTAATAGCCTCGCTTACGGCATCGGGATAAACGATTTCAAGAGCGTCTTCATAGAAAACGCCTTCGCCGTACATCTTCTCAATAAATGTTCTGGGGGCCTTACCTTTTCTGAAACCCTTTACAGTGATATTCTTTCTCTGCTTTAAGTATGCCTTTTGAATAGCAGCTTCAAAGGTTTCTGCATCGATTGAAATTTCAACCTCGTAAACATTGGTTTCAACTTTGTTTGATGATTTTAACATTAACTTATTCCTCCTGAATACATTTGTATTCCATAATCCTTGATATTATAGCACAAGTAAAATTAAAATACAATATTTTCCTTAAAATTCAGTGCTTTGCACATCGAAATCACGGAACATAAACACATTTTGGACAAAATCCCAAATAATCTGCCGAAATGAGTCTGAAATCTATTCCGTATTTCTCACCGTTGAAGGCATATTTTGCGGCCGCACCGTGCAAATGACCGTAATAACAGCGTTTAATATTATAACGGCTCAGCACGTCAACTATCTGCTCGCAGTCCTTTGTTACCGACACGGGCGGGTAATGAAGAAAAACTACCGTTTCACCGCCCAGCTCTTTTGCGGCAAGAATTGATCGTTCTATTCTTGCGCATTCCCTTGCCATAACCTTTCCGTCTGATTCAGCGTCAAAAAACCAACCACGGCTCCCTGCAACGGAAAATTCACCAACACGGTAGGCGTTATTATGCAAAATGTTCAACGAATCAAATCCGTTTTCTTTAAAAAACAAATCTATTTTCGTCTTTGTACTCCACCAAAAATCGTGGTTCCCCTTAACAATAATCTTAGTTCCGTTAAGAGAATTTAAAAATTTAAAATCCTCATACGATTCATTAAGGCTCATTCCCCAAGAAATATCACCGACAATTACGACTGTGTCATCAGGACTTACAAGCTTTTGCCAATTATTTTTAAGACGGTCGGTATAATCGCACCAACCGTCGAAAACATCCATAGGTTTATCGGAAGCCATGGATAAATGCGTATCTCCGATAACAAATAAAGACATATCAAAACTCCAATGAATAAATTTGATTTAACAGCAAAAAATATTGCTGAAGGGAGGTTAATAAAATGGATAACCACAAAATTACTTGCGATGCACACAACTGCCATTACAATGACGGCAAGGACCACTGCACCGCAGCTGCTATTGAAGTAGGTACTCATCAGGCTTGCTGCTGTGATGAAACAAGATGTGCAACATTTACTCTTGAATCAGAATGCAAAGACTGCAAATAAATTAAAACAAATTTAATGCGGGAGCCAAATGCACGGCTTCCGCATTTTTTCACTCAGATTCCGAGCATATCAAAAACGACCTGCTTCATATTGTTTTTGTTGCAAACCTGCTTAAATCTCGGTTCTTTACCTTTCAGCGAAGCGAGCTGAGCAGGAACAGGTTCGTTTGATTTTGCAAAAAGCTCATCCACCATATCGAATTCATTTTCTGCTTTAATTTCCTCTGAAACAGCGGAAAGAACGCTTGCCGAGAATTTATAAGGATTAGCGGTTGAAGCAATTACGGCAGGAGTGCTATCCCCTGTTTGCGCTTTATAGTTTTTATAAACATTTAAGGCAACTGCCGTGTGAGTATCGCAAAGATATTTCTTTGAATTAAATATTTCGGCTATTGTACTCTTTGTGGCAATATCATCGCAACAGCCTGCATCAAACAAAGCTTTAATCTGTGCAAATACTTCGTCTGTAACGGTGTATTTTCCGTTACTCGAAAGGCTTTGCATCCATTCTTTTACTTGCACATCGTTTTCACCGCTGAGATGGAAAAGAAGGCGTTCAAGGTTACTTGAAATCAAAATGTCCATTGACGGTGACGTTGTGCAGTAAAAATCGCGGTTTTTGTCATAAGTACCGCTCTTTAAGAAATCGGTCAGTACATTATTTGCATTTGAGGCGCAAATAAGCGTCTTAACGGGAATTCCCATCTTTTTTGCATAATAAGCCGCTAAAATATTGCCGAAATTGCCCGTCGGAACGACTATATTTATTTCTTCGCCCAAAGCTATCGCACCGTTTTCTACCATATCGCAGTAAGCTGATACATAGTAAACGATTTGCGGAACAAGTCTGCCCCAGTTAATTGAATTTGCAGAAGAAAATGCAAGATTATTTTCTTTAAATTTTTTTTCAATATCTTTGTCTGTAAAAATTGCTTTTACGCCGCTTTGAGCATCATCAAAGTTACCCTCAATGGCGCAAACGCTGACATTTTTGCCTTCCTGCGTTGTCATTTGAAGCTTTTGCATGGGACTTACACCGTCAACGGGATAGAAAACCAAAATCTTCGTATTCGGAACATCCTTAAAGCCTTCAAGTGCGGCTTTACCCGTATCGCCCGAGGTTGCTACGAGAATGACAATTTCTGTATCTTTAAGCGTTTTTTCGGATGCAGTTGTAAGAAGATATGGCAAAAGCTGAAGAGCCATATCCTTAAATGCGCAAGTGGGGCCTCTCCAAAGCTCAAGAACATACTCGCCGTCTGCCAATTTATAGAGTGGTGCAACTTTATCGGAACTGAATTTTCCCTGTCGATATGCGCCCTCAACACAGTATGCAATCTCTTCATCGGAAAAATCAGTAAGATAAAGGCTCAAAACCCTTTTTGCTCTTTCAATATACGAAAGCGGAATAAGCTCTTTAATAAAATCCTCGTTTATTTTCGGAATTTCTGTGGGAACAAAAAGTCCGCCGTCGGAAGATATACCCTTCGTTATAGCCTCCGAAGCAGTAACACGAACCGACTTGTCTCTTGTACTTGTGTAATACATAATCTCAACGCTCCTTGCGAAAAAATACAAATTTATTGACCGTTACCGTCAAAAGCCGCTTCAATATGGCGAAGCTCTGACAGCTCATCATTTTTAAAATACACCTCAATAATATCAAACCGAGGCTGACGCTTCATTTCATAATTTTTAAGGAAAAGATTTGCTGATGAAATAATTTTACTGCGTTTGCTGAAATCTACTGCATCAGCAGGTGAAAAATAACTGTTTTCGCCTCTCGTTTTAACCTCAATAAAACATATATATTTTCTGTCCTCGGCTATAATATCAATTTCGCCGAATTTACAGCGGTAATTTACCGTAATTATTTTGTAACCGTGAAATCGGAGATAACGCAGAGCAGTAAGCTCACCGTAATCACCTATCATTTGCTTATCCATTGGATTCATCACCTAAAATCTTTTTAAGAAAAGACCTGCGGTGAATGGGCGAAACGCCGTATTTTTCAATCATTTCATAGTGAAGACGGGTTCCGTATCCCTTGTGCTTTTCAAATTGATATTCAGGATATTCTTGTGCAATTTTCTGCATAAATCTGTCACGGGAAACCTTGGCGATAATTGACGCCGCCGCAACAGACATAACCTTTCCGTCACCTTTTACGACTGTTTCCTCAGAAATACCTGAGTTCGGCGCACGGTTTCCGTCAACAAAAGCCACGTCGGGACGAATTTCAAGACCGTTTATTGCTCTTTTCATTGCAAGAAATGTGGCATTTAAAATATTTATTTTGTCAATTTCTTTTTCGTCGGCAATACCTACGGAATAACAGACAGCCTCTTTTGTTATTATATCAAAAAGCTCTTCCCGTTTCTTCTCGGTCAGCTTTTTTGAGTCGTTAAGACCCGCTATTTCCAAACCAACAGGAAGAATTACCGCGGCGGCATAAACAGGACCTGCCAAAGGGCCGCGGCCTGCTTCGTCAACACCGCAAACCGTTTTAAAGCCTTTATTCATCGCCGCAATTTCAAAACTGTAATCCATTACATATCCTCCGGCGCTTCAAGAGAAATTTCACCGAGTTTTCCGCCCCTATACTCGTCAAGAAGCATTACAGACGTGCGTTCTGTATCAATCTCGCCGCCACGCATAATATTGCCACGTTTTTTTCCTATCAGCTCCAGCACTTCCCAAGCCTGCAAATCAGAAAAATCAGATATTTTGTAACGCTCGCAAAGCCTTTCGGGATAATGCTCTTTCATAACCTCTAAAAGCCTTACTGCCAAAAGCTCGCTGTCAAGAATTTCGTCTTTAACAGAGCCTATGAATGCAAGCTTGTCCCCTACCTTTGGGTCGTCAAATTTCGGCCAAAGAACGCCGGGTGTGTCAAGAAGCTCAATACCGTTTCCTATGGCAAACCATTGATTGTGCCTTGTTACGCCTGCTTTGTCGGCAACCTTTGCCTTTGCTGAGCCTGCCATTCTATTGATAAAAGAAGATTTTCCCGTATTGGGAATCCCCACAACCATAAGCCGAAGTGCCTTTCCTGCCATTCCCTTTTCTTCATTGCTTTTGATTTTATCTGCAAGAACTGTTTTGACTGTACTCGGAAAAGCATTCAGTCCCTTGCCGCTTCGGCAATCAACGGGAATAGCGGCAACACCTATTTTTTTATAATACTCTATCCAATTTTTTGTGATAACCTTATCCGCAAGGTCGCATTTATTTAATAAAACTATTCTCGGTTTACCCGAAATTAACTCCGCAAGCTCAGGATTTGAACTGCTGTACGGAATTCTTGCGTCAATAACCTCCAGAACACCGTCAACCAAATGCAGACTTTCTTTTATGAGCCTGCGTGTTTTTGCCATGTGCCCGGGGAACCATTGAACAACTTGTTTTTGATTGTCTGCCATATTTTATGTGTCCTTTTCAAACAAATGAGTATCGCCGACTACATAAAGAACCTTACCCACAACGTAACGCTCGTCAATAAAGCCTATTATTGGGTCACGACTGTCGGTTGAATCGTTACGGTTGTCCCCCATAACGAAAAGCATTCCTTCAGGAACGGTAACACTCCCTGTCATTGAGGGTGAAAAATTCATTTTTTCGGGAAGATAAGGCTCATTAAGTTCCACTCCGTCAACAAGAACCTTTTTATGTTCACTGTCAAAGGTCACAGTTTGCCCTTCTGTTGCTATAACTCTTTTAATTAAAACCTTTTTGATAACATTCGGCTGAGAAATAACTACAACGTCACCGTAATCAACAGTTTTGTTTATTGACGATATTATTACCGTGTCACCGTTATGAAGCGTGTCTTTCATTGAATCGCCGTTAACGACTGACGTTTTAAAGAAAAAAGCAAACACAACCGTAACAGCTAAAACGGCAGTCATTAAAATTTCAGCAAAATCATAAATAATACCTAAAGTTTTTTTGTCGCTCATTTTACACCACCGAAACTACCGACCGGTAAAAGTCTGAATTTTGCCACACCCAAAATATAATCCTCATCAATAAAGCCTATATATTTTTCACGGCTGTCTGAAGAATGATTTCTGTTGTCACCCATTACAAAAACCTTACCTTCGGGAACGGTTAAAGGATAAACCATATTACCTTTAAGCGCGGTGGGCTCGGCTATGTATGGCTCGTCCAGCACCTCGCCGTTAACTATTACCTTATGGGAATTAAAATCAATATCCAATGTGTCTCCGCCTTTGGCGATTACTCTTTTAACAAGAGGTTTACCCAATGAGTTGGGCTGAGTAATTATAACAATGTCGCCCCGCTCAATAGTGGTATTTATTGACTGAACCGCAAGCCAGTCGCCGTCCTGAAGCGTTGGATTCATTGAATCCTGGTTAACACCTACTAACCTTACAAAGAAAGTAAATACCACTAAAATAATCATAATGGAAAACATCAATGAGTCTACCCATTCGTAGACAAAGCCCCAGAAGCCTTTTTTTGACTGTTTTTTTCTCTTTGAATTATCAAATGAAAATTCTTCTCTTCTTCTCATTTTTAACACCTTTTTTCGTAAATACAACAATTATTTTATGGAATCCGCTATGTCGCAGATTTTTTTCAGTCTGTGGTTTACTCCCGAGCGGGAAAGCGTTACCGTTAAATTTTCCGAAAGCTCGCGCAGTGACATATCGGGATTATCATATCTTAATATTGCGATTTCACGCAATTCTTCGGGAAGGAATGACAACCCGGCAGTATTTTTGATTTTCCTGATTGCCTCTATCTGTTTTGAAGCGGCGCCTACCGTTTTATCAAGATTCGCGCTTTCAAAATTAAGCTTTCTGTTAACATTATTGCGCATATCCTTATACATTTTTACGCCCATTACGTTAAGACTTGAATTGACAGCGCCCATAGCGGTCAATATATCCTCAATAACCTCACTGCCCTTGAAATACATAACGTAATTTGAGTTTCTCTGAATTATTTTAGGTTCAATTTCTTTCTCGAACTCTTCAAATCCAGATATAAAATAGGCTAAATCCTTAATGAGATTTTTATAAGGCAAAACAAATTCAAGATGATAGCGTTTATTAGGATCGTTCACCGTTCCGCAGGACAAAAACACGCCTCTTAAAAATGCGGATTTACAGCAATCGTCTGCAATGTTTGCGTAGTTTATCCGCATTGTTCGCAGTTTCGTATCATAACCGAATTTCGCCATAATTTTTGCTCTGTCTTCGGCACATTCAATTTCAACGCGGTATTTCCCTGCGTCTGATTTTATAATACAAGGTGAAACAGAACAAACTTTATTTATAGTGTCTGCATATTTTTCGGCTATTTGCCTGTGCTCTGTTAATATTGAAATTTCTCTGAAAGAAAAGCTTCTTGAACACAGCAAAAGCCCATAGCAAAAAGCGTGCAAGCAACAGTTTTTTTCAATTTCAACGGAAATCAGTTCATCTTTAACATCTGCTGAAAATGACATATTTTTACCTGTTTATGTCACGGTGGTAAACCGAGGCATTGTATCCTTTTTCTTTAATTTTTTCGCCTAAAAGCTCGGCAAAAACAACGGAGCGGTGCTTTCCGCCCGTGCACCCTACCGACACCGTAAGCTGGCTTTTTCCTTCTGTTCTATATAAAGGTAAAAGATAATACAGCAAGTCCTGAAGTTTGGGAACAAGTCCCCGCGACTGGTCAAATTTCATAACGTAATCGCGGACATCACTTTCAAGCCCCGTATGGTTTTTCAGTTCTTCAATATAAAACGGATTCGGCAGACACCTTACATCGAAAACAAGGTCGGAATCTGTGGGAATTCCGTATTTAAAGCCAAAGGACACAACATTTATTTTTATTGAATCGGTAATATCGTCAAGGAAAAGCTCTGCAACACGCTCTTTGAAAAGCGAGTTTGTCATAAGCGATGTGTCAATTACGAAATCAGCAATATTGCGTGCCTTTTTGAGCATTTCACGCTCATTTTTTATGATTTCCGAAAGCTCTTTGGGACTGTCTTCGCTTTGAAGAGGATGCTTTCTTCTCGTTTCCTGATAACGCCTGATAAGAACGTCATTATTAGCGTCAATAAAAAGTATTTTGTAATCTATTTTCATCATTCTGAGCTCTTCAAGGGCATTGAAAAGGCTTGAAAATGAATCGCCCAGACGAATGTCAGCAACAAAGGCTATTTTTTCTCTCACCTCAGTAGAGTCGGTGAGAATTTTAACAAAAGTGGGAATAAGCTGAGGGGTCATATTATCAACGCAGAAGAAGCCGATATCCTCTAACGTGTCAATCGCCCGTGACTTACCTGCACCCGACATACCTGTTACAATAACAAGCTGCATAATCCTTTCCTTTCTTTATTTTCCGATAATTTTTACTTCCGTTTCAAGATGAACTCCGTGTTTTTTGTAAACCTCATCCTGAACAAATTCAATTAAATTTAAAATGTCCGAAGCCGTAGCTTTATTTTTATTAATAATGAATCCTGCGTGCTTTTCGCTTACCTGAGCGCCGCCTATTTCTTTGCCTTTAAGGTTACAGTCCTCAATAAGCGCACCTGCAAAATATCCCTCAGGTCTTTTAAACGTACTTCCTGCACTTGGGTATTCAATAGGCTGCTTTTCTTTTCTCTTAGATAAAAGCTCGTTCATTTTTGCTTTTATATCGTCATAGTTTCCATTTTGAAGTTTTATAACTGCAGACGTAATAACAAATCCGTTTTCTGCATAAGCGCTGTGACGGTATGAAAGATTCAAATTTTCTTTTGAAAGTTCTCCGAATTCACCGTTTTCATCAATATGCGATACGGAATAGAGCACGTCTTTCATCTCTCCGCCGTAAGCACCTGCGTTCATATAAACCGCACCGCCAAGCGTTCCGGGAATACCGTAAGCAAACTCCAAGCCGCTAAGGGAATGCTCAAGAGCAAACATACAAATTGATTTAAGGCTTGCCCCTGCTTCGGCAAAAATGGTATTTTCATCTAAAAGGGTGATTTTTGAAAGGTCAGAGCCTAAACGGATAACTGCACCGTCAATTCCGCCGTCACGCACCAAAACATTTGACCCGTTGCCCAAAATAAAATATTCAATTTCGTTTTCTTTGCAAGCAACCACTATTTCCCGTAAAGACGGGATGCTGTTGGGAGTTATAAGCAAAGATGCATTTCCCCCTGCTTTCAAGCTTGTGTATTTACACATAGGAGCGTTGTATTCAACGCCGGCACCAAGATTTTGAGCTAAAGTGGCTAATGTTTCGTACACTGAAAAATCCCCTTAATCGTAAATATAAATCAGTAATTCTGCCAAATATCAATTTCCTGAGCGTTGGGCTGATACTCGTCATCCATACCGAGATGATGAAGAAGTTCACGGGCGGCATTGTAGCCCATTTTCTTCTGCCTGTTGTTCATAGCGGCACATTCAATAATAACTGCAAGGTTTCTGCCCGGCTTTACGGGAACAACCGTCAACGGAACCTTAATATCCATAATATCAATATACTCGTTGTCAAGCCCCATTCTGTCGTAAACCTTTTCAGGATCCCACGGTTCAAGCTGAACGACCATATTGATTTTTTCGGTAAGTTTTACAGCACCCATACCGAAAAGACGCCTTGCGTTAATAATTCCTATGCCTCGAAGCTCAATAAAATGACGGATATTATCCGGCGCAGAGCCTACAAGTGTTTTAGAAGAGGCTTTGCGGATTTCGACTGCATCATCGGCGATAAGTCTGTGTCCGCGCTTGATAAGCTCAATAGCCGTTTCGCTTTTACCTACTCCGCTGTCACCAACTATGAGAACACCTTCACCGTAAACCTCAACCAAAACGCCGTGTCTTGTAATTCTTTCGGCAAGCTGTGTACCGAGGAAATATATAAGAGTTGCCATACAGCTTGAGGTGGATTCAGCCGTTCTTAAAACGGGTACTTTATATTTTTCCGCCAACTCTAAAAATCCGTCAGGTAAATCAAAATTCCGTGTGATTATAATTACGGGCGGTTTTTGACTTGTAAGAGTTTCAATCCGTTCAAGCATTTTTTCTTTCGGAAGGCTTTTTATAAATTCCATTTCTGAAAGTCCTATAAACTGAACGCGTGCAGGATCAAAATAAGCATCGTGACCCGTAAGCAAAAG
>JAFLUO010000002.1:18847-34498 GCA_022508705.1 Oscillospiraceae bacterium
TTTTGCAGACTTATGATTTTTACTGAATCATTATTGATACAATAAAAATCATAATTTACGAAATAAAATTCTTATTTCATGCTGTCTTCATAAGACTTGATCATCTTTTTGACCATCTGTCCGCCGACAGAACCAGCCTGCTTAGATGTGAGGTCACCGTTATAGCCGTTCTTAAGGTTAACGCCTACTTCAGAAGCAGCCTCCATCTTGAATCTATTGAGAGCTTCACGTGCTTCGGGCACCATGCTCTTTGAATTCTTAGCCATTGTAATTACACCCCTCTTACTAAAATATTCTTTGCGTTTGCAGTAATAGTTTGAACCGAATTTCAAAATATATTATTGGTAAATTTTACTTTCCGAAATCCCTCAGACTTCTGAATTCATACCCTTGCGCTCGTGCCTCATCAATGATCCTCGCCATTGCTCCTGCGTTATCGGAAGAAACACTGTGGAGAAGTATGACAGCGCCGGGGTGAAGTCTTGCGATTACTTTTTCGTAAGCGTAATCGGCACCCTTTTGAGCGCTTGTATCCCAATCGGCGTACGAAAGCGACCAGAAAACACTTGAATAGCCCATAGAGCCTACAAGGTTTAGTGCTTCGTCTGTATATTCACCCTTAGGAAATCTGAAATAAGGTTCGCAGTATCCGTTAAAATTCTCTTTTAAATAGTCTTCAAAGCCTTGAATTTCCGTTTTCATTTGCTCCCGTGAAATCTCGGCAAATGACGGATGCGTTACGGAATGGTTGCCCACAATATGCCCTTCGGAAATCATTCTGTTTATAAGCTCGGGATTGTCTTTAACCTCGTTTAAGGTACAAAAGAACGCCGCAGGAACATTTTTTTCTTTTAACACATCAAGAATTTTTGAAGTATAACCGTTTTCATATCCGCAGTCAAAGGTTAAATACAAAACTTTATCCGTTGACACGGTGTCAAGACAAAATGCATTAAATGAGTTATCTTCAAAATATTTTTGTGCCGTTACTGAAATTTCATGGGGCTTTCCGTCTTTTGCCACTCCGTAACTGTGGGATTTTTTCTCTTTTGAAAACGTTGCCAAGGCTTCGATTTGTTCGCTTTCGGTTACATTGCTCATTTCGGTCACACTGTCAAGTGTACCTTTGCTGTCAAGTGTGCCGTTGTCCTCGTTCGTTGTTTTGCCGCAAGAACAAAGCAGGGAAATTGCCAAGATAAGAGTTAAAACCTTAAAATAACCTTTCATTTTATCCCTACTTCATCATATTTGACATGCCGTCCACAATATCAGTTATTGTGTTCACTGCCTTTTGCGCCGTTTTCTTCATCTTGCGTTTTGAAGCGCCGCCTGAAACCGAATTTGTAATGACTGCCGCCGCAGTGCCCGCCAAAAGACTTGCTCCCATTACTTTGTACGTTTTGCTGTTCATCCATTAACCCCCTTTGTTTTTTTGGTCAAAGAGAAAAATTCTTTTGACCAAATTTATTTTTTGTTTTTTCCTCAAAAAAATTAAAAATATATGTTTATAATTTTTACTATAAATGTTATACTTTGTAAAAGAAAAAATTTTAAAGGTGATAATAAATGGAACTTAACATTGTTATGGTAGAGCCTGAAATTCCGCAAAATGCAGGCAACGTTGCACGCACCTGTGCCGCAACAGGCGCAAGGCTTCATTTAGTCGGCCCTATGGGATTTACTCCAGATGACAAAAAGTTAAAACGCGCAGGGCTTGATTATTGGCATCTTTTGGATATTACATATTACAATTCCCTTGACGAATTTTTCGAGAAAAACTCTGACGGCAATTTTTTCTATTTTTCAACTAAAGCACAGAATAGGCACACCGATGTTGAATATCCTGAAAAAGTATATATTGTTTTCGGAAAAGAAACGGCAGGTCTTCCTGAAAAACTGTTATATGAAAACGCCGAAAAGTGCGTTAGAATACCTATGATTAACGAGGCACGAAGCCTTAATCTTTCAAACGCAATAGCCATTGGAGTTTATGAGGTATTGCGGCAATGGGATTACCCTGAGCTTTTGGAATCGGGAGAACTGAGAAACTATAATTGGGGTGACTTAAAATGACTCCCGAAGAGCTTATAGATTTTTGTTTAAAGAAAAAAGGAGCATGTATTGACCACCCGTTCGGTCCTGACTCAACCATACTAAAAGTTGAGAAAAAAATATTTGCTCAGTTTTTTAAGTTAAACGGTGAAGACAAAATCACTCTTAACTGTGATATGATGACGGGGCAGTTTTACAGACAGCTTTACCCCGGCACAGTAGTACGGGGCTACCACTGCCCGCCCATTCAACAGCCTTATTTTAATACGTTCCCAATAAACTGTGAGATTCCAGAAGAAATGATTTATGAGATGATAGACCACAGCTATCAGACTGTTGTGGGAAAATTGCCTAAATACGTTCAAAAAAGACTTTTAGAAGAGTGACATAAAAAACTTTAGCCGCATATTGCTAAAAACAATATGCGGCTTTAATTTTTTATTATGTATTTAAAAAAGATTAACTTCAAGGGAAGCATCGTTATATTTATAGAACTTTCGCTCGTCAAGCGCCCAAAGTCTGTTTGTAAACTCCCCTTGTTTAATACCTGCGGTTGCATCCATTATTTCATAAACGGTGGCATCCATCATGTCAAGCTGAGAGAGTAACTCTGCTTCAAGGAAAAGAGGTCTTACTGCGGCGCCGAATTCAGGCTCACCGTGGTGCGAGATACTCATATGCTGTAAAAGGATTGATTTTTCTTTATCTGTTCCGAGTTTTTCGGCGGCCTCGGCTACCATCATAGCCCCTTTTACAAGATGGCCTATAAGGTTGCCCTCTACCGTATAGCCCGATGCCAGTCCTGTTCCGCTGATTTCAAATTCAATAGTTTTGGCAATATCGTGCAGCACAGCGCCCGAAATTAAAAGCTCACGGTTTACAAAAGGATAAACCCTGCAAACACCCTCACAAAGCTTAACTATTGAGAGAGTGTGCATCATAAGCCCTCCGCGGATTGCATGGTGTAGCTTAAATGCGGCAGGAAAACAAACGAGCTTTTCACGGTTTTCATTTAAAAGATAAATAACGAGTTTTTTCAGTCCGTCATCTTTAAAATCGGAAACGGTTTTAATTATGCTGTCAAACATATCCTCGCCTTTATAATCTGCGGACTTAACATAATCGTCCAAAGAAACTCCGTCTGCATTTGTAGCCTCACGGATTCTGTCGATTATAAGCTGGTCATTATCACGGTATTTTTGCAATTTGCCTCTGACTTTAACCAGCATATCGGCAGAAAAATTGTTTGTAAGAGACGGGGTATAATCCCAAATCTTTGCAAAAATCTCCCCTTCTTTGTCGGAAAGTATAAGGTCAAGGTAACTACTGCCGTTTTTAGCCGCTTTAACCTCGCACTGCTTAATCACGGCAAAGCCTTCAACCTGCCCGTTGCCTATATCTGTAAAATTCATAAACATTACCTGCATTTCATTAAAATCTATGATAATTTATTGTATCATAAATTATACACAAAACGCAAGGTGTTTGCAATTAACCGAATAGCATAAATTCACTGTTTGTTTTTGCAATAAAGAATCCACACATTCCTGCAGTCAGTAAAACCGTAAGTATGGCGGTAATAAAATAATACTTTAAAATTCTGTAGGTTTCCGTCATTTATTGTCACATTCCTTTATTATTTCAACTATTGATTTTCCGAGTATTTCCGCTGAATAAACTGCTTCTCGAATTGTATTTGATTCAGTGCCTATATCAATATTTACAGCGCAGGAAGTTAAATCCATATTATATTTTCGTGCACAGAACAAAAGCGGACGGGCTATATGCGGATAAGAATCGGTTAACGATTTTTGAAGATGAAGTGCAAATGTAAGATTCTTTTCCCAATTAGGAAATTTTGCAACTGCGCCATCCTCACAGCCTGTTGTTATCTGAATTTGAGCAACCTTTTTGCCGTCAATTTCAGTTACGGTTTTAACCTTGCTTCCGTCTTTTCGGCTAATCGAGTCACGGTGAAGGTCAATTACAATTTGAATTGACGGATTAGCCCTTAAAATATCGGCAATTTTTTCACGGGAGCGGTCAAATGCACCGCTGTAAGAAGAATCGTAAATCGTTTTATCGTGAATTACCTTATAACCGTATGATTCTATAGTACTGCAAAGAGCATCGCCTACTCTTATGATACCGAGGGTTTCGGGATCGGCAATAAGTGAATTAGAATAAAATTCATTCTCCGTAATTTGATAGCTCTCAGATGAATGAGTGTGGTAAACCAGCACAACCGGCTGAGTTTTATCTTTATTTATATTTGCATAAATATCCTTTTTCAAATAGGAGTCAATATTTATATCGTTGTTTTTTGTTGTATTCCTAAGATACAGTGAACCTATTGCAGAGGTTGCGTTTTTTGAAGAATAGTCCTCTGAGATTATTGCTCCATCGTTAGAAGCATCTGCCAATATTTCTTTTGCTTTCGTTTCGGCATTTGTAATATCACTGTAAACAGACGGGAAAATATTTGACACATTTTTAATTTCAGCTTTATTTTTTTCTGAATCAGTTTTTACGGTTTCGGTTTCAATTTCTTCGGAATTAACTGTTTGTACGGTTTCTTCTTCCGTTTTACTTAATGCTTTTTGCGGAACTAAAAATACTCCGCATACAATAGCTATTGACAAAATCAAGCAAAAAAATGCGATTTTATTTAAATTAAACGCTTTTCTTCTGCGCCGTCTTGTCCGTCTTCGTCTTCTCATATGGTATGACCGCCTTAAATAATATTTCAGTTAAATATATATGACGGTCAATAACAGATATTACTTTAAATTAAAACAGAGAAAGAAAAACAGACGGCTCAATTTCTGTTTGCAATGCGCAGTTTATTGCCAGCGCCAAAAGATTTGCCGCTCGTTCAATTACCGTATCAATATCCCCGGGAGTTACCATAGTTTCTTTTAAATCAGAGGGAATTTTTTCGGCATCAATCCTTCTGTCCGTCAAATCGTTGATAAGAGTGATACCGTCAACAACGGTAGGAACGCCGATTGACACCACGGGAACGGACATTGTTGATTCATCAATTCTTGCTCTTGCGTTGCCTACTCCCGACCCCGGGATTATACCCGTGTTTGAAATTTGAACGGTTTTTCCCAGCCGTGACAGGCGACGGGCTGCTAATGCGTCAACAGTTATTATTGCAACGGGCTTTACAATATCTGCAACCGATTTAATATACTCAGCAGTTTCAATACCCGTCTGCCCTAACACGCCAGTTGAAACGGAAGCTACTGAGCGAATGTTTTCAATATCAAGATCCTTTTTCATTTCATCTTTTATGTGCCGTGTAGCAAAAATTTTTCCTGCACACATAGGGCCCAAAGCGTCAGGGGTAATATTCTCATTGCCCAAACCTGCAACGAGTACAGAACCGTTTTCTTTCGGCAGTAAATCACGGATAATTGAAGAAAGCGCTGTAAGGCGGCCGTCAAGTAGCTCAGATTCGTGAGAAAATTCGGGTAAATCAACGGTTATATATTTGCCTATGGGTTTTCCCACCGATTTTTCCCCTGCACTGTTTAATATTTCAATTTCTGTCACAAAGGCATTTTCTTTTCGCCAATGAGTAACCTTTATTCCCTCTTGTTCGCTTTTTTCTAAAATTTCCTGTCTTTCAAGGGCTAAATCAGTTCTGTAATTCACTTTTGTGCCTCCTTTTTTCGTTTTATTATGCCAAAAAGAAAAAATACTATCCAAATTATAAAAAAAAACTTGATTTTTATTTACATTCGTGATAATATATACCCCGTAAATGCGAAGGAGGTGTGACAAATGCCCAATATTAAATCAGCTAAAAAGCGTGTTCTCGTAAACAAAACAAAGGCACAGCGTAACAAGTCTGCAAATTCAGCTCTTAAAACTGCTATTAAAAAGGCTAACGCTGCTATCGAAGCAAACGCTGCCGATAAGGAAGAGCTTGTAAAGCTTGCTGTCAAGAAAATCGACCAGGCTGCTGCTAAAAACCTTATCCATAAAAACAACGCTGCTCGTAAAAAGTCCGCCCTCGTGACGAAGCTTAACAAAGCATAAGTCATTGTTTCGGAAGTTTTGTGCCGCTGCAAAATGCAGCGGTATTTTTCTTTTTATCTCATTGACTTTTATAAAAAAATTGTTTATAATACTTACATATTAAATTTTGGAGGAAGTTTTTTATGAAAAAGGCTTTAAAAGTAATTGCTGTTCTCGCACTTATCGCAGGCGCCGCATTTGCCGCTTACGTTGTAATTAAAAAATATGTTGACAGTAAAAGAGTTGTTATTGGCAATGATGCTGAGAATTATGTTTCTTGCTCTTGCTGTGATGACAGCTTCATTTCCGAAACTGTTGCTTAAATCTTTATCTAAATTTATAGGGGCTCATACGAGCCCCTTATTTTTTTTACTTTTTATTATTTCGATTTCGGTTTTGTTACTAACGCCACAACAAGACCGCTCATCATGGCAACGGTTATGCCAACAGACGCTGATGACAAAGGTCCCGTTAAAATACCCAGAGCACCCTTTTCCCGTATTGCTTTTTGCGTTCCCTGAACTAACATATTTCCGAATCCTGTGAGCGGTACGGTGGCGCCTGCCCCTGCGAACTCAACTATGGGCTGATAAAGCCCAAGAGCGCCAAGCAAAACTCCTAAAACGACAAAGGATACGAGTATTCTTGCAGGCGTAAGCTTTGTAAGGTCAATTAAAAGCTGACCTACAACACAAATTATTCCGCCGATGATAAATGCTTTTAAAAAAATCATAATTTTCACTCCCGACAATATTTTGTCAGAAAATGAAAAAAATATACAAAAGAAAAAGCACGGATAACCGTGCTTTAAAGATTTTAACCTTTATTTTTGCAAAGCGATTATTCGCCTTTCATTTTTGCAAAGCAATCGCTGCAATAAACCGGTCTGTCATCTTTGGGCTCGAACGGAATTTTTGCTTCACCGCCGCATGATGCACATACTGCTGTATGATACTCTCTTGCGCTGCGAGCTGCATTTTTGCGTGCTACACGGCACTCTTTGCATCTCTGAGGCTCATTCTCGAAACCTTTCTCAGCATAAAATTCTTGTTCGCCTGCTGTGAAAACGAATTCGTTTCCGCAATCTTTGCAGGTAAGGGTCTTGTCTTCGTACATTTTGCTACCTCGCTAAAAATATTTTTACCCCGAGCGGAATTGCACCGCCTGCACCCAAAAATGCTCCTCTAAGGCAAGGGCAAGTTAATCCATTTTTATTTTTTGACGAATGCGCTGAACCGCATTGTCAATCTGTTTTAATTCGCAATTCAAATTCTCTGCTATTGCTTTTCTTGAAAACCCGAGAAGATAAGATTTTGCAACGGCAAGCTCAAACGGAGACAGCGAATCAAAAAAGGCATTTTGCTGTTCTTTTAAAATGAACATTTCCTCAGGTGAAGGATTTTTCGACTCCACCTCAGTTAAATCTTCAATTTGAACATAGTTTTTCAAGGGAAAATGCTTTTTACGGTTTATGGAATTATAATACCGCTGCATAGCTTGTTCGGTAAGAACCATTGCGAAAGATGAAAAATTATCACTTTTTGAAGGGTCAAATGAAAAAATTGCTGAATAAAAGCCGATAACGCCTTCCTGATAAAAATCGTCCATTTCAACGCCCTGAGCAAAGGAAAAGCTTTTTGCTTTTTCTGAAATTCGGTGTGAATAGCGTTTTAAAAGAACGGGAAAAGCCTCTGCATTGCCGCTTACAGCAAGGCTCACAAGTTCATTATCACTAAAATCAAGAATGGATTTCCCGTTCATAATGCCACCTACTAATCTATTAGATTATAACACAAAAAACAATATTGTCAACTGATTTTTTTGTTAAAAACAAACAAATATGCAAATTTTTTCAATTATCTGCTACAATTTACAAAAAAAGCGCCCGAGAAAATCCCGGGCGAAAAATTCAGCCAAACAATACTTGGAGTATTATTGTTGCCGCACTAAGAGCCATTATTACCGCAAGAAAAACTGCGGTGAATTTAACAAACTTATTTCTGTCCATTATTTATACTCCCAATATTTTTGACATATCTTCAGCAATTTTTTCCGATTTAGCAGTTGACTCCTCACGCGAACTACCGCAAGCAGTAATATAAACCTTAATTTTCGGCTCTGTGCCTGAAGGACGGACAATTACCTTGCTGTTATCAGACATAACAAAGGAAAGCACGTTTGATTTCGGCAGTTTAATTTCCGTTTCCTCACCTGTTACGGTATCTTTTGTTACGCTGAGCTTATAGTCAGATGATTTTACAACAGCCGCGCCTGCAATTTCCTTAGGCGGATTAGCTCTTAAATCATTCATCATATCTGCCATTTTTTGCATACCTGATGCGCCCTCAAAGCTGAAATTGAGAACAGTATTTAAGTACATACCGTATTTCTCATAAATACCGTCCATAAACTGTTTAAGAGAAATACCTTTAAGCTTGTAATATGAAGCCATTTCGCAAATAAGAAGCGAAGCTACAACTGCATCCTTATCTCTTGCATGAGCGCCGCGGAGATAGCCGTATGACTCTTCCATACCAACAATAAAGCGGTCGGTTTCATCTTTCTTTTCAAGATTTGTCACAAGTTCGCCTATGTACTTAAAGCCCGTGAGCAAGTCGGCAGTCTGAGCGCCGTATGCTGCGGCAACAGTTTCAACCAAAGGAGTTGTAACAATAGTTTTAACGACTATCGGATTTTCGGGAAGATTACCCTGCTCGCGAAGTGTGGAAAGAAGATACTCGCAAAGCATTGCGCCCACTTCATTACCTGTCATTAAAACATACTCGTCACCGTCACGCACTGCGATGCCCACACGGTCGCAGTCAGGGTCAGTTGCAAGAAGCAAATCTGCACCCGTTCCCTCCGCCGTTTTAATTGCACATTCAAAAGCCTGACGGATTTCGGGATTCGGGAATGGGCAGGTCGGGAAATTTCCGTCCGGCTTTTCCTGCTCTTTTACAACGGTAACGTCTTTAACCCCTGCCATTTTAAGCACTTTACGAACAGGCTTGTTGCCCGTGCCGTTAAGCGGAGTATAAATTACTTTCAGATTTGCTTTTTTCAATGCATCAGGATTAACGCTTGCAGAAAGAACATTCTCATAGAATTCATCCATGAGCCAATCTTCAATATAATCTATCAAATCCTCTGCTAAAGCGTCATCAAAGTCCATTGTTTTTACGCCGCTGAACATATCGATTTTTTGAATGTAATCATAAGTTTTTGCGGCGGCTTCATCTGTCATCTGATAGCCGTTAGGGTCATAGCACTTGTATCCGTTATATTTTGATGGGTTGTGAGAGGCTGTGATTATGATACCCGAAGAACAGCCGAGTCTTCTTACTGCAAAAGAGAGCATGGGAGTGGGAACAAGCTCGGGATAAATATAAACCTTAATTCCGTTTGCCGCAAGCACACAGGCGGCTTCTTTGGCAAAAACGTCTGACTTAATTCTTGAGTCAAACGCAATAGCCACTGACGGATTTTCAAAATTTTCGTTAAGATAATCCGCAAGGCCCTGAGTTGCCTGATTGACGGTATAGACATTCATTCTGTTTGTGCCTGCGCCTATAACGCCGCGAAGCCCTGCGGTGCCGAATTCAAGATTTTTATAAAAGCGGTCAAGAATTGCCTCATCATCCCCTGCTATGCTTTGAAGCTCGGGAATAAGGTCGGGGTCTGCATTTGCCTTTTCACACCAAAGACTATATAAGGATTTAATATCGTTCATATGATTACCTCCGCAAATTATATAGTTTTATTTTACTCCATTTTATTCCAAATGTAAATAAAAAAAGTTTGAATTATATATTTCAATATAGTATAATCAGTAAAACAAGGGGTGAAAGTTATGTTTGCAAAAACTTCGAGTATGGGACTTTTCGGAATTGACTCTTATAAAGTTGAGGTTGAAGCCGATATTTCAGGCGGAATGCCCAGATTTGACATTGTGGGGCTTCCTGATGCGTCTGTGTCCGAAAGCAGAGAAAGAGTTCGCTCTGCAATAAAAAATGCAAATCTAACATACCCCGTCAGCAGAATAACCGTAAACCTTGCCCCTGCGCACATTAAAAAGGAAGGGCCGATTTATGACTTGCCGATTTTTGTTGCTTTACTTGTGGCAAACGGTGAATTAAAGAGCGTTTCAGAGGATACGGCATTTGTGGGAGAGCTTTCGCTCGACGGAAATCTTCACAAAATCAACGGCGTACTGCCAATGGTTATAGGCGCACAAAAAAGCGGCATTAAAGAGATTTTTATACCTTTTGAAAACGCCCATGAGGGTGCTGTTGTAAAAGGAATTACGGTTTACCCCACGAAAAATGTGACCGAACTTATAAATCATCTTACGGGGATTAAGAAAATAGAGCCTGTTTCGGACAAGCTATATGCGGAATATACTTTGCCTGTCAATATTCCCGATTTTGCAGATGTTCGAGGTCAGGAAGAGGTTAAAAGAGCGTTGGAAATTGCCGCCGCAGGCGGACACAACGTACTTATGGTGGGCCCTCCCGGTTCGGGAAAAAGCATGCTTGCGAAAAGACTTCCCGGTATTCTTCCTGATATGACCTTTGAAGAATCAATTGAAACTACAAATATATACTCAATTGCGGGCGCTTTGCCAAAAGGGATTTCTCTTTTAAAGGCAAGACCGTTTCGCTCTCCGCACCACACGGTTTCCCCTGCCGGACTTTCAGGCGGCGGGACTGTTCCGAAGCCGGGTGAAATTTCACTTTCACACAACGGCGTATTATTTCTTGATGAGCTTCCTGAATTTCAGCGCACATCCCTTGAAATACTGCGCCAGCCCATTGAAGACGGTGTTATCAGCATTTCCCGTGTTGCCGCCAAATTTCAGTACCCCTGCTCCGTTATGGTAGTTTGCGCAATGAATCCTTGCCCGTGCGGATATTACGGACACCCGACACGCAAATGCACCTGCTCCGAAACGTCGGCAAAGCGGTATTTTAACCGAGTAAGCGGGCCGCTTGTTGACAGGCTTGACATACACATTGACGTGCCGCCCGTTGATTACGAAAGCCTTGCAGGTAAAGAAAAAGCTGAGCCGTCAAGTGAGATAAAAAAGCGTGTTAATGCGGCCCGAAAAATTCAGCAGGAACGCTTTAAGGGCACAAATATCTCCTGCAATGCAAAAATGGATTCTGCCGCAACGAGAAAATTCTGTAACCTTACACCTGCGGCTGAAATAATTATGAAAACTGCGTTTGAGCGATTGGGACTGAGTGCCCGTGCTTACGACAAGGTACTGAGAATTGCAAGAACTGTTGCAGATATGGACAATTCCGACGATATTGACACAAAGCATATTACGGAAGCTATTCAGTACAGAAGCTTTGACAGAAGATTTGGAGAATAAAAACAAGTGAATAAGAAAAAAATCACTATATTCAAACCCGAATATAGTGATTTTTATTTAGTTTTTAATATGATTATTTTTCAGTATTATTGTTAAAAATAAGCTTTTTAACTGCTACAAATCTCATCAAAGCAACAATTACTGCAATGGTGATAATAAGCTCGGGAAGAATATATGTTGCATTATAACAAATTGAATAAAGCAACGGTGCGTTTTCAAATGTTGAGCCGAAAATCTCCCACTGATCAAGATATGCAAAAATGAAATATCCCGAAATAACGTGAGAAACAAAGCGAAGTAAGAATGCTAAGCTCAGCCCTGCGTAAAGTCCTGCTTCGCCCTTCTTTTTGAATATGCCTGCAATTCCTAAAACGGTAAATGCAACTATGTAGTCAAACAAAATGCAGCCGACAAGCATAATAGGAGTAAGACCCCATCCCAAAAGACCGTCCATAGTTATTCCGAGCATAAGCTGGAAAAGTGAGTAAATAAATGAGGAAAAAAAGCCCCATTTTATTCCGTAGCGGAATGAGAGAATGCAAATCGGGAGCATGCTTACAAGTGTTACCGAACCGCCCAGAGGCAGTTTGAAGATTTTGACCATGGATAATGCTACTGCTAATGCAATAAAAACAGCAGTTTCCGTAAGTCTCATGATGTTTTGTTTTTTCATTTTTTGTTCCTCCAAATAAAAAAATTCAGCCAAGGGAAATACACACTTAGGCTGAAACATTTTTTGCTTCCTACGTCGGTATTATCCGCATCAGGTTCAATGGTTGAGGGAAGATTTATTCCCAATCTCAGCTGACTGTACGGTCAACACCCATGCACATATTTACTTGGCTGGGGGGTAATTTTATCATAGCGTAAGCGTTATGATAAAATTTCGTCCGTCTTTGCCGGTATGCCGTAAGGCAGAGGCAAAGGGACATAAAACATTTTTTAAATAAATGCTTGCATTTATTTTATCATATTATTCGTAATTGTCAAGTAAAAAGTCTTTTAATGCCGAATAACGTAGTTTCGTTTTACCGTTATCGATCATTCTCATAACAGTTCCGTCTGTGCCGACAAGTATCATCAGTTTTTTTGCTCTTGTGACGGCGGTGTAAAGAAGATTTCTGTAACAAAGCTTTTCCGTTACGGAGATTACGGGCATAATAACGGCGTCAAACTCACTGCCCTGACTTTTATGCACAGTTACGGCAAATGCGTGTTCTAATTCACTAAGCTGTTCTTTTGTGTAAGAGGCACGCCTGCCTGCAAAGTCAATTATAACGTAGCCGTTTCTGTTGTCAATTCTTTCAATGAAACCGATGTCGCCGTTATAAACTCCGTCACCCTCATTGTGCTTTGATTCCCAGCGAATATCGTAGTTATTTTTTATCTGCATAACTTTATCGCCTTCACGGAAAATTCGGTATTCCGTTTTAATCTCTGCCTTATCATCACTTGGCGGATTTATGCTGTTTTGCAGGACTTTGTTAAGGTTGTATGTACCCGTATCCCCTTTCTTTGACGGACACAAAACCTGAATCTGAGTTTGAGGGTCAAAGCCGTAGGATTCGGGAATACGCCTTATGTACAAATCGTTTATTGTACGAACAGCGTCGAGAGGGAAATTTTTATGAAGCACAAAAAAGTCCCCGTCTTTATAATCGGTTTTAATATGCTCGCCATTGAC
This sequence comes from Oscillospiraceae bacterium, assembly GCA_022508705.1. Classification (GTDB taxonomy): domain Bacteria; phylum Bacillota; class Clostridia; order Oscillospirales; family Acutalibacteraceae; genus Fimenecus. Next base: position 31,990 of record JAFLUO010000002.1, read on the forward strand.
TATAGAGTGAGCGTTCATTACGATATTGCTCTTTTGTGACTGTCTGAAAATTTCTTTAAGCTCAACAACGGGTAAAATCCCGCTTTTAATTAAATCGTGAAGAACGTTGCCAGCGCTCACAGACGGTAATTGGTCACTGTCACCGACCATAATAAGCCTGCAACCGAAAGGCAAAGCCTCAACAAGAGAATTAAAGACAAAAATATCTACCATTGACATTTCGTCGATAATGACTGCCTGACATTCAAGGGGATTTCGCAGATTTCGTTTAAAATAAGGCTTTTCATCTCTCCACTCAACCTCTAAAAGACGGTGAATAGTCATGGCACTCCTGCCCGTTGCCTCAGTCATTCGCTGTGCCGCTCTGCCCGTCGGCGCACAAAGGGCAATGTCAAGATTTTTCTTTTCAAAAATCTTGATTATACCATCAAGAGTAGTTGTTTTACCCGTTCCGGGGCCGCCCGTTAAAATCAAAACACCTTTATTAACGGCTGTTACAATTGCTTTTCTTTGAAGTTCCGCAAACTCAAAGCCTGTGTTGGCTTCGTATTTTTCAATAAAAGTATTCACATTTTCAGGGTCTTCAGGCGGATATTTTAAAAGAACCTGAATTCTTCTTGCGATGCCGCTTTCGGCATAAAACGCCTCGGGAATAAACAAAAATTCTTTTCCGTTTATTTTTTTGAGAACAAGGCGTTTATTTTCCACAAGGGAATAAATTATTTCTTCGATTTTCTCGCGGGACTCGGAAAGCAGACTTAAAGCCGGCGTAAACATTTTATCCAAAGGAACGCAGGTATGCCCGTTATTGAGATTATGGCGGATTATATGTATTATTCCTGCTTCAATACGTCTGTCATTAGACGGAGGAACGGTCAAAACTCCTGCAATTTGCTCTGCTCTTTCAAAAGAAATTCCGTTTTCAACTTCACAAAGTACATAAGGGTCGTACTCTATCATTTCTTTAGCCGCAATTCCGAAGGTTTCAAAGGCAAGAATACTTTCACGGGTTGTAAGACCTAAACCCGAAAGGGAAATAAGCAATGAGCGAACCGTAAACTGACGGGCAAACTCCTCGCCTATTTTTTTGGCTTTACTCGCTGAAATTCCTTTGATTTCAGCAAGCCTTTCAGAGTGGTTTTCAAGAATATCGAAGGAAGCTTCCCCAAATCTTTCCACAATTGCACGGGCAGTAGCCTCGCCCACCCCGCGAACGGCACCGCTTGAAAGATAATGATACAAATCGTCTACCGTTTCGGGAACGGTTGCATAGCAGGACTCCGCTTTAAACTGCCTGCCGTACACGGAATGGTATGTATAATCGCCCACTGCTTCAACTGTATCGTGCTCACGGATGTCGGGCGCAGTGCCGACTACGGTTATCTCCTCTTCTCCCATATCAAGCGTAAAAACGGTATATCCGTTCACATCGTTACGGTATGTAATCTCGGTAACAGTTCCTCGAAGTTTAATTTTTGTTTCAAAGTCTCCCATTTATAAAATCCTTTAAATCTTCTTTTTTAACGACAGTTATGCCGTCTGTCTGACCGCAAATATTAAGGGTTTCTTCCAATTGCTTTTCGGAAATTCCGTTATCAACTATAACCAATACGTTATTTTCACATTCACCGCACAAATTCAGCTTAAGCCTTGCGCAGTAAGCTAAACGACTAACATTTTCGGTGTTTTCATCGCACGGAATACAGATAAAATAATCGCATTTTTTCTTTGGCATCAGTAATTTAAACAGCAAAAACGTTGCTAAAATTACAATTGATACAAAAGATATGAAAATAAGCATTGAACATATAAATACTCTCAAAGAATACACCTCCGAAGCATTATATGTTAAAGCCAAATCTTATGTTAAAGCCCCCGCAAAAGCAGGGGCAAAAAATGAGTAAATCTGTAAGCCGGGTTCTGTCGTTTAAGGCAATTATCTATCTGCGATGTGCGTTGCCGCACACCTGAAGCCGTCTTTCGAAGTATCTGCCCAGCTGACAACTTCTGCTGACGTTGCATCGGGTAGGGTTTGCTTGGCCGTTACATCTCTGCAACGCCGGTGAGCTCTTACCTCGCCTTTCCACCCTTACCGAAAAAATCGGCGGTATTTCTCTATGCACTTTCCCTAAGGTCGCCCTCGGCGGCTGTTAGCCGTTACCCTGCTGTGTGATGCCCGGACTTTCCTCACTAAATATTAGCGCAACTGCCCAATTTACTCATTTTTATATACTTTTTTTATTAGATTATCTTTAGGTAAACGATGATTGAATTGACAAGAGTGATTTGCAGGAGATTTTTTGTCGTAAAAAGGCGCAAAATCGAAAGAATACTTTGTGTATTGTAAGATTTTGCAACGCATTTACGGCGGAAAATATCCGCAAAGCTCCGCAGTCACATTTAATCGGAGTTTACCCAATCTTTTCAAGCATTATGCCGTCTTTTTTTATTATGCGGATTTGATCTCCGCTTACCATATAAGCATTACGGGATATATCAATCATCGGTA
>JAFLUO010000020.1:0-13629 GCA_022508705.1 Oscillospiraceae bacterium
AATGAGTTAAAATGTCAATATGCTCAAAACCCGTTCTGTTGGTAACGGTTGAACCTATGCACACCGCAACGAATATGAAAATATTAAGCCCCGTTGCAGTTTCTGGTGTAATTTCAATTATAAACGAGCGTGTGCCGAAAATTTGGAAGAAATCCCAAAGGTGAGTAAAAATTACGGCAAAAATCGCCTCAAGAAATTCAACTACCGAGCCGTGCAAAAGCCCGAAGATACCCCAAAGGATAATGACTGACCGTAAAACAGCCCATAAAATTTTATAAGATTTTGGCAAATGACCGTAATTTGTAAGCATTGTTTTTACCGCTCGTTAGTATAGATTAGTGTGAAAGAATGAAACCGTGCAAAAAGCTATTTTTATATGGCATTTTGTGCGAATGCCGTATAGTGTGGCGATCAGAATGAAACTGTTTTAATGAAAGCAACACTCTTTGTACCGTCGCTGGCAGGGTTTGCTTGACTGAAATCACCGTTTGTGCTCGTTGTGCTTCCCGCAATCACGATTTGACCGTTTGTCATTGTGCAAACAGCACGGGCTGAGTCATCACCTGAACCGCCGTAGCCTATTGCTGAAATGAAATCGCCCTTTGAGTTAAAGCGTGTAACAAAAATGTCTTTTCCGCCCTGATTACCTATGGTAGCAAAATCTCTTGTGGCAGACTGAGCCTCACCCACTGCGATAATATAGCCTTGGCTTGTTATTGTGAGGTCCTTAAAGGTTTCGGACTTATTTCCGTAGAAGGTTCTTACAAATGCAACACTGCCTGAGCCTGTGAATTTTGCAATTATTGCGTCCTCTCCGCCCTTGTTTTTAATTCCTGCCGCACCTAAGTCTCCGTCGCTTGATTCGGAAGCACCTGCAATAACACAGCCGCCGTCGTCAGTTACGGCTATTGCTTCAAAACGATCTCTGCCGGAGCCGCCGAATGATTTTCCAAAGGAAAGATTTAAGTCTTTATCGAATTTGAATATGCCAGCATCGGTAAACCCTTTTACCTTATACTCTTTTTGAGTACTGCCCACATTTAGTGACGCAACTGCAAAAATGTCGCCATTGCGAGCGATGGCAAGGTCTGCAAAATAATCGCCGAAGCCTGCTACGCCTACTGCCTTTTGTGCTTCGCCCTTACCGTTGAATTTAACTATAATTGCACGACCGTCGCCTTTGGGAATAGCGAGAGATTCAGCATCGCCGTCTTGCGAATATGAAAATCCTGCGGCATAAACACTACCGTCGGGGGCTTCTTCTACACCGTTGAAATTCTCATTTGATGTTCCGCCCCACGCATTTCTGAAAACTTCATTGCCGTCTTTGTCAAGCTTCATAATAAATGCGTCGTATTCCGAGCCGTGAACGCTGAGAAAATCCTTAGCCCTTGTCTGACCGACAATAATTACACCGCCGTCGGAAGAGCTGCAAATATCTTCAACGGAAACGCTTGATTTTCCGCCAAATGATTTTGTCCAAACAAGAGTTCCCTCATTGTCATATTTACAAATGGTAAAAGCAATATCTCTTGTGCCGGCAACCGACTGGAACATGCCGTCCTTTGAATTACCAACGACAGCGGCAAAAACACCGCCGTCAGCAGCGGGGGCAACTGCGACTGCTTCGTCAATACCCGTTCCGCCCATTGTCTTTGAAAAGCTTTTATTTGCCGAAGTAATAATTGTTGTTTCGGTCACGGGGGTACCGGGATTTGTTACGGGATCACCGTTGGGCTCTGTTACGGGGTCACCGTTGGGCTCTGTTACGGTTTCGCCAGGATTTGTTACGGGGTTACCGTTACTGTCAGTTACCGTTACCGTTTCAATCGCCGTTGTTGTGGGGTCGGCAGGGAACCAGACAAGAGTTGTAAGAACCTCGCCGTTCTCACCTGTAACCGCTTCATGATTTGAATCCGTAACGGGCACTACTACCTGCTGAGGTTTATAGTAAATTGATGTTTCAGGTTCACCGTTTTCGTTTGTAACAACATTACCGTTACCGTCAGTAATGGTAACTATTGACGTTTCAGGAACAACTGTTATAGGCTCGCCGTTGGTATCTGTCAACTGAACGCCGTTTTCGTCTGTAACGTAAGCTATCCCGTCGCTCTTTTTCTTGCAAGCTGCAAAGAAAACCATGATTACAAGGAAAATCGCAACAATAGCAATTATCATCTTTCTGTTTTTCATATAGAGTTCCCTCCAAAAGAAAAGATTACATACAATAAATATACCATAATATAAGGAAATTTACAATAATTATTTTAAAGTAAACGATGATTGAATTGATAAGAGCGATTTGCGAGAGATTTTGCGTCGTAAAAAGGCGCAAAATCGAAAGGATACTTTGTGTATTGTAAGATTTTGGAACGTATTTACGGCGGAAAAGGTCCGCAAAGCACCGAAGTCACATTTAATCAGCGGTTACTTAGAATCACAAATGAGCAGGCAGGAATATTCACACTGCCGTTTTGCGGATTTTCGCCGTAAAGGGCAGTTCCGTTTGAAAAATCCTCAGGCAAAAAATAGTCTATTTCGTGAACGTTTCTGTTAGCTATAATCATAACACAGCTCTCCGCGTCTTCTCGGATATATGCCACACAGCCGAGAGCGGCTGAAACAGGCACAAATTTTCCCTTTTTAAAAACGCTGTTTTCAGTGCGGATTTTACCTAAAAGCTTATAAAAGTCAATAAGCTCACGATTCTCATTCCCCCACGGGTAGCAACCGCGGTTAAACGGGTCACGGTAGCCCTGAAGACCTGCTTCGTCACCGTAGTAAATTGAGGGAACGCCGGGGAGCGTAAACTGAAGAGCTACTGCCAGCTTTAATCGCTCAATTCCCTGAGAATATTCTAAAAAACTTAATTTATGAGTTGACTGCCACTCACGGTCTTTGTATTCCGAGCTTTCTCCCGCAAGGCGTGTGATTGCACGTACTGTGTCGTGAGTGCCTATGTGATTCATCATCACGTCAAGGCATTGCTTCGGATAATTTTCAATAATTTCCGTAACAGCGGACATAAAGCGCTCAGCATTGCCAGTGCGGCAAAAATCGAGAATTGCCTCAGCAAAGGGGTAGTTCATAACCGAATCAAGCTGGTCACCCAAAAGGTAACGCCTGCGAACGCCGTAACTGAATTTATTTGTTGCATCTTCCCAAACCTCGCCGAGCAAAAGAGCGTCCGGCTTTGCTTTTTTTACCGCTTTTTTCAGATCATCAAGAAAAATATCGGGAAGCTCGTCTGCAACATCAAGGCGAAGTCCTGCGGCTCCGAGTTTAAGCCATTTTGCCACTATGCCGTTTTCTCCGCAGAAAAATTCACGGTAAGATTCGTCTTCTTCCTTGACCTCGGGCAGAGTTTTAAAGCCCCACCAGCTATCGTATTTATCAGGGAAACTCTCAAATTTATACCATTTTGAATATTCGCTGTTTTCCGACTGATAAGCACCCACACTATCGTATCTGCCTTTTTTATTAAAATAAACGCTGTCGTCGCCCGTGTGGGAAAACACTCCGTCAAGAATTATTTTTATGCCCAATTTTTCAGCACTTTTGCAAAGCTTTTTAAAATCCTTTTCATCACCTAAAAGGGGGTCGATTTTACTGTAATCCGCCGTATTGTAGCGGTGATTTGAATGTGCCTCAAAAATTGGATTTAAATAAATGCAAGTGACACCCATTTCTTTAAGGTACGGGAGTTTTTCCCGAATTCCCTCAAGGTCGCCGCCAAAATAGTCGTTATTTAAAACCTCACCGTTTTTGTCAGGGCGAAAATACGGCTCGCCGCCCCAGTCGGAGCGGATTATTCTGTCCTCGGGAACATCTTTTTTTGGCTTACCCGAATTATTAAATCTGTCGGGGAAGATTTGATAAATTATTCCGCCTTTGAGCCAATCGGGAGTATCAAACCTTTTTGTAACTGTAAGCTGCCAATCGGTAAGCGGTTTAGTGCCGTCTGCAAAAGCACCTATTCCGTCACCTATGTGTGTAACACTGCCTCTGCCAAAGGCGCCGAGAAAATCGAAATGATAAAAATAAAGACCGCAGTTTGGAATGCTTACAGTCACCGTGTAGCTTTCCGAATCCTCACCCGTCTGCATTTCGTAATCCATTTTGTACTCGGTGTATTCTTGTCCGTCCTCTTTTACCATTAGAAATGCGCCGCCGATATTAAAACTGCACGGCACAACAAGACGGAAGGTCACCTCTTCATCTGTTGTAATACTGCCGAATTTGCTTTTAAAATATGTGCTTCGTGAATTAAACGGAATAAAACTCATTTTTGTTACACCTCGAAAATCAACTTTTTAATTTTATCAAATTATATGTATATAGTCAATAAATTAAACAGTAGGAATCATATAAAATAGTCACACGCATAAAAATAAGGCAGGAGATTTTCCTGCCTTTAAATCTTTACTTTTATTTCTGCTGCATAGCGCTTGCATCAAGCATATTTGCCATCATACCGCCTTTTTTCTTTTCGGGCTTGTATTTGGGCGGATTTTTAAGCTTTTCACGAAGCTTCTTGCCCTTATTCGATGCCAAAAGCTCGTTTACCGCTTTAAGAGTTTCATAAAACTCGTCGTCTTCAATGTAGCTCCTGCAAACTTCAAGCATATCGGTGTCATTATTCATTTCACCCAAAATCGTAACGCAGATTAAATTCTGAGTTTCGCTGGAGCCGTCCTGATAGATATCAACAAGGATTTTGAAAAGCTTTTTGCGTGTTTGCGCATCTCCGCTTCTGATAGTTGACAGAATGTACTTGTTACCGTGTTCTGTGAAAAATTCATCACTTAAAAACTCGCCGTATTTTGCAATATTCGCTTTGTAAGCCTCTTTAAGCTCCGGGTAAACCAACAAAATTTTATTGGCAAGAGTGTTTGCGTCGTAAGTCATACCTGCACGCACTGCCGCTCTTGAAACGGTTGCAGGAGCTTTAGTTGCAGTTTTAACTGCTGCCTTTTTGCCGTAGCTCTCGTTTATTGAATCGTTTATTTCGTTGCAAAGGGATTTAAGAACTTTTTCATCGCAGTCGTCAAGGTCAAGAAGATTTACCGAAACCTTTTTAAATTCGCCCTCATTTTCGCCGTCACTTACCTTTTCAAGCATATCCAAAAGATTGTCGTGGCTTAAAAGGCGTACAGTAATATCGTCTTTAGTAAAATCGGCGCAAACTCCAACCTCGTCCTCGGAAATTCCTGCAAAGGAAAAGCCCAGCGCCTCAAACTTTTCCGCACACCCCTTGTGAATGGCTTTCACAGCCTCGGTTCTTTCAAACATATTTCTACCTCACTATGTTTTTAACAGTATTTACCATAGTATACCATATTATTTCCAATTTGTCATTAAAATTTTTTCTTTTTGTAAGTTGAATATGCTGAGAGTTTATGATAAAATAACTCTAAGCGTTTATTTTACCAATAATAGTAATTTTTGGGAGTGAACCAAATGAAAAACGCACTTTTTATTTTCGGCGGAGTTTCAAGTGAGCATGACATTTCCTGCATTTCGGCAACATCAGTTCTCAAAAACGTTCCGCAGGACAAATATATAATATATATGCTCGGTATTACAAAGGACGGTCAGTCTTTCCTTTACTCGGGCGATGTTGAAAATATCGAAAACGACGGCTGGCTCTCAGATGAAGGCAAACTTAAAAAAGCCGTGATTTCAACTTCTCACGCAGACCACGGAATAATTGTTTTTGACGGCGGTAAAACTGAGACGATTTACATTGACGTTTGCTTCCCCGTAATGCACGGCAAAAACGGCGAGGACGGCACAATGCAAGGGCTTTTGACCGTTGCTGGTATTCCCTTCGTTGGTTGCAATACAATGTCCTCGGCAGTTTGCATGGATAAAGCAATGACAAACAGCATTTGCGATGTGAACGGCATTGCTCAGGCAAAGTGGCTTTATACCACAAAATACGATTTTGAACATAACGGCAAGGATTTTGTTAAAAAATGCGCCGAACATATCGGCTTTCCGTGCTTTGTAAAGCCTGCCAATGCAGGTTCTTCCGTGGGGGTTAGAAAATCCACCGATGCAAACAGTCTTTATGAAGATTTAAAATACGCTCTTTCATTTGACACAAGAGTGGTGGTTGAAGAGGGAATTGTTGGCGCAGAGGTTGAAACCGCGGTAATGGGAAATGAGGAGCTTTTCGTCGGCGCAGTGGGCGAAATCGTGCCCTGCAACGAATTTTACGATTTTGAGGCAAAGTATGTTGACGGCAGTACTGCGCTTCATATCCCTGCAAGAATACCTCAGGAAAAGCAGGAAGAAATTAAGCAAATTGCTAAAAAAGCATATAAGGCGTTCGGCTGTTCAGGGCTTGCGCGTATCGACTTTTTTGTAAGAGAGAGTGACGGCAAAGTTTTGTTAAACGAGCCGAATACAATCCCCGGATTTACGAGCATCAGTATGTACCCCATGCTAATGCAAGAGGCAGGAGTTACATATCCGCAGCTTATTGACAAACTTTTGTGCCTTGCGATAGACAGACAGGAAGAAGAAAAATGAATGAAAAAAAGCAAGTAAAACTGACACTCACCTTTGAGCGTGACGGAGAAGACGGCAAAGAAACGGAAAGCTTTTCCTGCAAAGGCGAAATGTCATTTGAAGATACAAAAACCCGAATAAACTACTCCCGAAAAGACGGGGATATGACAGAAGATGTTACCGTTACTGTGCATACCGACGGCAGAGCGGAAATCGACAGAACGGGCGGCGGATATAAAAGCAGACTATTCATTCGCAATGAAAAGATAATTCCTGCAAATTATTTAACGCCCTATGGGGTTATGGACATAAGCACAAAGGGCAATTTCGTCAATTTCGTTTATGACGGCAAAGACGGAGTTTTAAAGCTCTCATACGACCTGTTGTTTTCAGGTAAGTTTTATTCCGTCAATAATGTAATCGTTAAAATAGAAGAGAATTAAAATAAAGGATAAATGGTGATTTTGAATGTCAAAAATCGTTAAAAAAGCAACTGACTCTCTTTATGAGTTGATAGTAAATTCACTTGAAAAGTCAATAGAAGACGGCGCTTTGCCAAAGGCGGAAATACCGCAGTTCAATATTGAAATTCCTGCAAACCGTGACAACGGCGATTATTCGTCAAATGTTGCATTTGTCTGCGCAAAGGCATTCCGTCAGGCGCCGAGAAAAATCGCAGATGAAATAGCAAAAAATATTTCTCTTGAGGGTTCTTATTTCACAAAATGTGAGGTAGCAGGAGCAGGTTTCCTTAATTTCTTTTTATCAGCGGAATTTTACGCCGATGTTTTGATTGACATTTATACTTTAGGTGAAAATTACGGCAGAAGTGATTTCGGTAAAGGCAAAAAATATAATGTTGAATTCGTTTCGGCAAACCCCACAGGACCTATGCATATGGGTAATGCCAGGGGCGGAGCTTTGGGCGACTGTCTTGCCGCCGTGCTTGATTTTGCAGGGTATGAAACCGAGCGTGAATTTTATGTTAACGATGCAGGTAATCAGATTGAAAAATTTGCTCTTTCACTTGACATTCGCTATCAGCAGTTAATTCTCGGTGAAGATGCCGTTGAGCTTCCCGAAGACAGCTATCACGGTGCGGACATAACCGAGCGTGCGGCACAGTTCAGAGAAAAATTCGGCGACGAATATTTAAACAAGTCAACGGAAGAGAGAAGAAAAGCACTTGTAGAATTTGCCCTTCCTCTCAACATTCAGAAGATGCACGAAAACATGGCGAAATACCGCATAAATTACAATACATGGTTTTTGGAAAGCACTCTTCACAACAGCGGCGACGTTAAAGAGTGTATTGACTATTTAACAAAAAAGGGTCTCACATACGAAAAGGACGGAGCCTTGTGGTATAAAAACATTCAGGTGCAGACCGAAATGCTCAAAGAGCAGGGGAAAACGCAGGAAGATATTGACAAGTTAGAGCTTAAAGACGATGTTCTTATCCGCCAAAACGGAAATCCCACATATTTTGCGGCGGATATTGCTTATCACCGCAATAAATTAGTAACAAGGGGTTTTGACAAAGCCATTGATGTTTGGGGCGCAGACCACCACGGCCACGTTGCACGAATGAAAGGCGTTTTGCGTGCTCTTGACCTTGATGAATCAAGACTTGACGTTATTTTAATGCAGCTTGTAAACTTAGTTAAAGACGGAAAGCCCGTTAAAATGTCAAAGCGTACGGGTAAGGCGATAACACTTACAGACCTTCTTGATGAGATCCCCGTTGATGCAGTAAGATTTCTTTTCAATATGCGTGAGCCAGGCTCGGCCATGGATTTTGACCTTGATTTAGCGGTTGAGCAGTCGTCAAAGAACCCTGTTTATTACTGTCAGTATGCAAACGCGAGAATCCACAGTATTATTAAGAAAATCGAGGCCGACGGTGTAACCCTTCGCGAATGTGAAAAATCAGAACTTTTAAAACTCAACGCTCCTGAAGAAATTGAACTTATTAAGCACCTTGCATCCTTTACAGAGGAAATTCAAAATGCGGCTAAAAATTACGACCCCGCAAAAATCACACGTTACTGCATTGATTTGGCTACACTCTTCCATAAGTTCTACAATGCTTGCCGTGTTGCAGTTGAAGATGAAAGTTTAATGCAGGCAAGACTTTACCTTTGCAAATGCGTAATGACAACCATTACAAACGTGCTTACAATGTTCAGTATTTCCGTGCCCGAGTCAATGTAAAATGAAAATGAAAAGTAAAATCATATCAGTCGCAGTCGTTTTGGCTTTATTGTTGAGCATAACAGCCTGCGGAAATAAAACAGACATAAAAACTGATGATATAAGCAGTAACACATCAGGTGAAACTTTGAATACGAAAGAGCAAGCGGGCGAAACCATGAATGTAAATATAAACGGAACGGATTATGTTATCAATTTAGAGGACAATGCAACCGTAAGAGAACTTTGCGGCAAATTGCCGATTGAATGCGAGATGCAAGAGTTAAACGGTAACGAAAAGTATGTGTACATGGATTTTTCATTGCCCACATCTCCGAGCAATCCAAAGCATATCAACGCAGGTGACGTAATGCTGTTCGGGGACAGTTGCGTGGTAATTTTTTATAAATCCTTTAACACATCTTACAGCTACACAAAAATCGGGCATATAGATAACCTGCCCGATTTAGGCAACGGCGACGTAAAGGTTAAATTTTATAAATAAGCAAAGTGAATAATGAATAGTGAAAAGTGAACAGTGAAGAAGTAAAAATCGACAAACCTCTTACGAGATTTGTCGATTTTTGGAGCGGATAATGGGAATCGAACCCACCTCCTCAGCTTGGGAAGCTGATATTCTACCGATGAACTATATCCGCACGAATGAGTGTATTAAATTAAGCTATAATAAACGCCGACATATATTCTAACATATAACACTCATTTTTTCAATCATATTTTGTCGTTATTTTTTCATTTGGTCAATTGTTTTTTCAAACGACGGTACAAATTCTTCTAAAAAGATTTTTGCTTCTTCACAATCAAGCCGTTGAAGCGTTTTTGTTATTGTCTTTTCCGCCTCGCAGAACTCACGGTTGCCCGCCAGCCGTTCCTCAATACATTTTAAATAAGCACATATTTTATCAGCCGATTTCACAAGACGCCAAAGTTCTTTGTCATCGGCTTTTTTCTTAAAAAGTGGCTCGTAATTTCTCCTTAAATCGTCGGGAAGCATAGAGAGAAGCTGTTTTGAGGCGTTTTTCTCCACCGCCTTGTATGCGGACTTCGTTTCCTCGCTGTAATATTTAACGGGCGTGGGCAAATCCCCAGTTATAATCTCAGGCAAATCGTGGTAAAGACCCAAAAGCGATGCCCGCTCAGCGTTGTAATTTTTGCCCAATCTCTCATTGCCGATAACTGCAAGTGCGTATGAAATTTGTGCAACCTCTGCTGAATGCTCTGAAAGAGTTTCATAGCGGGTGTTGCGCATAAGCGCCCAGCGGTTTATGTATTTTGTTCTTGCGGCAAATGCAAAAAAGTCAGACATTCCCATCTTCTATATATCCTCTTCTTTAAAGTTGATAATAAGCTTGTCGTGGGTCATGCTGATTTTCGTGTATTTAACCCCTGCCGCATCAAACATTCTGCGTGAAGCGCGGTTACCCACGGTGTCGTAATATTTGTCTGATATATAAAGAACTTCTTTAATTCCGCTTTGAATTATAGCTTTAGCGCATTCGTTGCAGGGAAAAAGGGCAACGTAAATTTTTGAGCCTTCAAGGTTTCTGCCGCCTGCATTTAAAATGGCATTAAGCTCTGCGTGGCAAACATAAGGGTATTTTGTTTCATATTCATCGCCTGCTCTGTCCCACGGGAAAGTGTCGTCGTCACAGCCTCTGGGAAAGCCGTTGTAGCCCATAGACATAATTCTGTTTTGGTCATTTACAATACATGCGCCCACCTGCGTGCTGGGGTCTTTGCTCCTGTAGGATGAAAGCATTGCAATTCCCATAAAATATTCGTCCCACGAAATATAGTCTTTTCTCTTTGCCATAATAATGCTCCTTTTTTATTCGCCTTTTATCTTTTTCCAATATTCGCTTTTTGCCGATTCGGTTTTATTCTCACCGAAAGTGTAATATTTTCTGTCTTTTATTGCATCAGGCAGATATTGTTGTTCCACCCATCTGTTAGGATAGTCGTGCGGATATTTGTAAAACTGTCCTTTAACCTCAGCGTCCTCTCCGTCAAAATGCTTGTTTTGAAGAGTTCTCGGAATCCTGCCGTAATTACCTGCCTGAACATCCGCCAGCGCCGCAGAAATAGCCGCATCTCCAGTGTTACTTTTAGGGCTTGTTGCAACCAAAATTACTGCATCGGCAAGGGGAATTTTCGCCTCAGGCATTCCCACCTGCAACGCTATGTCGCAAGCGCTTTTTACAATAGGAATAATGCTCGGATAAGCAAGACCCACATCCTCACAGGCGCAAACCAAAAGTCTTCGTATTGCCGAGGGCATATCTCCTGACTCCAAAAGGCGAGCGAGATAATGAAGTGCGGCGTCAGGGTCGCTTCCGCGCATAGATTTTTGGAATGCGGATAAAATATCGTAATGCTCGTCACCGAATTTGTCATAGCGGAAAGTGTTTTTCGCCGTAAGACTGCCAACACTTTCCAGCGTTATTTTCCTGTTGCCGTCACTGTCTGGCTTTGCGGCAAGGACTGAAAGTTCTGTGAAATTCAGCGATTTTCTCACATCACCGCCGCAAGCAGTCGCAATATGTTCAGGCACGCCGTCCTCAAACGTAATTTTTGTGCCAAGCTCTTCTTCCAAGAATTTAAATCCCCGTAAAATAGCGGGCAAGGTTTCCTCAGGTATAACCGATTTGAATTCAAAAACCGTACAGCGTGAAAGAACGGCGCTGTATATATAAAAATACGGATTTTCGGTCGTGGAAGCTATAAGCGTGATTTTTCCGCTTTCAATATATTCAAGCAATGACTGTTGCTGGCGTTTATTGAAATACTGAATCTCATCAAGATAAAGCAAAATCCCGTTAGGAGCGGCAAATGTGTCAATCTCGCTGACAATATCACGAATATCCGCCGTTGAAGCGTTTGTGCCGTTAAGGTGATGAAGTTTTTTATCCGTCATTTTTGCAATTATGCGGGCAAGAGTTGTTTTACCCGTGCCTGACGGACCGTAAAAAATCAAATTCGGGCAAACGCCGCTTTCAATTATGCACCGAAGGGGCATTCCTTCACCTAAAAGATGCTTTTGACCGACAATATCTTCAATTTTTTGTGGGCGGAGCCTGTCCGCAAGGGGTGTCGCCATAATTTTTCCTCATTTCAATATGTCGAAAATGTCTTCGGGTCTTTCAATGATGTAATCAGCATTGTATTCCTCAAATTCCGCTCTGTTTCCGAATCCGAAAAGCACGGCACAGCAGGGAACGCCTGCCTCATGAGCACCTTGAATGTCAAAAAGTCTGTCACCAACCATTAAAGTGTTATCGGTGTTAGCGCCCAAAGCGTTCATAGCATCTTTGATAACTGTTGTTTTGCTCTCTTTAATGTTGTCAAACTGCGTTCCGCCGATATAACTGAAATATTTTTTTATATCTCTTTGCTCGCATATATCGTTAATAAACTTAATTGGCTTTGAGGATGCCGTGCTGAGAATATAACCCTCGTTTTGAAGCCTTTCAAGCATTTCGGGGATTCCGTCATAAACACGGTTTTCAAGATAACCTATTTTTCTGTAACGCTCGCGGTATTTGTCCGTCATTTCGTAAGCGTGGTCGGAAGTAAATCCGCAATATTTTGTAAAGCTGTAATGCAGGGGAGGACCTACAAATTTTTTGAGTAACTCTTCGCTTGGCGTTCCGTGGCCGAGAGCTTCAAAGGCGTATGTAAGACTTTTAAAAATCCCCTCGGACGAGTCCACAAGAGTTCCGTCAAAATCGAATAAAATATATTTAAAATTACTCATTGATTACGATTTCATACTCCTTTTTAAAGGTTTCACCTGCTAAGAGCCTATTTCCCCATTCGCGGTTTGTTAAATCGCAGTCAAAATCCGCTGCGTCTGCTCTGCCGTACCAAGGCTCAATACAAACGAAAGGTGCATTTTTCTTTACGGGCGACCAAATCCCGAAAAGGGGAGCGGTGAAATTCACGGTTACAAATTCCTTGCCGTCATTTAAAAGCTGTACACTCGTAATACCGCTGTTTTCAATTATGAGCGCATCACGGTCAAAAATATCATCTGTCAAAACAAAACTGCTTTCAAGTGGGTATTTTTTAGGAAGATAAAGCCCCTCTGCATTTAAAACGGAATATTCCAAATTATCTTTGTTCATTGAAAGAACGGTTTTTCCCTTTTCGCAGTTAAATGCAGGGTGAGCGCCGATTGAAAAGTACATTTCACAGTCGTTTGTATTCGTAACGCTCCATTTAACACGGATTTTGTTATCAGTTAATTCAAAGGAGCAAACAAGACGGAACTTAAACGGATAGTTTTTGAGAGTATCTGAATTTTCCTTAAGTTCAAAGGAAACTGAATTTTCCGTCTTTTGAATGAGAGTAAAGTCGCAGTCCCTTGCAAAGCCGTGCTGAGGAAGAGAATATTCTTTACCGTCGCAAACGGATTTTAAATTCTTGTATTTGCCCACAACGGGAAAAAGCACGGGGCTTCTTCTGCCCCAAAACTGTTTGTCGCCCTGCCAAAGATATTCCTTTTGGCTTTTAATCCCGAAAACCGACGAAAGCTCTGCACCGTGTTCGTTTATTTCAATTTTTAAAATGTCATTTTTTAATATTTGCATAAAAATATACTCCTAAAATTATAATGTAATTATACAATATTCGATTTATTTATTCAATGATTTTGCAAACATTTGTTTCAGCGTTTTCTACAAAAATAAAAAAATATAAAAAAGGGCTTTTATTTTGCACAGAATGGTGATATACTATATAAGGCATTTATGGGCGAATTTTGCCCATTTCGACACAAATTGTTGTTTTTCTTTATGTTTAGTGATATTTTTTTCTTTCAATTTTGTTTTGAGGGAGGGACAAGCCCTTGGAAAAAATCATAATCAACGGCGGAAATGCTCTTCGCGGTGAGGTTGAAAT
>JAFLUO010000020.1:13729-21424 GCA_022508705.1 Oscillospiraceae bacterium
GGTGTGCTTAACGCTCATGCAGACAAGCTCCTCGGCAACAGCATAAATTTTGACGTGGTGTCCGTCGGCGCTACAATAAATCTTATGCTCGCCGCCGTAAAGGCACGTGGGCTTACGATTATTGAGCCTGCGGCGAAAGAACCGCACATTGTTGACCTTGCCAACTTTTTGAACTCTATGGGTGCTGACATTCGCGGCGCCGGTACTGACACAATTAAGATTCGCGGAGTTGAAAAACTTCACGGCTGTGAATATGCAATAATCCCCGACCAGATTGAAGCGGGAACATATATGGTTGCGGCTGCGGCAACGAACGGCGACGTTTTAATTAAAAACGTAATCCCCAAGCACCTTGAATCAATTTCCGCAAAGCTTTTGGAATGCGGCGTGCTTGTTGAAGAATTTGACGACAGCGTTCACATAAAGGGTACTCGCAGGCCGAATCACTGTAACGTGAAAACAATGCCCCACCCGGGCTTCCCGACGGATATGCAGCCTCAGCTTGCAGTTCTTTTGTCAATAGCCAACGGAAACAGTATGATTTCCGAAAGCGTTTGGGATAATAGATTCCGTTATATTGAACAGCTTCTGCGTATGGGCGCAAAAATTTCTGTTGACGGAAAATCCGCATTCATAGAAGGAATTGATTCTCTTCACGGAGCACCCGTCAGGGCAGACGATCTTCGTGCAGGGGCGGCAATGGTAATTGCAGGTCTTGCGGCAGAGGGTACAACCGAAATTGAGGAAATTTACCATATCAAACGCGGTTATGACCACATAATAGAAAAATTCCAATCCTTAGGCGCTGATATTTATCTTCGTGACGATCCCGACAACAGGGGAACGGTTTTGGAAGTAGGTTAAACTCAGGCGAATCGAGAAGCTCTTGATTCGCCTTTTTAAATAGAAAAAGCGAAAAAGAAAAGTCGGAAAGGCAGAACAATGGCAAAATTTTGTCCCTTATTTTCAGGTTCGTCGGGCAATTCAACTTACATAGGCTCAGGCTCTGACGGAATTTTAATAGATGCAGGCGTTACTGCAAAGAGCTTGGAGCAGTCCCTTTGGCGAATAGGCGTTAATACCGAAAATATAAAAAATATATTCATTACTCATGAACACGGGGACCATATAAAAGGGCTTCGTGTGTTTACGAAAAATCACCCCTGCCGTGTGTTTATGACACAGGGCACATATGAAGCTCTCTCAGAAAAAAACGATTTAGACAACGCAAAAGAGTGTGTAATTATCCCTGAAAACGGCGTTGAAATCGGCAATATGTGCATAAAAAGTTTTCACACCTCTCACGACACAAAAGAGTCTTGCGGATACACAATCTCTCTTGCAAACGGAAAGAAAATGGCGGTCGTTACTGATTTAGGAATAGTTACGACTGAGGTTTTGGGCGCAGTTTTGGGAGCAGATTTAGTGCTTATTGAATCAAATCACGATGTCAATATGCTTCAATGCGGAAATTATCCGTATATATTGCAAAGAAGAATCTTAGGCGTAAAAGGGCATTTGTCTAACGAGGCGTGCGCCGAAACCTGCGTAAAGCTTGTAAGAAACGGCGCAACAAGGCTTGTGTTAGGGCATTTGAGCCAAGAAAACAATCTTCCAGCTTTGGCTTATCAGACAACGGGCTCGGCACTGTCGGAAATTGGTGCAAAAGAGGGCAGCGATTATCTTATCCGTGTTGCAAAGCCCGAATGGGACGAAAAGGCTATGGTGCTTTAATATGAATGTTCAGCTTATTGTTCTCGGTAAATTAAAAGAAAAATATATGAAGGATTTTTCGGATGAATATGAAAAAAGACTTTCGGCTTTTTGCAAATTGACTGTAACAGAGCTTGAGCCTGTCCGCCTTTCGGACAATCCTTCCGAAAAAGAAATAGAAAACGCTCTTAAAAAGGAAGCGTTGGCGATAAAATCAAAAATGCTCCCTAACGCCTTTGTGTTTTCTATGTGTATTGAGGGAAAAATGCTTTCTTCCGAGGAGCTGTCAAAGAAAATCGAAAGCATAGGCGTTGCAGGGCAGAATAATATCGTTTTTATAATAGGAAGTTCTTTCGGCCTTTCGGAAGAGATAAAAAAGGACTCTGACTTAAAACTTTCAATGTCGTCCATGACTTTTCCCCACAAATTAGCAAGAATAATGCTTCTTGAGCAGATTTACAGAACGTTTTCAATTTCCCACGGCGGGAAATATCATAAATAAAATTAAAAAAAATACAACATTTTGTTATTAGTTTGTTAAAATTTAAGGCTTATACTTAATTTTGCCAAATGAAAAGAGGAGAGTAAAAATGTCAAAAGGAAAAATTCTTGTAGTTGATGACAATGCAAACATTTGCGATTTGCTGAGAATGTACCTTGAAAAAGAAGATTTCACGGTAAGTATAGCAAACAACGGGCTTGACGCAATAAAAATTTTTGAAGAAGAAACCCCCGATTTACTCCTTCTTGATATTATGCTCCCCGGGCTCGACGGTTGGCAGGTTTGCAGAGAAATAAGAAAAACAAGCGACGTTCCCATAATAATGGTAACGGCAAAGGACGAAACCTTTGATAAGGTTTTGGGGCTTGAACTTGGCGCTGACGACTATATCACAAAGCCATTTGACACAAAAGAGGTTGTTGCCCGTGTTAAAGCGGTGCTCAGGAGAACGGCAGGCAAAACCGTTTCAGATATGCGCGAGGTTCGTTACGACAAGCTAATTATTAACCGTACAAATTATGAAATGAAGGTTAACGGCGTTCATGTGGATACTCCGCCCAAAGAATTAGAGCTTATTTATCACTTAGCTTCCAATCCCGACAGGGTTTTCACAAGAGACCAGCTTCTTGATGAGGTTTGGGGCTTTGACTATTACGGCGACAGCAGAACGGTTGACGTTCACATTAAAAGACTCAGAGATAAGCTTAAAGGAGTTTCACCCGAATGGGAGCTTTGCACAATTTGGAGTGTAGGCTATAAATTTGAGACGCATGGAAACAAATAATAAAATCATAAGCTTTTTTACCGATAAGATAAGAAGAGTTAAAAGCTTTTTTACCCACCTTCCTCTTTTTGCAAAATTTCTTGCAATTATGATGTCGCTGATTTTAATAAGCTATCTTGTTCTTTCAACTGCGCTTATGGCATTTATGTCAAACCGTTGGACCAAAACACAGCATAACGCCTTAATGGAAAGTGTAACCACTAACGCACAGTATTGCGAGCGTATTTTTGAGCACTGCCAGACTGAAAGCGAAATGCAAAATGCAATGATGCTTATCTGCAACAACATAGGTGTTGCGGCAAAATCCACGGATACCGATATGTTTGTGTGCGACGCTAACGGCAACGTTGTTGTGTGTAAAGAGGCGTTCCAAAACGGATATTCTTATTCGGGGGAAATGGTCTGTTTCTCTCACAGAGGGTATAAAATCCCCACTGACGTTTTGGCGGTTGCGCAAAGCGGCGGATATTTCGGCGATGAAAAAATACAGGGGCTTTACAGCGAAAAAACGTTCCTTGCAGGCGCACCCATTAAGGTAAACAATGAAGTTATGGCTTACGTTTTTTCTGCCGCTCCCGTTCAGTACAGCTTTAAAGAATACACAAAGAGCGTTTTCAGTATGTATATTTCATCGGCAATATTTTCAGCGGCGCTTTCTTTCATTGTAGTTTATGCTTTTACAGAAAAGCTGACAAACCCGTTGCGGCAAATGTCAAACGCCACAAAAGCTTATGCAAAGGGCGATTTCAGCAAGCGTGTTGACGTAAAAGGGCGAGATGAATTTGCAGATTTGTGCCAGTCCTTTAACCGAATGGCAACGTCACTTTCGATTATGGAGTCTTCAAGGCGAAGCTTCGTTGCAAACGTTTCTCATGAGTTAAAAACGCCCATGACAACCATTGACGGCTTTATTAACGGAATGCTTGACGGCACAATACCTGAAGAAAAGCGTGACGAATATTTAAAAATAGTTTCCGATGAGGTGGGCAGGCTTTCACGCCTTGTAACCTCAATGCTCAATCTTTCAAAAATCGAGGCGGGCGAGCTGGAATTAAAGCTTTCCGATTTCGATTTAAGCAGTACGGCAGTTGCATGTTTGCTCACCTTTGAGCAGATAATAGCAAAGAAAAACATTGAAATAAAAGGACTTGAAAAGCTTGAAAAAACCGTGGTTCACGGTGACAGCGACATGCTTTACCAGGTTGTCTATAATTTAATTGACAATGCGGTAAAATTCACTCCCGACGGCGGAACCATTGAAATTTCAGTATCGAAAAACAACCGAGGGGAGCCTCATTTTTCAATTAAAAACTCTGGCGACGGCATAGCGCCTGAGGAAATAGGCAGAGTTTTCGAAAGATTTTACAAAGTGGATAAATCCCGAAGCTTTGACACAAAAAGCGCAGGACTGGGGCTTTACCTTTGCAAAACCATAATCGAAATGCACGGCGGAAACATTTACGTTCAAAGCGTAAAAGGCGAATACACACAGTTTGGATTTAAACTTTAAGGAGAGGTATATATGGACGAAAATTTTGAAAATCTTAATCAAGAAGCAGAAACAAATGAAGAGCTTGCAAACACCGTAAATGCGGAAAATGCAGAAGTTCTTGAAAAGATTAAAAATGAATTAAACGGAGAGCCTGCTGAAAATACGGGAAATCCCCAAAATGAAGAAAATACACTAAATAGCACAGCAGAGCCTCAGTTTAATGCACAGCAAACAGGGCAAAACACAGTAGCTGAGCAAAACTCCTTTACGGGAAATCGCGTTCCACCGTACACTCCCCCTGCTTACACGGCGTATTGGGACACTAACAGAGGATATGTTCCTTACACGCCTTATCAGCAGGCCAAAGAAGCGGAAAAAGTTCATTCCAAAAACAAAAAGCTCGGAATAATTATCGCTGCCGTAGTCATTGTTCTCTCGTTGGTTGCAGTTTCGGCCGCCGCAGTATTTTTAACGAGATACGAAAAAGCTCAGAACGGTAATAAAGGAACAGAAACGGAAGTAAAAGCGGAAATTCCTTTTGCAGACACTAAAACTGAAGACATTTATGAAAGCGAAGCCAGCGTTATATACAAAAACACATGTGAAACAAATGTGGGCGTAATCGTTTATTCAAGAAATCAGTCCACCATTGCCTCTGAGGGTTCAGGCGTCGTTTTGCCGACGGTGATCAGCGGCGAGAGTAAAGGGAAAACATATATTGTAACGTGCGCTCATGTGCTGGAAACGTCTTCTGCATATAAAACAGTTGTTACCACTAACAGCGGCGATCAGTACGATGCAACAATCGTCGGCGTTGACAGAAAAACCGATATAGGCGTTTTGTCAATAGATGCAACAGGTCTTAAGGCGGCGGAATTTGCCCCTTCCTCCAGCGTTTCCGTAGGCGACACCGTTTACGCACTGGGCAATCCGGGTGGCTCAACATTTTTCGGCTCCTTCACAAACGGAATGATTTCCGCAATAGGCAGACCGGTTAACAGTCCCGTTGGGTATGAGGTTTCCTGCATTCAGCACACCGCAGCCATCAACCCCGGCAACTCTGGCGGAGCGTTGCTAAATTCTGCAGGGCAGGTAATAGGTATCAATTCTTCAAAAATTGCCTCAACTGATTATGAGGGTATGGGATTTGCAGTTCCGTCAGAAACGGTTAAAGAAATTGTTGAAAATATTATTGCTCACGGCTATGTAACTGGTAGGGCTGTGCTCGGCATTACATTTTTCCCGTCAACGTACAGTCAGGTTCACTCTGCAATAGTGCAGACCCACGACCTTCCCTCAGGCTCACTCATTATCAATTCAATTTCGCCTAACAGCGACCTTGTAAATAAGGATGTAAAAGAGGGCGACTTGGTAATAGGCTTTAACGGCAAGGATTTGGAAGATTACAACGAGCTTCTTGAATTTGTCGAGAACGGCAGTGTGGGCGACGAACTCACTCTTAAGATTTGCAGAATTGACCAGAACTATAAAATTTCTACTTTTGAAATTACGGTAAAGCTGGTTGAAGACAGAGGCGATTTATTGGAAGAAAGCAGCGGTAAAACATATCCGTAAGACCGGAAAAATTACCGAAAATTGTCTTTTTTGTACAAAAAGTTACATTTTGGCAAAAAAAGTATGATTATTTCGTGATTTTTACTATAAAATTCTCTTTACAAATTGAATTTTATTTGTTAAAATAATTTCGGAAAGCTTTGGTCTGGGTAAATCTTGGCTTTCCGAGCGTCAAAGTTAACACGGCTTCGGAGAACGTTCTCAAGTCTTGTAGCTGAAAAGGCCCGTTTTAATCTTTCTGTTTTTTGCTGAATAATGGCTTTCTTTCGGCAAATGTTAAAGCAGTTTGAGGGAAATGAGTTAACTTAAAGCGCTCCCAGGTTTCTTTGCAAGCCGTTTTACGGTGAACTTTAGAAATTTAAGAGTTGCTTTTCGGTTTTCTGTTACGGTCTTGTGTCCGAATGCACAGGAATGTTAAGTTTATGTTGCAACACCTCTGTGAGTCGAATTTCATTCCATAGCCTTTGAGGGATCTCTTTTTTGAGAAACCTGAAAGGTGAGGTTGGGAGAGAATGGTAGGCTCTTCCCGTTTCGGCGGGATTGAAAAGAGAATCACAAAGGATTAAACTTTCGTCGTTAATTTTTGAGACTCTAAGCGGCGCGCCCCAAAAGGGTGTGCCGCTTTAAACTTTTATAGAGTAAACTCTGATTGCTTTATTATTTTTATATATGTACATTCGCCGAAGAGAAAATGCTCCTCGGCTGATTTTTTTAATAAAGTCGGTTATTTTTTAATAAAGACCGAAAATATAGGCAATAATACCGTATATAACTGCCGCGGCAGTACCGTAGGCAATAACGGGACCCGCCACGGTGAAGATTTTTGCTCCCGTGCCGAGAACAATTCCCTCAGCCTTGAACTCAAGAGCAGGGGACACAACCGAGTTTGCAAAGCCTGTTATGGGAACTATTGTTCCGGCTCCCGCGTGTTTGGCGATTTTGTCAAATATGCCTATCCCTGTGAGTATGGCAGTTAAAATTATGATTACGGACGGTGTAAGCGCTTTAACGTATTCATCATTAAATCCCGCTTTTTTAAACAAATAGTTTAGTACCTGACCGAAAAGGCAAATTGTTCCGCCTATAAGGAAGGCTTTGAGGCAGTTTAAAAATACAGGCGAGTTGGGCGATGCCCGTTTTGCCATTTTGTCATATTCTTTTCCTGTCGTTGACATAAATTTCACTCCTAAAATTCTAATGTAATAGAATTATTTTGTCGATAAATTTGTCAAATATACTTTTAGATTTAATAACAATTGCATTGAAATAAAATTTTTAATATGGTAAAATAATATAAATATACATTTTGGAGGTGGCGCATTTGACAGGTTATATTGACGTTGGCGGAGGGCTTCGCGCGGTTTACGGCACGGGCGTGCTTGATTTTTGCCTTGACAACGGAATAGATTTTCCGTATCTTATAGGCGTTTCGGCAGGCAGCGGAAATATTGCCTCGTACTTAGCGCACCAAAAGGGCAGAAGTCTTAAATTTTATACGGATTTTGCTTTCCGACGCGAATACATGAGCTTTCAAAATTATTTTAAAAACGGCTCGTATATTGACCTTGATTATATATATTCGGGTCTTTCAAATGAGGGCGGCGAATGTCCGCTGGATTTTGATAAGAT
>JAFLUO010000021.1 GCA_022508705.1 Oscillospiraceae bacterium
GAACAATCAAATCTCTAACCCCACGACAAGTAGCCGATTTACTCGGACACAGCACTTCGCAGATTACCGAGATGTACTATGTGAAGAAAGACACGGCAAGATTAAATGGAATAACTGATGGATTTGAAATATAACTGAAACAATACAAAAACGACCGCCAAGAGAAATTTCTTGGCGGTCAAATTTTGATACGCTGTAAACAAAGAATAAAGAAATTCCGCTGGACATTTGAAAACAGTTGTGGTATTTGTTGTGTTGCGGATACGCAGATTCCGTTTGTCGCAAAACAAAAGGGTAACGGCGAGGAATAAAATCCTTGCCGTTATCTCTTGAAACTTTCTGCAAAGCAGGGTACTCACTAAAATTTGCGGTTAGAAATCAGCCAAAATCACTGCTACATTCCGCAAATAATTGATGCTATTTTGATGATGTAGCAGACGGAAATGTTACAAATGGTTACCACCAGATGCGAAATTAATGCCTAATTCAAAGTATCAAAACGGAAAAATTAGACCGTGCGCCGAGCCATAAAAAGCAAAGAAAAAGCCTTGAAACCACGCTGTTTCAAGGCTTTTCGTGTGGCAGGGGCAGAAGGACTTGAACCCTCGGCACGCGGTTTTGGAGACCGCTGCTCTACCAACTGAGCTATACCCCTAAATTTAAGTTTACTGCTTTTGAAAATGTCTCAAAAGCACTATTACATTATACATATAAAGGGGTATTTTGTCAACTCTTATTTTTAATGTACTATAATTGATTTAGAGTGCAGGAATATTCACAATAACATTTGCAAAAAACGAGGTAATGTTTTTGTTCAATCTTCATACTGACTTTGTCTGCATTATTTTATATTCTTTTCGCCCAGAACCTTATTAACCTGTTTTGCATTGGCTTTTGAGCTGAAATAAGTGAGCAGATAAACTATAATATAGATAATTAAAAACGCAGGAAGCATATTTTTTAAAGTGTCCGTAATGCTGTTATTGTAGTCGCAAGCGATATCGGCACCTAAAACGACACAGAAAACACATACAAAATGAATAAGCGTTGATACGGCAAGCTTAAACTTGTCGGTGAACATAATTGTTGTTACAACTCCGCAAAGGAAGGATGCCACAGCCCAAATCAGCATTTCCTTAACGGTGCAGCCCTCGCCGCCCATAAAAAAGACTGACATTGTAGTCATAAAAAATCCGATTCCCGTTCCCATAATTCCGAATTGCATTACATTCAATAATTTTTTCATAAAATTTATCTCCTTATAAAATCTTTAAATGAACTGAAAAATTTTCTTGAAATAATAAGAGTTTCGCTGATGCCTTTCAGCACGGCACAATAATTACCGCTGAACTCTGCAGTAATTGATTTAACGTAATTGATGTTTACAACCGTGCTTTTGTTTATCTGAATAAATCCCTTGCTTTTTAAGGAGTTCGACAGCTCATACAGTCTTTCTTTGATTTCGTATTGACCGTTTTTGGTTACGGCATATGTTTTGTTTTGAGCGGAATAGAAATAAATAATATCGTCAGAGCTGTAAAGAAAGCTTTCGTTTTCCCTGAGAAGCACCAACCTACTGAATTTTGAAGCATCATTGAGTGCCGATATTATACGCACAGCCTCTTCACTGTTTATATCACCCTTGATGATGACTTCAATCTCCTGATTTTCAGAGGACTCTAAAATGATTTTCAAAATCTCACCTCCTGTCTGAATTCATTTTAAATAAATTAAATGCTTTTGTAACTTGAACTTAGGTAAGCCGTCAAAATTGATGTTTAACTGGTGAATTTCAATATTTAAAAATGTGTTTACTGTAGCCTGCACAAATATTTTAACACAATTGTAGATTTTATTATTAAAGTATGGTACAATTAAACATCATAAGATTAAACGATTTTAATAGAAAAATCAAAATAAGTGAGGTAAATTTTATGATTTACAGGGATTTTCAAGGTGTTAAAATATCAGGTCTCGGTCTTGGTATGATGCGTTTACCTGTTATTGATAATGATGACGCAGTTATTGATGAAAAAGCCGCCGCAGAAATGGTTGATTACGCTTATAAAAACGGGGTGAATTATTTTGATACCGCTTGGGGTTACCACAACGGCAATTCAGAGCTTGTTGCAGGCAAACTTTTATCTGCTTATCCGAGAGAAAACTATTATCTTGCAAGTAAATTCCCCGGGTATGACAATTCAAATATGCCCAAAGTTAAAGAGATTTTTGAGGAACAACTGAAAAAATGTCAGACACCATATTTTGACTTTTATCTTTTCCATAATGTTTACGAGGGAAATATTGACGATTATCTTG
Organism: Oscillospiraceae bacterium; assembly: GCA_022508705.1. Classification (GTDB taxonomy): domain Bacteria; phylum Bacillota; class Clostridia; order Oscillospirales; family Acutalibacteraceae; genus Fimenecus. The sequence goes on from JAFLUO010000021.1 coordinate 2,320, forward strand.
ACCCGAAATTCGGCATTTTAGAATATCTTCTTGAGCAGAAAAAGAACGGACGCATTAAACACCTCGGCTTTTCCGTACACGGAAGCTGTGAGGTAATTAAGCGTTTTCTTGACGCTTACGGCGAGCACATGGAGTTTTGCCAGTTACAGTTAAACTACATGGATTGGCATTTTCAGAATGCTAAGGAAAAAGCAGAAATAATACAGAATGCCGGAATTCCGATTTGGGTAATGGAGCCGCTTCGTGGCGGTAAACTTGCAAAGATGCCTGACGGTGTAAAAGAAGAACTTGCGAAAATGCGTCCTGATGAAAGTGTGCCAGCCTGGGCTTTCAGATTTTTGCAATCAATTCCCGGCGTTACGGTAGTGCTTTCGGGCATGTCAACTATGGAGCAATTAAAGGATAATATTTCAATTTGGCAAGAGGATAAGCCCCTTACAAAGTCAGAATTTGACCGAATTGTTGAGCTTGTAGATGAGGACACCCAAAAAGGCGGTCTTCCTTGCACAGCTTGCCACTATTGCACATCTCACTGTCCGCAAAATTTGCCGATACCTGAGTTAATTGCGCTTTATAATGAGCATAAAATCACAGGCGGCGGTTTCATAGCGCCGATGGCAGTCGGCAGTATGCCGGAGGAAAAACGCCCGAAAAATTGTATAGGATGCAGGGGATGTGAGGCTGTTTGCCCGCAACAAATTAGGATTTCCGAAATGATGGACAACTTCTCAGAGATGATTGGTATGTAAAGTCAATACACTTTACAGAGTGTCAGCGGTAACTAAAAGTTACCGCTGATTTTATTTTGGCTATATTTGAAAAATAATTGTAAAAAATATTAAAAATATATGAAAAGCAGAGAAAACAAGAGAAAAACAGAGATATCCCATAACGAAATGTTAAATTTGACCTTTTTTGACCTTTGATTATTGGTCAAAATTGTATATAATATGACTTGTAAGGTCAAAGAAAGTCAAAGTCAAACGCAAAACATAATAAGTCAAGCAAAAATACAATAAAAGAAATACGGTGATAAAGTGAATATAAGTAATATAATATCGCAAATGATTATTGAAATGCTTGAAGACGGCGGCAGTACGGAAATTCAGCGTAATGAACTTGCTCAAAAAATCGGATGTGTGCCGAGTCAGATAAATTACGTTATTTCATCACGGTTTACGCCCGAACACGGCTATATAGTTGAAAGTCGCAGAGGCGGTGGGGGATACATTCGGATTACGAGAGCCAACTTTGATGTTGACACATTTAAAATGCATGTTGTCAACTCAATAGGTCAGCAGATTGATGACAGCGCTTGTAAAGCGTATGTAAGAAATTTTTACGACAGAGATTTGATTGATGAAAAAACGGCAAAACTAATTTTAGCGGCTGTTTGCGGAAATGCCTATAAAGACATTCCGAAAACTTATGCAGACACAATCAGAGCCTCAATATTCAAACAGATTTTATTAAATACATTATAAACTTAAATAGGAAAGGCAGGAAATTTTATGTTATGTCAGAATTGCGGAAAATACGAAGCTACTACACACGTTAAAAGAATTATAAACGGCGAAGCGGCGGAGGCCCACCTTTGCTCAGGTTGTGCAAAGATGCTTGGCTATGAAGACGTTTTCGGAGGATTTGGCAATATATTCGGTTCGTTTTTTGGCTCGTTTTTAGGCGATACGGGAGTGGGCTCGCTTTCAGCACGAACACTTAAATGCGAAAAATGCGGCAGTACCTTTAACGATATAGTTGAAAGCGGAAAAATCGGCTGTGCAGAGTGTTATAAAACCTTTTACGAAAAACTTCTTCCGTCTTTGCAAAGAATCCACGGAAAGACTCGCCATGAGGGAAAAATTCCCAATAAAATTGCAGTCAAAGAAGATAACTTAAAGGAGCAAATTGAAAAATTGGAAGAAGAACTGAAAATGGCAGTTGAAGCGCAAAATTACGAAACGGCGGCGCTTCTGCGTGACAGAATAAAAGAACTGAAGGAGGGCGGAAAAAATGAGTAAATGGTATATCGGCGCAGGTGAACAAAACGATGTTGTTATCAGCACAAGAATAAGATTTGCAAGAAACATTGCAGAATACCCGTTCCCCTGTAAGCTTAACACTAAGAGCAGAACGGAGCTTAACGGGATAATCAAAGATGCCGCCCTGAGCGATAATAAATACGGTCTGCGATTCGTTGAAATGAAAACACTTGCAGGCTTTGAGGCGGCAAGTATGGCTGAAAGACATATAATCAGCCCCGAATTTGCCTCAGATGCAGACGGCAGAGCGATGCTCATTTCTCCCGATGAGGATATTTGCATAATGCTTTGCGAAGAGGACCACATCAGGCTTCAGGTAATGCGCCCGGGATTTGCTCTTGACGAAGCGTATTCCGTTGCAAATGAAATAGATGACAGTCTTAACAGCAAATTCAATTTTGCATTTGACAGCCGCATTGGCTACCTTACTCAATGCCCCACCAACTTGGGCACAGGTATGAGGGCATCTGTAATGCTTCATTTGCCCGCTCTTTCAATGAACGGCGGAATAAGCAGACTTATTAACACCGTTTCAAAGCTCGGTCTTACTATTCGCGGTGCATTCGGCGAGGGCAGTGAGGCTGTGGGAGATATGTATCAGCTCAGCAATCAAATTACACTTGGAATTTCCGAGAAAGCGGCAATAGAAAATCTTAAATCAATAACCTTGCAGCTTTGCGCACAGGAGCGTGCCGCAAGAGCAGAGATGCTCAAAAGTATTGATACTGAGGATGCCGTTTTCCGTGCATACGGTCTTTTAAAATGGGCAAAGCTTTTAAGTACGGAAGAGTTTATGCAAAATCTTTCTCTTGTAAGGCTCGGCTCAGTTTCGGGCAAACTGCCCGTACCCCTTAAAACAGTTACCGAACTTATGATTTCACTACAGCCTGCTACAATCAACGCAAAGGCAGGGCGAAAACTCCCTCCCCGTGAAAGAGATTTCGAGAGGGCAAAGACAGTTCGTGAAAGCTTGGAATGATTTTAACGGGGGATTTTATCCCCCGTGTTTTTTGAAAGGAGTTTAACTTATGTATAGTTTTACAGGATTTACAGAAAAAGCAAACAATGCGCTCAATAAGGCGCTTGAATCGGCAGAAGATTTAGGACACACATATATTGGAAGCGAGCATATTTTGTTAGGACTTGTGAGCGACACATCTTCACAGGCAGGCAGAATTTTGGCTTCTGAAAAAATAACATACGAAAATGTTTATAAAATGATAAAGGAGAGCGTTGGAGCAGGCATTCCCACCGAACTGGTTTCGTCGGATTTTACTCCGAGGGCAAAATATATTGTTGAAAGCGCATTGATGCTTTCATCTTCCATGGGTCAGGCACTGGCGGGCACGGAACACATTCTTTTGGCTCTTTGCCGTGAGGGAACGGGCTTTGCCTGCGAAATTTTGAACAGATTCGGAATGTCTGTTCAGAATATTGCTAAATCCGTAGCGAAAGAACAAAATTCAAATAAGACCCGAAGCGGTAAAAAATCAGAAGGTAATTCAAATCTTGAAAAATATTCAAGAGATTTGACTGAGCTTGTAAAGGAAAACAAAATCGACCCCGTTATCGGCAGGGAAGAGGAGATTAACAGAGTTATTCAAATTCTTACACGTAGAACAAAAAATAACCCTTGCCTTATCGGCGAGCCGGGTGTGGGCAAAACCGCAATCGTTGAGGGGCTTGCCCTTAAAATTGTCAACGGTGAGGTTCCTGAACTTCTCAAGGATAAAAGAATACTCTCTCTTGACCTTACGGGCATGGTAGCAGGCACAAAATACAGAGGCGATTTTGAAGAGAGAATAAAAAGCATCATTGAAGAAGCTAAAAATGATGAGAATACCGTTCTTTTCATTGACGAGGTTCACACACTTGTCGGCGCAGGCAGTGCAGAGGGTGCAGTTGATGCGGCAAATATTTTAAAGCCGTCACTCGCTCGCGGTGAGCTTCAGGTCATCGGCGCTACAACTATTGACGAATACCGCAAAAATATTGAGAAAGATCCTGCCCTTGAGCGACGTTTTCAGCCTGTTACCGTGGGCGAGCCGTCAGAGGAGGATGCCGTTGAAATATTAAAAGGTATAAGAGATAAATATGAGGCTCACCATAAAGTTAAAATAACCGATGAAGCAATAAAAGCGGCAGTTTCGCTTTCAGCAAGGTATATCGGTGACAGATTTTTGCCCGACAAAGCCATTGACCTTATTGACGAGGCGGCTTCAAAGGTAAGGCTTAAACAGTTTACAGCTCCTCCCGAGCTTAAAGAAATGGAACGAAACCTTAATAAAACCTCTGCCGAAAAGCAAAATGCAGTTGAGCGGCAGGATTACGAAAAAGCGGCATCTTTGCGTGACGAGGAAAAAGAACTTAAGAGAAAATATGACGAAGAAAAAGCAAAATGGTCTAATTCAGACGGCGGAAAATCAATGTCCGTAACCGAAACGGAAATCGCCGAGATTGTTTCAGGCTGGACGGGTATTCCCGTTACGCAGATGACCGAAAAAGAAAGCGAAAGACTTCTTAAAATGGAAGATGAACTTCACAAAAGAATTATTGGCCAGGACAAAGCAGTTTCAGCCGTTGCAAAGGCTATAAGAAGAGGCCGCGCAGGGCTGAAAGACCCCAAAAGACCCATTGGTTCGTTCCTTTTCTGCGGACCTACGGGCGTTGGTAAAACAGAGCTTTCAAAGGCGCTTGCATCCTCGCTTTTCGGTGATGAAAATGCGATGATTCGCCTTGATATGTCTGAATTTATGGAAAAGCACACCGTGTCAAAGCTTATCGGCTCACCACCCGGTTATGTCGGTTTTGACGAGGGCGGTCAGCTTACTGAGAAAATCCGCAGAAAGCCTTATTCAGTTCTGCTGTTCGATGAAATTGAAAAGGCACACCCCGACGTTTTCAATATGCTGTTGCAAATTCTTGACGACGGCGTTCTGACCGATTCAAAGGGCAGAAAGGTGGATTTTAAAAACTGCGTAATTATAATGACATCAAACATCGGTGCAAGACAAATAAACGAGGAAATGCACTCTTTTGGCTTTGCAGACAGCACGGGTGACGGAAACTCGGAGGAAAAAATAAAGAACGCTGTAAACGGCGAGCTTAAAAATATGTTCCGCCCCGAATTCCTTAACAGAATTGACGATATAATCATCTTTAACCGTCTTACAAAAGAGCAAATTGCGCAAATAGCGGAGAATCTGCTCGCAGACCTTAAAAAGCGTCTTTCTTCTATTGAATTCAGCGTTGATTTTGATGAAAGCGTTAAAGAGCTTATATTAAAGGAAGGCTATGACAAGGTTTACGGCGCAAGACCGCTAAAAAGAGCGGTCAGAGCAAAGGTTGAAGATGTTTTGTCTGAAAAAATCCTTGACGGTACAATCAAAAAAGGTGTAGATTATATCTGTTCCGCAGACGAAAACGGTCAGCTTATAATCACTGATAAAAATATGGAAAATCAGTAAAGAATTAGGTGAATTTTGTTTCTAATACAGCGTGTTTTCCATTGAAAATTAAAAAAAAGGACAAGCGTTAAAAAAAATAAAAAAAACACTTTACAAACTGAAAAAACTGTGTTATGATAGCTGTGTTGTATAGGCTAATATATTTATAGCCTTGCCAATTTTACAAAAATTCTATTAAGGAGAGATTCAACATGAAAAAGTTAGTATCTATCTTGGTTGTAGCTGTTCTTTTGGTTGTTTCTGTAGTTCCCGCTTTCGCAGCAGGCATCAACACTTATGAGCAGAAGCTCATCGACTATGTAAAGACTGCATATGTTGTTGACGGTGCTACTATCACGGTTCCTGCAGAGTATTTCACAGCTCTTGAGAACGTATTTGCTGAAGTTGATGTTACTGAAGCACAGTACAACGAGATTATGGCTATCTTTGAGAAGGCAATGGGAGTTGTTAAGGCTAACAACCTTCAGTCTGTTGAAGACATCACAGCTACCGGAACTACTGAGGTTCTTCTTGATTACGGTCGTCAGGCTCTCGCTGTTCTCGGTTACGGTCTTTCAACAAAGGGTCACCTTACTGACGCAGACCACGGTTTGTTGATCATCACTGATCCGGAAGGCAATGTTGTTGCTGAGCTTCATCCTAACGTTGTTATCACCAAGACAGGCACAAATTACACTTATGTTGCTGCTATTGGTGTTGTAGCTCTTGCAATCGTTGCAGTTGCTGCTGTCAGCGTTAAGCGTTTCCGCAAAGTATCAAATGAGGACTAATTCCGAATCAAATCGGAGTAAGAGGCGCTATCGGAAAGGATTTATCCTTTTTCCGATAGCTTTCTTATTATGTGGATATTTACTGCTCTTCACAGCTCTTACTCCGATACTGACCCCCTTGCTTTCGGTATATGGCTTGGCTTTTTCAAATGCCAATGTTAATACCATCAACGAACTTGGGGCGGGCAGTATTTTTGATGGTAACGGCGGTCCTTCCAGCGGAACTCTGAATTGGGATGATTTTTCATTTCCCAAATACGGCGAGAATTTCGGCCGTATTACAGTAGAAGGAACCGGAATTGACACACCTGTTATTTTCGGTGACAGTCATGAGCTGCTCAACCGCGGCGCGTGTGTATCCTTATTCGGTCATATTCCGGGTTGCGGAAAAGGCGTGCTTATCGGCGCGCACTATATGAACTATTTCAGTGATCTTTCAAGCGTGGAAGAGGGTGCGCTTGTGCATCTTGACACCACCTACGGCTCCTACGTTTACAGGGTATACAGAACTGATGTCCGCAGGTATGACGACCCTTCTGCCTACCGCAGTGAGCTTAATGGTGACAAGGAAATTTTAATTTTATACACCTGCGATTTAAACGGTGTTATTATGTCTACGCCCTACCGCTTTTTTGCATTTTGCGAATTCGTGTCGGGGCCGAGTGTAAATTTATATGAATAAGGAGGCAACCCTATGACCAAAACTGCAAAAAGGGTGCGCTCCGTTCTTTGTGCACTCTTATCATTTATAATGTCGCTATGTTTAACAGGCGGTGTACTGTGCTTATCACTTTATGTTACAGCCCTTAACGGCAACTTTGCGGTAAGTGTTATTGACCGTTCGCAATATGCCGAATTGCTCGCAGAAGAGATAAAAGGGGAATTCATTTCCTTCGGACAGGCAAGTAATATAGAAAAAACCTTTTTCGATTCTATTTTTGAAAGTACGGACATGGTGCAGAGAATTAGCGCGGACACAGAAAAGATTCTGCGTGAATTTTACGCAGGTGACGTGCGTGATTCAGTTTCAACAGACGATTTAGAAACGAAATGGTTTGAAGCCTTAAAAGGATACGCAACACAAAAGGGTTTTGAGTTAGACGCTGAAACGGTAGATAATTTGCAGACTGTGGCTTCTGAGCTTTGCGATATTTACAATTCTTACGTTTCGGTATTTTCAATGTCGTATTTCCGCACCGCTTCACGAATGATGGTACGCTACAGTCCGTATGCGCTTTACGCGGCGATTGCCTGTGCAGTACTGTTCATTATTACCGCTGTGATTTTGCGTCTGTTTTTCAATAAAAAGAAAAATTATCTCAGGTATTTTATTTATGCGTTTTCAGGCGCATCGCTTATGCTTATGGCAGCTCCTCTTGCCGCGCTCATTGGCAGAGTAGGCAACAGAATCAGCATATCGTCCGCCGCGTTATATACCATGGCGAGCGGCTTGCTTAATAGCATATTTGTTGCAGTGCTGATATCTGCATTGGCGCCAATACTTTGCACGGTGATACTTGCAATTCTGTGGTATAGAGCATACCGCAAAAATGTATAAGTTAAATAATTTAAAGTAAAAAACGGCTACCCAAAGGTAGCCATTTTTTGTAGGGGGCGGTTCTCAAACCGACCCCTACGAAATTTTACTCTATCAAAAATAAAGTGTAAAAGTTAAATCATTTGCACGGATCACGTTGAAATCAAGGGTTTGCGCCTTGCATACTAACCGCTTCGGCGATCGAAATTCTGCGAATCTCAGTACCCGCCTTGCGCTTTCGGCTAAAAATGTGCCACGGCACATTTCCTTAACGCCGAGATCCTCACGGGTTCAAGTCCCTTTAGCTGACATAGAAAAATAAAAGAGATAACACAAAAGTGCTATCTCTTTTATCTGGTACGAGTGTTCATAAGGGATTTCATAAAAATATTACATCCAGCACCGATCGCACATATTAAAAATCAATATTTTGAAATAAAGTCGAGAAGGATCCTAAAAGGTTTTTCTCGGCTTCTCTTTGCAAAATTATAATGCAAATTGCTCACCAAATAAGATATTTATCGATTTTTTACATTCGAGGTTTTGTATGCCTAATTTTTTCAGTCGAATGGCATACGTTAATTCTTCTATGATTTTAATATCTGCCAAGGAAATGGGTTCGATTTTCAGGTCCAAACGGCTATGAGCAATTCCGTTGCGCAATTCACCTATTCTCATAGCAATCCCATCTGTAGCCTCTTTATAGTTCCCTTTGTACTTTCGTGCGACAAATATATCCATAATATCCTTACAATCATCCAAGGCATATTTGACATTAGTTTCATAGCTATTATCTCGGTCATTGACATATCGGCTTAATTGTTTAACATATTGTCTACGCATACCGTGCTGTTCTTTTAAATAGTCATTTATTAAATTGACAATACTGTTTTTTACATCAATATATTCTTCTGATCTGTTAAAATCAGTGCCGTAAATATTACGGTATTCCCGCTCAAACTCAGTTAAAATCATAATAGTTCTGCTTGTAGGATAATGCCTAGTATCGTCGATGGATTTGCATATATGACCAAATCCTATTTTATTCTTATTTATTAGGGAGAAAATTTTAGCGGCTTTCTTTTGTAAAATGTCATAACCTATAATGCGCTTTTTGACATTTTTATGAGTTTCAATATCGGTGTTGTTTGGAAATACAAGTATACCATCATACTGTCGAAGGCCATTTTCATTAATGAAAAAGATATCTGTCGATTTAATATTTATATTATTTCTATATGTAATATACTCAAAAAAGCAAACCGCATTATAATAAGCGACTATGAGAGTATCAATGTCAACGGGTTTTGAAAAATGTGTTGTCATTACACTATCAGCATTTATTGGATTGACAGCGGTATCAGTATGAATAGTTGCATGTGCAGATAATTTTATATCCGCATCGATACCTTTTATAATGCGATACTTCCCACAATCGCTACAATCGTTATTATCATTAGACGATACTTGCATACCCGTTATCCGATTGTTTTCTTTTGAAAAATCTATTTTAGTCTCTAAAGCTCTCTGAGGAGGATAGAAAAGATCGATTTCAGGACCATTTATGCGAAAGCCTTCAATTCTGTCCGCTTTTATTGTATCACGATAACAAAAATACCAATTTACATCGTACACTTTAAAGCCGTTATAATTAGAAGGAAGATCTTGCACATTGAATATGATATTACTACCGGACGAAGTAATGCCGCTCAATTTTAAATCTTTGATCCATTTATGTTCTTTATGGTTAAAATTGGTTAAGCCTTCAAATATGCTGTGGACATCATAGTCTTTAGTAGAAGGAGGGTATAAGGATAAAATAAAATCATCGTCATCAAATTCAAAAGCACAATTCGAATCGTTTATATTTAGATATCCTACAAGACGATCAGGTTTTTTCATTAAGTCACCTCTATTTTGATGTAGCCGCAAATTCGTTGTAATTCATTTTACCATATTTATGCCTTGTTTTCAATTCAACAAAAAGGGAAGATATTGCACTGGGCCTTAAGGACAGAAACTTAAAGACACGAGCATTGCAAAGGGCAAGAGAATTGAGAGAAGTTTCGGCTTCTCTCAATTCTCTTGCCCTTTTTCTTTTATAGTTTCCCTACCAAGCCTGTATTGAACAAACACCTACTATTTTAGCAGCGGTTTTACCGTTAAGGTGATGTTCTCATACGAAGCAAATAACCTCCATCTTAGATGTAAGTCTAAGGTAGCGGTTTTGTTATTACATTTAAATCAATCTTATTTATCATATACAAAGTGCTGAAACCAGAAGAAGTAAAATACGTAATCTTCGATTATGAAGCCAATTTAAGCTTACTCAAAAAATTGTGCAAAGAGATTGGTATATTCATATATCCGCTAAGTTTTACGATTAAGTCTTTATTCCCCACAGTTAACGATAACTTGCTTGATTTCTTCGAAGTCAATATATCTTTTGATTTCTCGACTGTGTAATTTATTATCGAAGAAAAGAAACAAGATAAATATTTACCACGAATGTAGTGAATAGGTTGATATCCGTTTTGAAGAAGTTCTTCGTAACAGCTCAAATCTATAGATGCATCATATGTAACCTTGCTTTTATCACATACGAATTTAATTACATCGCTATATTTTTTGAATGTTGGATGCAAAGATAAATTATTATCTTCAAATTGAAATATTCTACCGAAATTTACGTTCGCATAATTCGCATCAATACCATTAAGTTTCCAATACAATATTAATGCCATTATTGGCGTTGCAATATTAAAAAATTGTTGTTCGGAATGATTATAGAATGTCAACAACTCGGTTTCATCCACATCGTCTATATCATTTAATTGTGCGAGATATTTTAAGACTTTTATGTAAGTATTTGGAGTGCATACATCATTTTCTATAGAGTAGTTGTCAGTAACATAAATATTGTCGTCTGTTGGAGTATCTTCTTTCGTGTAGTCTGACAAATCTCTGTCAACGATAAAAAGAACTCTAGATTTTGAAAAGGTGTTCCAATCCAATTTTCGATATACATCTACAACCTTTTTTCTATTACCAGCAGCAATGACTTGAATTCTTAGATCTTGATGTTTATAGTTTTCAGCTTTCATTCCATAAAAAGTAATGTCATCTTTGCCTTCAACAATTATAAAAATAGTTTTTTCAGTAGGAGATTTAGAGTATTTTTGTTTTATCTTAAGAACAGCTTCGTTTACCGATTCACGTTCTGCTATTAGACTTTCCTTTGTAATCATAATGAACTAACCCTTAATAAGAAATTCGTTAATACCGTGAACTACCGACTCTAAATCGTTGTCAAAAACAAAAGGAGAATGTGTAGTTGCTAACAGTCCACAAAACTTTGGACTCGTGGAAATGTCTGGTAAAAGTGTTTTTTGCCAATCTACAGATAACGATAATTCCGGTTCATCAATAAAGACAAATGCAGAATCATTTTCATCTAAATACAAGTGCCCAAATAGCGAAACAATTTGTTTTTCTCCAGAAGACAAATCTTGAAACTTTATCTTTTCTAATTTTTCATCATCAGAAAAATCGCTTCGAACGATATTAAACACTTCACAAGTGTATTTTTCACTATCATAAATCACTTTGTTATTAACCAAATATTTATTTACCTTTTCAACGAAATCACGTATATTTTTTTCCGACTTTTTTATCTCATTATTAAATTCCCATAATTGAGTAAAATAATGACATATAATTTTTACTTGAGCAGTATAAGAACGTTGATTAGAATTGCGAAAAAAGTTTATTATGTTTAGGAGTTCTTCCTTTTTCGAGTCAGATAGAATAGATGAATCAATTCTCGACAAGACTTCTTGAATTTCCCAGTCTTCTAAATCTCGTATTTTTTGATATCCTGAAGAATGATCATATGTTTTTGAAACAATTTCTCCTAAATATCCCAAAGTCAACATGCTTTGTCTCTCTTGTGAAAAAGACCGTAATCTTTCACTCTCTTTTTTTACAAGTTGCTGCACATCATCCATTCCAAATTCGACAAGTTCAATAACTTTATTAGTCTTAATCGGCTTTTTTCGTTTCTCCAACGTTTCTAAATCTATATCAGGAAAAATATTTTGGAGTTGTTCTTCAATTCTTCGATATGTTGGCAAATAAAGAATTTGAGAATCGAAATGTTGATTAATCGCTTGATTCAAATCAAACAACGCATTCACTTCGGGACTATCCAAAATTTCAGCAATATATTCATATGGGATACCGTGTATACTTCTAAAGCGCATTTCATTAGAAGCTTCCTTTGTGCTTTTAAGTTCTAAAATAGAAGATATAATATTTGTCACTAAGCTTTTTCTAGAATAACGTCGTTCAAAATAGAAACCTATTCTATCCGCGTTTTGCATACTATAAATTGCATTAATAGTTTTTGAATCGACTTCAATTATGTCTTCATTAAAGTACAAAACAATTTTATCAAAAGGATATGTGCGCAGCAAATCCCAGTTACAAGATAAAACTGCATAAATAATACGTGAAATTGTTGTTTTTCCCGAACCATTCTCTCCTACTAAAATAAGATTGTTACTATCAAATTCAACAGAATAATCTCTTCCAGAATATAATCCCAAAATATCAATTTTCTTTATCAATGAAGCCATACTTTCCTCCGAAACAATAATTGATTTAACTAATTATATAATTATAATAACATTTATGGGCTAATTTATCAAGTAATATAAAACAATCAATGGTTTATAATGTTTTTAATAGAGATATAATTATACCATACATTCGACTATTGTGCCGCCGACGAGTACAATTATAGTAGAAATTCAAAGGAGGATACGATATGCGAGAAAAGAAATATTACTTAGCGTTTGATAATTGTGAGCGCAAAGTTATCATCAACAGTTTGAACGAAATGCGGAACAGGCTTATTGCTAAAGGCAAGTACACCGATGCGGTGGATGAGGTTCTGCTGAAGATCATTGATGCGAAGCAAAAGAAATTCAAGGTGATTTACAAGGAGGCGTGATTATGGAAAAACACATTTATAACGAGCAGACAGGAATCGGCTATACTCTGCAAGGTGATTATTACTTGCCTGATTTGGCACTTCACAGTGAAGGCGAACTGCCTATCGGCTTATGGGGGCAGCGACACCTACGGTATATTAAACAGCAAAAGAAACTACTTTACACCAATCTTCTAACGAGCGGCAAACTAAACATATACCTTGCAGATATTGACCGACAGGCAGAGGATATGTTTTCTCGGCTGGTACAACAGATGGCAGAATGTGAGGGTATAACTGAGACCCTCAAGGCCCAAGATCAAACGGCGTGGGTTTGTCAGATGAATAACATCCTCAACAGAGCTGCTGAAATCGTATATGCCTATCTAATTTGCGCATAGAAAATACCGAATATGACAGGTGATTTGCGATAGTTCTTATTAAAAATCAAACTGGCTGAATAGAGTATTACAAGCCCGATGAACCGAAAAATTCGCGTTCGTCGGGCTTGTAATTTTCAAATTTTTTACCCATACAAATAGCAAGGTAAAAATCAATGGCATTATATTGAGGGTTTTGATATTTATATTTACTCAAACTGTTTGGATGTTGTATTTGCTTTAAGCCACATCCCCACAAACACAAGAGCTGCAATTTCAACGACAGAAAACAGCATGGAGTTCCATGTCGCAAATATATAGGAAAAATACCCATAACTAAACCAACCGATAAGGCAACCTAACAACATTACTACGGCGGGCAAAAACCAGATTTTTTTAATACCGGCATTGCCTTTAAGTGCCAAAACAGCGATAACTACTAATGCTGCATATGCAACAAAGGTTAATAAGTTCCAAAGGCTGAAATACGCCACAAGATAGTAACCATTTAGTAATACGTTCACACCGGCGGCAACTATAACGGCTTTTTCGTTTTTCATAAAAAGTGTTACAGCCAAACTAATCGTGGCAATCCAAAAGATGATATTCAAAGCTGTAATTGCTGCATAATCCGGATTCTGAACAACATAGATAATTCTGTTGATAATACTATACGCACCATACACTGCATAACATATTGCTGCGATAAGAGCATATTTCTTGCAATTTTCACTGTTTTGTGAAGTGACTGGTGCCTTTTTTATAGGTGCAGGCGTAGATGCAGTGCTGGATCCAAATTCATTTAAGATGTCTGCTATGAATGTCTCATCATGTTTTTGCGAAATCTCTTTAAGTTCATTTATAAACGTATTCTTAGTAGAGTTGATAAGATTAATACACCATTGTCTGCTACCTGTCACGCCTGATGCAGCACGTATTGCGCCCGCTAAATCTATGCTTTGCCTTTGATAAACAAATGTTACGCTATACATCTTATTAATGTAAGCTGCAATTTTTCTAAGAATTTCCTCTTTGTTTTCTGTAGTAGTTTCATAATAATCACTTATTACCGACATAGAACGGTTAAGTACTTGAAACTTTTGCTCTCTCTTAAAATAGTCAGAATCCGTCATGGAAAGCATAGCTTTACCATACGAACTAAAGAAAACGGCTTCCATATTATCGGGCACATTTTGTTCCACCATATTATAGTACTTCTCAACTTCTTCCCAATCCTCTTTATCTAGAGCTCTGTGGGCATTTCGAAGATATCTTTCCACAAATGCAGAATTGTCAACCTTTACTGTTCCTTGCACATCGACAGTACCTTCGATCATCATTTTTTTAGCTTCATCAACAGAATATTTCATACCGCAGTTTTGGCATACAAAAGCGCCATCTTGCTTGATAAGATCAGTTCCTCCGCACATTTCGCAAGTAAGCTGTTTCATTACCTGTTTCCTCCAGTTTTATTTAAATATTTTTCTTTCTTGTTTTGCCTGAATAAACTCTTTAATAAGATATTAAAAGTTTTAGATCTGTCAAGTAGTAAGACAAAATCAAAATTATTACGCTGAGATTTCAGCCTTGTACTAACCCGGATTGAACAAATATCTTGATTGTATTTTCGAGGTATATTGTGCAGTAAATTACCACTTTTTATCTTCATAGGGGGTAGCGTCATATCCTTCGGATTGAAGCTTTTCAACCATACGATCAAGCTTTGCTTTCCACATATTTTTAAACCATTCGGTATGTCCAAACCATTTAACGAGGGTGGGGCTTATTGCATAATAAGTATGTATAAACGTTTTACCGTACCAAGTCTCTGCGAGGGTATAGTCACGATAACGTCGAAGCGTCCAAACCTGTGGGCAATCATATGATCCGTATACTGCTGTTGCGACATAACATCCACCTCCGGATTTATTGGCCTGCTCCACAGTATTTTCATTAATCAGTTCTTGAATATATGCATCATCATGTTTTTCTGCTATTTGTTTGAGTTCTGTTAAAAACGTTGCTTTGGTCGAATTTAATAATGCTATGCACCATTTTTTACTTCCAGCTACACCTGATGCTGCATTTATAGCTCCGGCAATGTCTGCGCTTTGGCGCTGAAAAACGAAGGTTACTTCATACATTTTTTTAATGTACCGGCTAATCTTACGAAGAACTTCTTCCTTGTTTTCTGTTGTTAATTCATAGTAATCACTGATAACAGACATCGAGCGGTTAAGTACTTCAAATTTTTGTTGCCGCTTAAAATAATCAGAATCGGTCATTGCGAGCATTGCTTTTCCGTATGAACTAAAGAAGACGGCCTCCATATTGTTGGGAACATTTTGCTCTACCATGTTATAATATTTCTCGACTTCTTCCCAATCCTCTTTATCTAGAGCTCTATGAGCATTTTGAAGATACCTTTCAACAAAAGCAGAATTATCTACTTTAACAGTACCTTGAACATCCACAGTGCCCTCAATCATCATTTTTTTTGCTTCTTCAACCGAGTACTTCATTCCACAATTTTGACATACAAAAGCGCCATCTTGTTTGATAAGGTCGGTTCCTCCACACATTTCGCAAGTTAGTTGTTTCATTTTCCGTTTCCTCCAATTTTATTTTAATATTTTTGCTTTCTTATTTCGCTCGGCTAAAAGCAAATTAAGTTCTGTTATGATTGCCGACTTGTTTTCAGCAGTTTTTAATTCAGCAACTTTATCTTTGATTTGAGTTTCAACCTCCGTTAGAATTTCATTGCTCATCGGATCACTGAAACGAATCGCTTCAATAAGCTTTGCAAGAGCCGTTTTGGTATCCTTGTCCGTCTCTTGTTCAGCAAGTATTTCTACATCCGCCTGCAGCGCTTTTATGTAAAATACCTTTTGCTGCACTTTTTCTTCAACACGGTTAATTTCATCTCTACCTGCTTCGGTTGTGATCAAACATATTGCCGATACGCCAAGAAGTAAAACCGATATAACAACCGCTATCCATGCCTGTAACGCTGAGTTTGCCATAAAAACCGCAAAAGCAATCAACTGAGCTATAAGATATACGACGCCAATATGAATGATCGGAAGACCGAGAAATTTACTTTTAGGCGTCTCCGCTTTGCTGAAAGCCAATTTCCAAACTCCGATTTGAACAGCAAAAGCAATTACCGTAAATATGTATGCTATCCAAAATGTCAAGGTTTTTTCAGCGGGGATCACAAAAGCAAGTGTATTGAACAGAATGAATGCTATACCGAGGATCGCATAAGCCATACCTTTATTCTTTTTCATCTTCAACCCTCCCGTTTTGCGCCACACTTCGGGCAGTATTTGCCGGGACGCTCAAAGGCAAATCCACAGTTAGCACATTTCGATGCGTTAACCGGAATCGGTGTGCCGCATTCATCACAGAATGCAGAACCTTGGGTAATCTTTGCTCCACAATTATCGCAGAACATTTCCTTCTGTTCCGCTTGCACCATAGGCTGTGTGCTCATACCGGCGAAAGCGCCCGATACTGCGCCTCCGACCATATTGCCGACTGTGCTGCCAACGCCTGCCATCATACCGAGTCCAATTCCTAAATTAGACATCTGACCGGCTCCTTCATTTCCGGCAGCAGTTTCGGCAATATCAAATCCTCGCTCTTGCTGATAGGTATATCCCTCGGTTGCACGTTTTTGAGCAAGCGCTTGAGATTCGATGACCATCTTTTGTGCTTCTGTTTGCTGCTCTATGATACCTACTTTTTGTTGCAGTTGTGCTTCAGCGATATCGGCATACTGTCGGAAATGTAAATCTTTAAATTTTTCATACTGCGGATCGCCGTCCGGTTTGACAATTGTTGTAACAAAAAAGCGATTCAGCGTGACACCGTATTCTTCAAAGTCATCAATAAGGCGTGCCTTTATATCATTCGAGAAAGTTTCAAGACTTTCATCAATTTCAAAAATATTGATCGCACTTGCCTTCATTTCCTGAGCGATATAAGTTTTCACCCTTGTCATTAAAAATGCTCGGAAGAAGGTCACTAACTGATTGCGTTCAAGAACTCGCTCTGTACCGACTAATTTAATAAGCAGTTTTCTGGAGTCCTCAACACTCAATGCCATTTCACCGGATGCACCGATGGAAATTGGGAATTTATATGTAGGTTCTACATACTGTACCTTGCTATCAGTGCCCCATTTAATCGCCATCTGTTCAGTTTTATTGATAAAATAAACTTCACAGTGAAACGGCGTCTTGCCGCCTGTAGGGATATTGATCAATTTTCGGATTAGCGGAATGTTTTGAGTTTCGAGAGTATGCCGTCCGGGACCGAAAAGATCAAGAGCCTGACCGTTCATAAAGAAAATGGCTTCTTGACTTTCGTGGACGATTAGCTGTGTGGTAGTATTAAAATCCTCACACGGATGTTTCCATATAAATGTACTGTTGTCTCCCTCATACTTGATAATATCAATTAGCGCCATTTAACTACCTCCTATATAAAGTCCAAACAAAACATAATCCATATTATGTTGCACTCTGCCAAAAAAAGAAACGGTTACTGCGAAGCGGTAACCGCCTTTAACTAAAAAAGGGCATAAAAATGCAAGCCTTTTCATTTGTCTTATTTGAGAAGGCTTATTTGTGCTGTGTTAATTTCGACAATTCTCTTACAGATCATACTTTTCTCTTCAAAATACCTTGATTTTTTTCTTAAAGTATTGTATACTATCAAAGTAGAATTGGTTGAATATAACCATTTGTATGTTGATTAGCAACATAATATGGATTATGTGCTTGCCGCCGTTTTGGGCGGCTATTTTTATATTATCAGCCGCATATTTTCCATTCGCTGACGGTGTTCCGTGCCTGTTGAGATAATATAAATGCGAGTGGTGTTAATACTGCTGTGACCGAGAATATCAGCAAGCTTGGCAATATCCTTTTCGATGCCGTAAAACACTCTTGCGAACAGATGTCTTAGATTATGCGGAAAGACTTTTTGTGGATCAACATTTGCCTCGCAACACAGGGCTTTCATCTCCCGCCAAATGTTGGTGCGGCTTATCGGCTTTCCGTTGCGTGTTACGAATATTGCTCCCGATGTTATTTTCTGCTCTGCTGCATAGCAGAGCAATTTCTTTTGTAAGTCACGAACAATGAACACCAATCGTGTTTTGCCTTTGAGAGAAACGACGGCTTCACCGCACCTTACTGCTTCCACGGTTATATATTGCAGCTCACTCACACGGATCCCTGTGCCGCATATCGTTTGGATCAGCAAATTCAGGCGCTCGTTGCCTTTCTGCTTCGCCGTATTGACGAGCCGCATATACTCCGCTTTCGTCAGTTCTTTTTCTTCGGGACAGTAGATCTGCTGTTGCAATTTCAATGATTTCACTTTGCAATCAGACCAACCGAGAAAAGAGAATAGGCTATTGAGGGAGGCAAGCATTGAATTGATACTCCGTGCGGCATAGCCTTCTGACATCAATTCATTTTTATAGGCAATCACATTCTCTTTTGTAATCTCCGTACCGGTTATGTGTTTTGCAAACGCTCGCACATCACGCAGATACTTTTCTATGGTATTTGCGCTCTTTTCCTCGCTTTGCAGATATGCAGAAAATTCTGCAATAAGTTTTTGTGTTAAAATTTTTCCTTTCATTGTATTTACCTCCGGATATAATTCTTAATTATAATTCTACCCGAAAAGCATGATTAGAAATTGTCCGCTTTATTTTAGGAAAACAATTTCTAAAAGTCGAATGTAC
>JAFLUO010000022.1 GCA_022508705.1 Oscillospiraceae bacterium
ACCTGTTGCGAAGAGGAAGATATGTCTGTTATGGACGGTGTTCGCATTCCCATGGAGCGTATGTGCGCTCTTAACAAATGGAAAATGGTCGGCGAGGTTCTTATCCCCGGCGTTCTGAATGCAGGCGACATTGATAAAACCGACGGTTGTGCAAAAGCAGCGGCTTTAGCTGACGCCATTTAAGGAGATTTGAAGAGTGAAAAAGATTATTATTCTTAACGGCAGTCCCCGCAAGAACGGCAACACCTCTGCTTTAACTGAGGCATTTGCCAAAGGTGCTGAAGAGGCGGGGAATCAGGTAACCGAGTTTCATCTATCCGCTATGAATATAAACGGATGTATCGGTTGTTGGAAAGGCGGTAAGGATGCTGAACATCCTTGCTCCCAACACGATGACATGGAGAAAATCTATCCGATATACCGTGATGCAGACATTGTGGTGCTGGCATCACCGCTGTATTACTGGTTTGTCTCAGGTTTTCTCAAAAATGCTTTTGACCGTCTGTTTGCCATTGCCGAGTGCGACCCCAATTACCGCAACCCCAAAAAGCAAAGCGTACTGCTTATGGCAGCCGAGGGAGCAGGCTTTAGTGAAAGTGAATACTGGTATGACCGCATTGAAAAGCACATTGGCTGGCACAGCCTTGGCAAGGTGTTGTGCGGTTATGTTACTCAGCCAGGTGATATTGACGGTAAAAAAGAGTTGAACGATGCCTACGAGCTTGGTAAATCCATTATTTAAAATGTAATACACAGCGGAAATACAGCAGAGGAGACGGTAATTGTAAATTCTTTCTAACCGTTCCTTTGCTGTCTTTTTTTCATTTTGAGCCAATTTATAAATCCGTATATATCGTTCGCTAAAAACGCTACAAAGCAAATGATTACCGATATATAAGAAACATCTGACAGAGAAGCCAAAATCCACAGGACAATCAAAATAATATCATTTGCAGCATAAGCAAGAGCAAAATAGGCGCTTCGTCTGAAGGTCAAATAAACTGCGAGAAAACTTGTTGTTACGGAAAGTGTACTCGGTATCAGATTTGCCGTGTGGAAATACTCCAGAATGAAATAAAAAATAAAAGTTACAACGGCGGTGAGCAGAAGTATAAAAATTACTTCGGTTCTCTTTATTGAATTAACTTTAACTTCCGACTTATTTTCATTATACGGATTTCGCAGCCATGAAATCAAGGCAAAGACTGCCATAGGCGCTGTCATACCGAGATAAGTGACCATTTCGCCGTAATAGGAAAAAGTATAAGATGTTATTCCGTATAAAACGCTGAACACGACCATAAGAGCTTGTCCTAAGGGGTTGCCTTTTGCGTTAAAAATCAAAGATGTTGCTCCGATAACAGAGGCTGTAAGAGTAAAATAGTTTTCTCTGTCAAATGCTGCAAATGAAACGAAAATGAGCAGTATTGAAGAAGACCACAAAACAAGCTCACTCTTTGAAAAATATGAAAGTACAGGTTTAATCCTTGCCATCGCTACCTCCAAAAAAATAAGCATTCGTCTACACATCTTCAAAGACCTAACGATGTGCAACGAATGCTTTTGCATTCACTACCCGGTGGCAGTTTTTTATAATATAGCATAAAAATCATGTAAATTCAAGCTTATATACCACAATCCTCCAAGACTACACCTCGCAGAGGATTTTTGTTTTTACAATATTATATTAAAAGTGTAATTAAACAATATATTCTTTATATTTTTCTGCGATTGAAACAGGCATAACTGCATCAATTTCAGTTCCGTTTTCGGTATATTCTTCTTTAAATATCTTGCCGTTATTTCGGATTTCATTTAATACGCCGCCCTTTGAAAAGGGGATAAGCATTTTGAGATGTGCGGTTTTTTCCTGCAAACAGTCGGCCACGGCAGAAAGAAGCATATCAAGGTTAACCCCATGCAATGCGCTTATCATCACCGTTTTTCCAAAGGGAATAAGGTTATAAACGTCGCCCGCTTTGTCGCATTTGTTTAAAACGGTAATAATGTTGTCGCCGTTTTGCCCAAGGTCTTTGAGTATTTCAGATGTTATTTCTGCGTGCTCTGAGCAATGAGGGTCAGAAGCGTCACAGACATTGAGAATAACGTCGGCAAGGGCGGCTTCCTGAAGCGTTGACTTAAATGCGCTTACAAGGTCATGGGGCAGGCGGCTTACAAAGCCTACCGTGTCAATAAGCATTACAGCCCGTCCGTCAGGGAGTGTGAGCTTTCGTGACGTGGGGTCAAGGGTTGCAAACAGCTTGTCCTCTGCCAAAACGCCTGCATTTGTAAGGGCGTTCATAAGGGTGGATTTGCCAGCGTTTGTGTAGCCGACAAGCGCTACTGTCGTTACACGGTTTTTCTCTCTTCGGGTTCTCAGATACCCTCTTCTTCGGTCGATTTCTCGAAGCTCAGCGGAAAGTGCGTTAATACGCCGCATAATATGACGTCGGTCACTTTCAAGCTTGCTTTCGCCCGGGCCCCGTGTGCCGATTCCGCCGCCCAGCCTTGAAAGCTCTTTGCCCTTTCCCGAAAGGCGGGGGAGAGCATATTTTAACTGAGCAAGCTCAACCTGCAATTTACCCTCGCGGCTTCGTGCCCGCAGGGCAAAAATATCGAGAATCAGCTGAGTTCGGTCAATAACCCTGACACCCGTTCGGTTTTCAATATTTCGTATTTGCGATGGGCTAAGCTCAGCATCGCATATGATTACATCAACATTTTGATTACTGCAAAAAAGCTCCGCTTCTGCGAGCTTTCCTGCACCGATATAAGTTGCGGCGTTTGGCGCCTCTCTTTTTTGCAGAATTTCGCCTGCAACCTCTGCACCTGCGCTCTCTGCCAGTAAAGAAAGCTCTGCCAGAGAACTTTCAGCGTCAAATTCGCCTGTGTCAACTGATATTAGCAATGCTTTTTCGGGATTATTATTTATTTCGTAAAATTCCATTTTTACTCCTAAAAACACGGGCAGGATTTTCACCTGCCCGCTTTTTATCTTTTAAAATCTTTTGCTTAGAAGCCGCAACCACAACCGCAGTTATTGTCGTTATTGCAGTTGTTGCAGTTATTGCAACTGTTGCAGCTGCCACCGAAATTACCATCAGCAAGAAGAATAATGATGATAATGAGGATTAACAACGAGTTATTTCCAAAGAAATTTGACATTATGTTTCCTCCTTCCCAAAGGCAGTATGTTCGTAACCTTCAATACATCTTATGTGAAATGTAATTTTGTGTTACGGGAAAGGAGAAAGAAATTTATATTAAACTAATGAAAGCTTATATATTGTAGTTGAAATAAAATGCTCGTTTGCATCGAAAACATAATTTTTGAAAGACGGTGTGTTCGATGCATTGGGGAAATACTGAGTTTCAAGGCAAAATCCCGTTCTGAAGTCCATGGGATTTCCCTGCTTGCCGATTTTTCCTTCAAGGAAGTTGCCGACGTAAAGCTGAACACCGGGAAGGTCTGTAAAGCAGTCTAACTTTACACCGCTGGGAGCGGTAGCAGAAGCAACAAGTCTTACTTTTCCGTCATAATTATTCAGTGCATAGTTGTGGTCGTAGCCGTTGCCTGCTTTTAACTGCTCATCATTGGCATTTATGTCTCTGCCGATTGTTTTAGGCTCTCTGAAATCGAAGGGAGTATTTGTTACATCGCGGATTTCACCTGAGGGAATAAGCTCTTCATTCATAGGTGTAAAGGCATCGGCGTCAATATAAAGGGTGTGGTCAAGAATATCTCCACCATCAAAACCTTTAAGGTTAAAATAAGCGTGATTTGTAATATTTAATGCTGTTTTTTTATCAGAAACCGCATCATATTGGATTTCAATTTCATTGTCGTCTGTAAGTGTGTATTTTACCTTTGTAAGCGTATTTCCGGGGAAGCCGTCTTTACCGTCGGGGCTTAAATATGAAAATTCAACTGAAGACGTATCCGTAATAACTGCTTTCCAATTTGCCGTGGCAAAGTCACCGTTGCTGTGAAGGCAAACATCGCCGTGGGTGGTGGTAACAGGTACTTTTTTGCCGTCAATGGTAAGACCGCCTGAGGAAATTCTGTTTGCAACAGGCCCTACAATAAGACCTTGATAATCGTGGCGGTTTAAAAAACCGTCCATATCGTCAAATCCCACTAAAACGTCAAGCTCTTCACCGTTTTTATCCTTAATATACGCCGCCTGCAACGCCGCACCGAAGGTGATGCAGTTGATTTTCATTCCGTTTTTATTTTCAATAAGAAAAGCATCTACTCTTTCTCCGTTTTGAGTTTCGCCGAACACTGATTTAGTAACGCTCATACAAAACACTCCTTATTTTCATTTACACAAACAAGTATATATTTTTAAAGCTAACTTGTCAATAAGACAAAATATCTCTTAAATATTTTTCTCAAAACTCTTTTATTTAAAAGTCATATATGATAAAATAAACATAAATATTTTTAAAATTTGATTTTCGGTGGTGAGAGTGTGTATTCGGCAGATGTTAAGCTTTATGCTTCGGCTTTTTCTGTTCCTGCAAAAATAGCAGATGAAATGTTGGAACGCTGTTCGGGCGAACAGCTTAAAGTTATACTTTGCATTTTGCGAAATCCTGAGATTGATGACGAGCAAATCGCCGAAAAAACAGGACTTTCTCCCGAAACAGTGGCAGAATGTGCGGATTATTGGATAGATGCAGGCATAATTATTTCAGATAGTAACGATTTAGGCACTCTCTCTTCCGAAAAAGATAACGAAGAGATGACGAAGGCGGTTTCAGCACCTAAGATTATGCCTTTATTAAAGCCATCTCAGGAAGAGATTGACATTGCCCTTGAAAAGAGCCGCTCTTTGCGTAATTTGTTTAACGAAGCACAGCAAATACTCGGCAAAACCTACGGCTATACAACTCAGAGTATGCTTTACAATATCGTTTATTATTTCGGACTTCCCCAGGATGTTGCTAATTTGCTTCTTCATTTTGCCAAATATGCAGACACCTGTTCACAGAATGAAATTCTTAATATTGCAAGGAACTGGTCTGAAAACGGTATAACGGACTGTTCAGCCGCCAACGATTATATAAATAAGGCAACGAAGGGCAGAAAGCTTTTCTCAGAGCTTGCCGCTTTAACAGGAAATGCAGACACTTCGCCCACTTTTGCACAGTATGAGCTGCTATGCAGATGGATTTCTTGGGGCTTTGATGCCCAAGCCGTTGCAAAAGCACACGAAATAATGAAAGCCGACAAAGAATCGGGAACGCTCAATTACAGGAATTTTCAATATATGAATAAGCCACTAAAAAAGTGGCATGAGGCAGGGTTACATACCGTGGCTGAAATTGAGTCTGCTCCAAGTGTCACCTTAGAGCCAAAGAAAAAATCTAAACCTAAGACTAAAAAAGAAACATCGTTTGATATTGAGCTTGTAGAGAAAAATTCATTGGACCGTACACGTGATATAACAGAAATAATGAATAAGAAAAAAATGAGGAGGGGATAAGAGTGGCATATTCAAAGGAAGTTTACGAAAGGGCGCTGAACGAAATCAAAAAACGCCGCGAAAATGCTGAAAAAACTGCGGAAAATCGCAAAGCAGAGCTTGAAGAGAAATATCCCGACCTTAAATATATCAATGAAAAGCTGGGTAATATAGGGCCAACACTTGTGCAGGCATTCAGTTCTCCACCTGAAGAAGCGGCGAAAATACTTAGAAAACTCAGAAAAAATAACGCTGAACTGAATAAAGAAAAAATGGCAATTCTTACTGCTATGGGGAAGCCTTTGGATTATCTTGATATTCATTATACTTGCGAAAAATGCAGTGATACAGGCTTTTATGAGGAGCGTGACGATAAAAAAGGCGTTTCATACGGAACAAAGCTTTGCTCCTGCCATGTTGACCTGCTTAAAAAGTTAGCGTCTGAGGAAATGTCAATGCAAACTCCCCTTGAGCTTTCATCCTTTGACGATTTTGATTTATCGTTTTATAAAAATGATGAAGAAAGCTTTGAGCAAATGAAATATGTTCTTGAGACTTGTGTTATGTATGCAAAAGAATTCGCACTTAAAAATGCGCCGAATTTACTTTTGTACGGAAGAACGGGGCTCGGCAAAACGCATCTTTCACTTTCAATAGCTAACGAAGTAATTAAAAAAGGCTATAATGTTGTTTACGGCTCAGTAAATAATTTCTTTGCTAAAATTGAGTATGAAAAATTCAATAAAGGCAATGATACTTATACTTTGGATTTGCTTTGCGATGCGGATTTGCTGATTCTTGACGATTTGGGAATGGAATTTGCAACTTCATTTACAAATTCGGTTCTTTATACAATAATCAATACAAGAATTTGCAGGGATTTACCAACTATTATAAGCACTAATTTGTCGCCTGATGAGCTTCGTGACAAATACCATGAAAGTATAGTTTCACGAATGGTAGGCAATTATATTTCGTTTAAGTTTTTAGGTCAGGATATAAGACAGAAAACATTCGATTAGAGGAAAAGACATGTTTAACGCAGAAAAAGTAAAAAACGAATGTGTAAATTGGATAAGAGATTTTTTTGAAGAAAACGGCAAGGGCTGTAATGCGGTTCTCGGTATTTCGGGAGGAAAAGACAGCTCTGTTGCGGCAGCGCTTTGCGTTGAAGCACTGGGCAAAGACAGAGTAATCGGTGTGCTTATGCCCTGCGGCGAGCAGGTGGATATTGACGCGTCTTATCTTCTTGTAAATCATCTCGGCATAAAGCATTTTGTTGTTAATATAAAAGATGCGGTAGAGGGTCTTAAAAATGCAATACCCTTTGAGCTGTCAAACCAAAGCGTTATAAATATTCCACCGAGAATAAGAATGGCTACCGTTTATGCGGTTGCGCAGAGCAATAACGGCAGAGTTGTAAATACATGCAATCTTTCTGAGGATTGGGTAGGTTATTCAACCCGTTACGGCGATGCGGCAGGTGATTTCAGTCCGCTTTCACACTTAACCGTGCAGGAGGTTAAGGAAATAGGCACAGTATTAGGGTTACCCAAGGAGCTTGTTGAGAAAGTGCCTATTGACGGACTTTGCGGAAAGACCGATGAGGATAATTTAGGATTTACTTATGCGGAGCTTGATAAGTACATCCGCACAGGCGAAATTGAAAATCAGGAGCATAAAGAGCTTATCGACAAAAAGCATATTATGAATAAGTTCAAACTGGAGCTTATGCCTTCATTTGACCCGAAGATATAAAATCAAATTGCATTATTTTTAATATATTATAACGGATAGTATGTGTTTATTTAAAGGGTGATAAAATATGAAAATAAAGCAAAACAAAATATTATCTTTCTTCCTTGCATTGCTGATGTTCGTTTCCGTTATACCAATGGGAGCGGTTACGGCATTTGCAGAAACAGATGGCAATTTTGAATATTACGTAATTTCGGAAGAAGAGAAAACCTGTGCAATTACGCATTATGACGGCTCTGCATATGAATTAACCATTCCGTCACAGTTAAACGGATATACGGTAACACGCATTGGACGGGGGGCTTTTTATTTCTGCACCTCACTTGGGAGCGTAATAATCCCTGACAGCGTAACATATATAGAGCGAGATGCATTCTATTATTGTGAATCACTTATAAAAATAGAGATACCCGACAGCGTAATCTTTATCGGTGACCACGCTTTTGAGCAAACTCTTTATTATAATTCAGAATCAAATTGGGAAAACGGAGTTCTGTATATCGGCAATCATTTAATAGACGCAAAGGCTTCTGTCAGCGGCGATTATACTGTAAAGCAGGGAACGAAAACATTAGCAGATTGTGCTTTAAGTTATACTGCTGTTACGAGTGTAGAAATTCCTGACAGCGTGACACATATAGGCAGTAGTGCTTTTGAGGGTTGTAAAGAGCTCACAAGTGTTATAATTCCCGACAGTGTGACGAGTATTTGGGACTATGCTTTTGATGGCTGTCCGTCGCTTACAATTTATGGTTACAGTGATTCATATGCGAAAGCTTATGCTGAAATAAACAACATTCCTTTTATTGCTGTAATTCTCAGATACAGCAAGGCACAGATAAGATTTCACGGTATTGGTGCTGACAAAGATACTTCTGAATATGCTCATAAATTTGACGTAAGAACAGTTGCTAAGATTACAGAGAAAGATTTCCTTGACACATTTACGAGCGAAGAGAATGCAAAAGATAAAATCAGCGATTTTGGCTTTGTTTATGCAGCAAAATCAAAAGTCGCAGATTTTGACATTGATACAGCAAAGGTTGTTGCAGAGGGCGGCGAAGCTGAAAACTATGTAAAGAAAAGCGTAACTTACATGCAGCATAAAGGCGACGGCGAAGACTATATCTTCACATGCATTATTTCAGACATTGACGATAATGATACGAATAAGCAGGACGGCATAAATTGCCTCGCATATGTGTGCTTTGACGGAAAATATTATTATTTTGCCTCTGCCGCAACAGTAAGCTTTAACGAGCTTTACACGGCTAACATGCCTTCATAATTCGCAAAAAAGAATAAACAGAATAACAGATAAAACGGCTCAAGGTTTAACCTTGAGCCGTTTGCTAATTTAATATTATTTAATTTTTGTTTTTCATTCATTCCAAACGAAAGAACCTGAAAGAAGAGTTACTTTATCTTCGGAAACGGTAAGAATACCACCGTCTGTATGACCTATTTTTTCTGTTTCATCTTCCGTTGTAACTTTGCAGTCGCAGGGCACAACGGGAGTTATAAAGGGAATATGACCCGCTAAAATTGCAAGGTCGCCCTCGCTCCCTCTAAGGTAAAGCCCCGTTGCTTCGCCGTCAAAGCGGTTGCCGTCAGGGGAGGATATAACAAGTTTAAACGTATTCATTGTAATCGCACGGCACCGTATTCACAAAATAAGATTTTGTGCACGGTATCGTTCCTTTCATATGTTTCTTTAGACAGATTTCTTAGCTTTTTCAACGGCTTCGTCAATCGTGCCTACAAACAAGAATGCAGATTCGGGTAAATCATCATGCTTGCCTTCAATAATCTCCTTGAAACCTCGGATAGTCTCTTTAAGCGGAACGTAAGTGCCCGTAATGCCCGTGAATTTTTCAGAAACATGGAATGGCTGTGACAAAAATCTCTGAATTTTTCTTGCTCTTTGAACAAGCATTTTGTCTTCATCTGAAAGCTCATCCATACCCATAATTGCAATAATATCCATAAGCTCATTGTAACGCTGAAGAATACGCTGAACCTCTTTTGCAACCGCATAATGCTCTTCACCCAGAATATCGGGGGAGAGAATACGGCTTGTTGATTCAAGCGGGTCAACGGCAGGGTAAATACCCTGGGACGCAATACTACGGGCAAGAACCGTTGTTGCATCAAGGTGAGCAAAGGTTGTTGCAGGAGCAGGGTCGGTAAGGTCGTCGGCAGGCACGTAAACTGCCTGAATAGACGTAATTGAACCCTTCTTTGTAGATGTAATTCTTTCCTGTAATGCGCCCATTTCAGTGGCAAGTGTGGGCTGATAACCAACGGCTGAAGGCATTCTGCCTAAGAGCGCAGAAACCTCAGAGCCTGCCTGTGTGAAACGGAAAATATTATCAATAAACAAAAGAACATCCTGATTTTCTTTGTCACGGAAATATTCTGCAACTGTAAGACCTGAAAGAGCAACTCTCATTCTCGCTCCGGGCGGTTCGTTCATCTGCCCGTAAACAAGGGCTGTGTTACTGAGAACGCCTGATTCGGTCATTTCGTTGTAAAGATCATTACCTTCACGGGTTCTTTCACCAACTCCTGTGAAAACCGAAAGTCCGCCGTGCTCTTTTGCAACGTTATTGATAAGCTCCATAATAAGAACTGTTTTGCCAACGCCTGCACCGCCGAAAAGTCCGATTTTACCGCCTTTTGAATAGGGGCAGATAAGGTCAATAACCTTAATACCCGTTTCAAGTATTTCAGTAGATGTTGAAAGCTCGTCGAAAGACGGAGCAGGGCGGTGAATATTCCAACGCTCTTCTGTTTCAGGGTCGGGCTTATTGTCAACCGCTTCGCCCAGCACGTTGAAAATTCTTCCCAAAGTCTCTCTTCCGACGGGAACGCTAATGGCTTTGCCTGTGTCTGTAACGGGAACGCCTCTTTTAAGACCGTCGGTGGATGCCATCGCAATACAGCGTGCCGTATTGTCGCCAATGTGCTGTGCAACCTCAACCGTAAGAGTACGGTCGCCTATGGGCATTGTGAGTGCATTGTATATTGCAGGCAAACCGCCCTCATTAAAGCTTACGTCAACGACAGGCCCCATAACCTGAGAGACGGTGCCGTGAATTTTTTCTGACATGGATTTCACTCCTTTTATGTGCCGCTGCCGGCAACAATTTCTGTAATTTCCTGAGTAATTGCACCCTGACGTGCACGGTTGTACTCAAGCTGCAAACTGTCTATCATCTGTTGAGCGTTCTTGCCTGCCGAGTCCATTGCCATTCGTCTTGCGGCAACCTCACTTGCAAAACTCTCCCTGAGAGATGCTATAAGTATTCCTGCAACGTATTCGGGAACAGCGGTATTTAAAACTGATATCTCATCAGGCTCAAAAATAACGCTGACAGTATTTTCTTTATCAGCCTTTTTTATAGGCAACACCCAAGAAATCTGCGCTTCCTGTGTCATCATAGAAACATATTTTGTGCTTATAATTCCCAAACGGTCAAATTTATCTTCGCAAAATTCCTTGCAAAGTCTGTCGGAAAGCTCTTTTGCATCGCTGTAAGAAAAACTTTCCGAAGAATTTATTACTTCGCCGAACCTCTCACAAGCACGCTTGCCGATAGGAATATATTCTGCATCCGGGTAGTCCTTTACAAGTCGGAAAATATTTGCATTGTAACCGCCTGCAAGACCTCTGTCACCGGCAATAACAATTATTTTCGTGCGTGAGCCGTCATTATCTCTCATATACGGGCTTTTTGCACATTCGGTGCTGCGACTTAAAACATCAACAATATTCTGCACCGCCGAAGCGTAGTCTTGGCTTTTAACCATAGCGCTGTTAGCCTTGCGGATTTTTGAAGATGCAACAAGTCCCATTGCCTTTGTTAAATGCAGAGTAGAGTCAACGCTTTTTATGCGAGAACGCAATGCTTTAATATCTGCTCCCACGAGTTATCACCTCTGCATTTCGCTGAGGGCTTTTTTCAAGGTCTCAACGTCAGATTCTTCGTAATATCCTGCTTCAAAGCGCTGGAGCAACTCGCTGTATTTATTTTCAAGACAAGCATAAAGGTCTTGCTCATATTGATGAACGTCTTTAACTGCAACATTGTCAAGATAGCCGTTGATTACCGCATAAACAATAGCAACCTGGCAGCCTACCCGCAACGGGGAGTTTCTGTTCTGTTTTAAAACTTCAACAATTCTCTCACCGAGGGCAAGACGCGCCTTTGTGTCAGCATCAAGGTCACTGCCGAATTGAGCAAATGCCTGAAGCTCTCTGTACTGTGAATAGAGAAGCTTCAATTCACCGGAAACCTTTTTCATAGCTTTAAGCTGTGCCGAACCGCCAACTCGGCTGACTGAAATACCTGGGTTTATAGCGGGTATAATTCCCGAATGGAAAAGCTCGGTTTCAAGGAAAATCTGACCGTCAGTAATTGAAATTACATTAGTCGGAATATAAGCTGAAACGTCGCCTGCCTGCGTTTCGATAATCGGCAGAGCGGTAATTGAACCTCCGCCGTATTCGGGGGCTACGCAAGCCGCTCTTTCAAGAAGCCTTGAATGAAGATAGAAAACATCACCGGGGTATGCCTCACGTCCTGGGGGGCGACGGATAAGCAATGACAGTGCACGGTATGCAACTGCGTGCTTTGAAAGGTCGTCATAAATAATAAGAACGTCTTTGCCCAATTCTCTGAAATATTCAGCCATTGCACAGCCCGAATAGGGGGCAACGTATTGCAAAGGTGCGCTTTCAGAGGCAGACGCGGAAACAATTATTGTGTATTCCATAGCGCCGGCACGTGTAAGTTCGTTAGCAAGTTTAACGACGGACGTGCTCTTTTGACCGATAGCAACGTAAATGCAGATAACACCTGTATGTTTTTGATTTATTATAGTATCAATAGCAATTTCGGTTTTACCTGTCTGCCTGTCACCGATAATAAGCTCACGCTGCCCTCTGCCAATGGGAATCATACTGTCAATAGCTTTAATTCCCGTTTGAAGAGGAACGCTGACGCTCTTTCTTTCAATAATTCCGGGCGCTTCTGACTCAATCGGGCGTGTTCCCGAACTTTCAACAGGGCCTTTGCCGTCAATGGGGTTTCCGAGGGCATCAACAATTCTTCCAAGGAAGCCTTCGCCTACGGGAACGGATAAAACCTTACCCGTTCTGCGAACGGAAGAGCCTTCACGAATGTTGTTATGATTGGAAAGTACGGCAACTGAAACGCTGTTTTCTTCAAGGTTCTGCGCCATTCCGAAGCTTCCGTCGTCAAATTCCAAAAGCTCGTTTGCCATACAGTTTCTAAGACCGTAAACTCTTGCAATACCGTCTCCAACGAGTATTACTGTGCCTGTTTCGGTCATTTCAACACGCGATTTATAGTTTTTAATTTGTTCTTTTAAGATGCTGCTGATTTCGTCAGTTTTCTGACTCATTTATTCATCACTTCCTTAAGTTCATGTAAACGGCGTTTAATTGTGCCGTCAATTTGCGTGCCGTCCATGTTTATCAGCACGCCGCCGAGAAGTGTCTCATCAATAAAACATTCCATTTTTACGGAATGTCCGCTTTGTTTTTCTAATTTGTTCTTTAAAAGTTCCTTTTGTTCTTCACTTAAAGGAACTGCGCTGTAAACCCTTGCAAGAGAAACGTTTTTGCTTTCCTTGTAAAGCTTTTTAAATTCTTCAGCACAGTCATGAAATAACGTGACTCTGCCTTTTTCACAGAGAATTGACAAAAATGAGACTGCATATTCCGAAATATGCTCCGTAAACATTTCGTTCACAGAGTCAATCCGTTCAGCCTTTGGGATACTCGGGCTTTGCAAAAACAAGGCATATTCAGGCGTTTTTGCAAAAACCTCTCCGATGAAATCAAGGTCATCATTTATCTTGTCAAGAGAATTTTCTTCAAGTCCCAATGCAAAAAGGGCTTCGCCGTATTCTCTACAAATATCACTCATTGCCGTCACCTATATCTTCAAGAAATGAGTCAATAAGGGCTTTGTGATCGTCTGCATTTATTTCACGGGAAAGCAATTTTTCGGTAAGAACAGCGGAAATATCGACAATATCGTTCTTTATATCGTCAGCAGCTTTAATGCGTTGAAGCTCAGCCTCATTTTCAGCGCTGCGCACAATTCCGTCTGCCTTATCCTTTGCCTCGGCAATGATAGCATCGCCTCGTCTGGAAGCATTGGCAGTTGCGTTTTGCAAAATTTCATTTGCCTCAGTTTCCGCAGTCTGCATTTTCTGTTCCCAAACGTCGCGCTCTTCCTCTGCAATGCGTTTTGCATCGTCAGCGTCCTTGTATTGACTGTCAATAGCCTTTTGCCGTTCGTCAAGCATTTTGTGAACGGGCTTGTAAAGGAATTTTTTCATTAAGAGGAAGAGTATTACCAAGTTTGCAAGGGAAATCAAAATCTGCCAAATGTTTACTGATATGATTTCCAAGGTTTGCATTTAAGGTTCACTCCTATTCAGTAAAGGGATATGCCCTGACAATTAGCATGGGGCACAATTAAATCATAAAATGCCGTTTGAAACTAATGCGTTAATAAGAATGTTAACGAGCATTTTCGGAACAACGAACATGAGAAGAAGACCTGTAACGAAGCCGTAAACACCTGTTGTTTCTGCAAGAGCACAGCCTATGAAAAGTGTTGACATAACAGAGCCTCTGCTTTCAGGCTGTCTGCCGATAGCTTCACAAGCCTTGGCAACTGCGTTACCTTCACCGATACCGGGGCCGATACCTGCAATAAGAGCAAGACCTGCGCCGATAGCGCATCCACATAAAATAATACCAATTGCGAGTTCTAACATTTTAATTACCTCCGTAATTTAATTTGCTTTATAATTTAACACGAAATGCATTTCTGCAATATCGGTTTTACAGGGCTGAGTTTTACCTCAGCTCCTGATTTTATATCAATCTTCTGCTTATTTGTGCGTTGGGGAAATGTTCTCTCAAATAGCGCTCGTCATAAATACAAAGCTCTGAGCTTTTTTTGAGAACAGGCTCATAATTATATAGCCAAATTGCAGTTGTACCGCATTTTATTTGTATACTGGTTGAATACACATATATTTTTTCACATTTCGATCGGTTGACAACTGTTTCACCTTTTAGTCCTAAAAATGTTATTTGTTCTCCGTTTGAGGTGAAATCATAATTCATTTTTTGGTAAAAGCGCAGAAACAGAAAGGTCATTACCGTGCAGAAAGAAATGAACGTCATTACAAGCAGGTATACACCGAGGGTGATATTCTCAGGGAACACCATTAACGCAAAGGTTACAACAAGCGCGATAAATATTGCTACCGAAACAACAGCACCTACGGCAAATTTTATCACTCTTATATTATTTAAAAACAGTTCTTTTCTCACTTGCTTTTCCACCTATGAAAATTAAATTTCCACAATTCCTGTAATCAGGAGTGCCATTTATATATTTTGCGTCCTTTTGCTTTTATTTAACTTTTTATTTTTTCGGGACGTGTATATATCAAAGTCAAATGCACCCGAAATATTTACCATTGTAAGTATTGAGAAGATGAATGCCTGAAGACATCCGCTGAATACGTCGAAATATACGGAAAGAATTGCAGGAAGACCGATTTGCAGTAACGGGAATTCACCGATTGCTCCTGGCAGCCATCCGAAAATCCAGGATGAAACAACCCGTAAGCCTGCCGCAATAAGCGCTGAAATAACCGAACCTGCAACTATATTTCCGTAGTGACGGAATGTCATGGAGACAGGCGTTGCGATTTCGCCGATAATGTTAAATGGCGTTAAAAATGCAATGGGCTCTGTAAAGCTTTTAACGTAATAAACAACACCGCATTTAAACTTGTAATATGTTATGAGAGCGAAAACAAGAATGGCCCAGCCTGCAATTACGTTAAGGTCAGAGGTCGGCGGGAAAATTCCCAAAAGTGATGACAGAGACGAAAACGCCGAAAGTGCAAGAATGGCACCGATAAACGGAGCAAATCCGCTGAAAAAATCACCCATATTTTCGTGAACCAGCGATTCCGTTTTTGTTACAATATATTCAGCCAAATGCTG
The DNA here is from genome assembly GCA_022508705.1 of Oscillospiraceae bacterium. Taxonomy (GTDB): domain Bacteria; phylum Bacillota; class Clostridia; order Oscillospirales; family Acutalibacteraceae; genus Fimenecus. The sequence goes on from JAFLUO010000022.1 coordinate 15,298, forward strand.
ACGTTTTGTTTTGACCGTAGGGGAAAGCCCGTGGGTTAAATAAAGGCACAATCCGAAAATTGAAATTAAAATGAGCCAGGAATTAACCTGTGTTTCGGTTATTGGCAAATCCCATTTAGGCAACGGAATTGTGAAATAGATAACCGCACCCGAAATTGCAATTCCCTCTGACTGAGGATTTGTAAGAATTTTAAGAACAATAGCGAAAATCAGCGGACACGCAATCAGCGCTATGAGAAGTGCGTCTATTATACGAAAACGGCGGCTGTTAACCATATTTGTTTCACCTCTTTATTTGCCGGTTTGTTTGTTTACGATTTTTGACCTGATCATTATTCCGATTTTTGGGAAAAGGAAAGGCAATGCAACAGTCCAAACATTAAATATCGGAACGTAAACTCCGATAATAATTACAACGCCTATCATAAGATTACGAAGAAGTCTTGATATGCGAACGGTTGACTGAGCCTTTTTTTCTTCTTTGTTAATTGCCGATTCAACCGTAAATCCTAAAAATACAAAGTTAAGAACGGAAAAAACTGCGCCAAGCAAATTACCGAGCACGGCAGTGTAATCCCATTTCACAATACCGAAAAAATGCAGAATTAAAAATACGCCCTGCATAACAGCACTGAAAATAACAATCCACGCCGTAATAAACGATATTTCACGCTTTATATCATCACTTAAGTGCATAAAAAGCAGAGCTCCTTTCGGTTTTGTTCATATTTTTTTCTAAATCAATTTAGTATATCACAAATGGTAAAATAAAGCAATAAAAATTGTTAAATAACAGTTAATAATAAGCCTTTTATTGACTCGAAATAAGTATATGTGATAAAATAAAATTTATAGGGGGCGAAAATGTATGGATATATCAAATTATTTGTATAATCAAATGGAAAAGGGATTGCAAAAACTGGTTTCATCTAATAAAGAAACTGAACAGAAAAATGCTACTCGGATAGTTAAAGACGAAGAAGCAACACTCACCTTTGTCGTTTGGGGTGACCCGCAAATTTCGTGTATTTCGCCTCTTCGCTCAGCCCGTGTTTATTCAGCGGTAAAAGATTTAAAAAATGCAGATAATCTTGATGCGCTTGTGCTCTGCGGTGATATTTGCGAATACGGCGCAAAATGTGAATACAAATTTGTAAAAAGGCTTATTGACGAAGCGGGTGAGGGTGTAAAGCGCATTTTTGCCATTCCCGGCAATCATGATGTAAGACTCAGAAATTATAAAAAACAGTTAAAGCGTTTCCAAGGCTTTGTTAAATCGTTGGATAAAGGCGATATAGACTTGGGCGACAGCTATTATCATGTCCGTGATTTAAACGGTTGCCGATTTATTATGATGGGAACAGACCGAAGCACTTTTGAAGCCGCTTATATAAACGATTGTCAACTTGAAAAGTTAAAAGAAGATATATTGTCCGCACCTGAGGGTAAACCGATTTTCGTATTTAATCACCAAACTCTGAAACGCACAAATGGACTTCCCAAAACCTTCCTTGGCAAAGGCAAATGGCGCGGTTCTGTTGGAATGGAATCGGAAAAGCTTAAAAAGGTTCTGTCAGTTCGCAAAAATGTGTTTTTCATTACAGGTCATCTTCATTATTGCACAAGTGAATATACTTATGAGGACTGCGGAAACTTTAAAGCGCTTTCAGTACCTACCGTCGGGGTTATAAACCATGGAGCTTTCAAGGATATGACTCAAGGGTATGTCATTTCGGTTTATGACGATAAAGTTGTTATGCGGTCAAGAATTTTCGGAGAGGGCAGATATGCTCCCAACTCCGTGTCTAATTCTTACATAGAAGTTTTATTATAAAAACATAAAATGATAAAGGTCTATCTTAATATTTTTAAGACAGACCTTTTGTTTTTATTTGAATTCAGGCAAATCTTCAAGCGTAACCGTGTAATCACTTGAGTAAATATCTTGTAATTCTTCTTTTGTGTTAGTGTCTATAAGCCATTCGGTGTGCCATGTCATAAACGAACACCACGGGGTTTCTTTTAACTGTTCGATTGTGGGAATTTGCCCGCATTCGTGGAAAATTAAAGGCTTTTTACCTTGTGTAATTTTCTTTACTATTTTGTGCAGTCTTTCTTCAGCGCCGTTTTCATTTACCTCATAGCTGTCTGCACCGACAATGTCGCAATATTCGTCCCCGGGGTACCATTTTGCTGGCTTACCTTTATAATCTTTTCCGTTATGGGAATATCCCAAAACCCAAATTAAATTATTAAGCTGTAAATCGTTGGTAAAATGGTTATACATCATAATCCAAAGCTTTTTGAAGTTTTCACTGCCGCCTTTACCCCACCAAAACCATGCACCGTCAAACTCGTGAAACGGACGCCAAAGAACCGTAACACCTTTTTCCTGAAGTTCTGCAAGAGCTTTTCCGGCTTTGTCCATATTTTCAATAAACGCTTTATTTTCAGGCGTGCCTTCCGTTAGAACCAAATCCCAATTTTCGATTTCATCTTCCTTGCAGTTGTCGTAATTTCCTGAAAAATCAGGACCGCAGTGCCAGCAAATTGTAACAAGACCGCCTTTATTCCACCAGTCTGTTGCCCTCTGAACAACTCCGTCAAAATCGTCGTTCATAAAGTCAAGACCGCGCATTGCAGGTAAAAATCCCGTTGCGTTCAGAATGTAGTCCATTTCATATTCGGGAGTGTCCATCCAGGTGGATTCCTGCTGACCGGTTATAATCTTATTTTCGTATATATCGCAAATGTATTGAAAAACAGCAACTGTCGTTGAATTGGCATTTTTGTTGCTGAGCTTCATTTGGGTTTTGCCAGTTTTAACAGTCTTTAAAGAACAACTGCAAAAAATAAAAGAAATGCATATCGCAGTTGCCAAAACTTTAATAAATCCTTTTTTCATAAATATATACCTCACTTAAGTTATAAAACAAGTATATCATGTCTACTAATAATTTGCAAAAAAATTAAGTTTTAGTGTTTTCACCTTGTTTTTTTATGATAATGTAACTATAATTGTAATGTGCAAAGTTCTATTTCAAATTACAATAAAAGAAGAATGTTTACATAAAAAGATTAACAGCAAAGGAAAAGCAATATGGCAAACGCAATAGGACATTTCAAAACCATTACAAAACACAGACATAAGGTAATTGAGCATTGCTTTAAAGCAGGAATAGGCTTTCAGGGACTTCGCCACGACCTTTCAAAATATACTCCCATTGAATTTTTGAACGGTGCAAAATACTATGACGGCTCAAGAAGTCCCAATGAGCTGGAAAGAGATGACAAAGGCTATTCTGGGGCGTGGATGCACCACAAGGGCAGAAACCGCCATCATTTTGAGTATTGGACAGATTACAGCCCCGTGTTAAAAAAGAATATGCCTGTTAAAATGCCGTTAAAATATGTAATAGAAATGTTTTGCGACCGCGTTGCCGCAAGCAAAATTTATCAGGGCGAAAAATATACCGATGAATTTCCCCTTAAATATTTTGAGCGCGGCAGAGACCACCGAATAATTCACCCCGAAACATCGGATTTGCTTGAAAAACTGCTTATCATGCTCCGCGACAAGGGTGAAGATAAAACCTTTGCCTACATAAAAAATGTACTTTTAAAGCAAAAGGATTATTAGACAGTAAAAAACAGAGTCCTTACGTCTCTGTTTTTTTGTGCGTATGACTGGGCGAGGCAGAGCGCAGATGCCTATGACAGATGAAGGCGCACTGCTGTATATTGATTACTTTTTATAAAAATATGGTCCGCACTGTTCATCGTGCGTTTTAGAATATGTCCATGAAAAATCTTCGGCGGTGACGGTTACGTCAATAAATGATTTTAATATATTAGTTGTGATAGCGTCTCCGTTTTCTATACGATAGGCAAGATGATGAATGTTGTCAAAAAGAACGCAATTTCTTTTTTCAGTAAGTTCATATGCCTTTTCCGCCTCTTCTTTCTCTTTGCAGGGAAGAATCTCAAATGAAAATATATGCCAAAGAAAAGGAGTATATTTACGGGATGGCAAGCACAACTCTTGGACTTGTTTCCGGATTTTCTTAGACGGTGTATAGAAACGGACCCACACTTTTCGATATTTTCTGATTTCTTGTTTATCGAGCGCATGGAACTGGATGTGCAAACGGTCAAATGTTGAGCAAAATTCTTGATTTGCTTCATTTAAATCAATTTTTGCCTGTTTGATCCGATCCTTTTTTTCTTGCAAAATTCTACGGATTTCCCAAAAGTGCTGAGGTTCGTACATTTGCTCTTCTGCTTTTTCGTCCAACAACCATTTCATATTTTCGCACCAAAAGCGAATACAAATAAATCCTTCCGGCATATCATCCGGTATGTCGCTGATTTCGTACTCGGCGCATTGAAAGTCAAATTGAAACATACCAATATTTATTCGAGGATCAGGACGGTCATCAACAAAATCGTTCGCCGCAAGGTCCTCGACGGTTATCAGATTTTCATGCGGAAACTCTAAATACTCACCGCAGACAAGAAAAAATCCGCCGCATGGGAAGTTCCCTTTTGAGGACACACCGATATGTTCAATTTCGCAGCAGATAGGGTTAATAGCAAAGGAGTTAAAAAATTCTTTTTCCTCATCGCTTAAGGTTTCGCAATATTTTGCAAAGTTGCGATTTGCCTGAGTTTGTTGAACATGGTAATTTCGGTAGTATTCCGCCGTCTTTTCAATATCAACAGATATTGTATACTCTCCATATTGTACAGTTTTCATAAGAATACCTTTCTGACTCGACTTATTCAATAAGGTTATACCTTTATAAAAGTAAACACCAATCTTGATAGCAAGCGTATCAAGATTGGCTTCTTTTATTGGTGCGGATAACAGGACTTGAACCTGCACAGTCTTGCGACCATTAGAACCTGAATCTAACGCGTCTGCCAATTCCGCCATATCCGCA
>JAFLUO010000023.1 GCA_022508705.1 Oscillospiraceae bacterium
AGAAGGTCAATAACCTGCTCACGAACTACCTTCGGGTTTGAGCCGAGAACTGTGGGGCCGCCTGCCTGAAGGAAGTCAAAATATTTATTTCCGTCAACGTCATAAAGATAAGCGCCGTCTGCCTTTGTGAAAACAAGAGGGAACGGATAGTTAAATGCCAGGTTGTGCTGAACGCCGCCAGGGATGATTGCCTTTGCTTCGTCAATCATTTCCTTAGACTTTGTGCATTTTTTACCGTAATACTCTTCTTCATACATCTTAAGAGTTTCTGGCTTGATTGAGTAAATGGGTTTCTTGATAAGATCATCAAGCTGTCTGTTGATAGCTGCTGCGTCATGGTAATTAGCAATAGCGAATCTTGTGTCTGCCATTTCGGTACCTCCGTTAATTGAAATTTAGTAGCAATTCAGTCGGTGAATTACTGTTCACCTCAATTATACTATTAAAATTTAATTTGTCAAATTTTTTGAAATTCACTTTTAGATAAAAATTATCTAAAATGTTATTTTTTAAGAATAATAGAATAAGCGATTTAGACAAAAATCATCTAAATCGCCCAATATATAGTATTCTTTGCTGTTCCCAATTCAAATTGATTGTGAGTTTTTACAATTATGTTACTGTAAATTTAGGCAAAACACAGAAAATCATTGTTTTATCTAAACTTCCCCAAACAGATTATACACAAGTGAAGCGCCGTCGTCTGCGCCGAAGTCTGTCGGTGAATTTTTAAAGTTTTTAAGTGTGCTCCAGCGAACTCTGTATTCCTCAATTTTTTCAATAGGAATTGTTATATCCGCTTTACAAAGAGCATCGAGAACCTTAAAAAGCTCATTTTCCGAAACGCCTGTTGCTTTTATTATTTCAGCATAGCCTTTGCCGTCGCCTTTTTTGGCTTCCTTAAGAAACGCAGGAATAAATACTGCGCAGGCAAGCCCATGGGGCAGTCCGTAATCTTCTGTTAAAGCATATCCCATTCCGTGAGGGAAGCAAGTGCCGCCTATATTTAGGGAAAGACCTGCATAAAGCGATGCGAAATAAAGCGAATCACGCTCGTCTTCGCTTAGCTTAAAATCTGCGTCCTTTAATTTGAATAGAAGAGTAACTATTTCGCTTATGGCAAGGCAGGAAAATTTGCGTGAAAGAAAATCATGCTTTTTTGAAAAATAAGATTCAACTGCATGGGCGAATGCGTCAAGAGCTGTTGAAACGGTTGTAGCGGCAGGAACACTGTATGTGTATGTGGGGTCGGCAAGCACATATTTTGCATAAAAGTTTTTACCGCTGATGCTTTGCTTTCTGCCGTTTTCACGGGTAAGAACGGAAACGCCTGTCACCTCACTGCCCGTTCCTGCCGTTGTGCCGATTAAAACGAGGGGCAGGGGAGCGGCAGTGATTTCTTCCGTATAAATCCCGTCATTTACAATATGTTTGTTGGAAGCGTAAACGCAAACTGCCTTTGCGGCATCAAGAGGCGACCCGCCGCCGATACCGATAACAAAATCAGCGCCGAATTCACGGGCGGCTCTTCCGCCGTCACAGCAAGTAACCGTAAGCGGATTCTCAGTTATTTCATTGAAAACTAAATATTCGACTCCTGCCGTTTTTAAAGCGGCGGTAACATCAGAGAGTGCTCCGCATTTTTCGGCAGAGGTTTTTCCCGTTACAATAAGACACTTTTTGCCCATTGACTTGAATATGTCGCCGCTCTCGTTTACTATGCCTTTTCCGCTCAAAATTTCGGCAGGCATACAAAAATTAAAATGTGTGTTCATAATACTTTCCCTTCTTTGAGATTGTTAATATTTTATCAATAAATCCCTTATTTTTCAAGGGGTTTGGGGCATTTTACTAATAAAATTTTTTTGCATTTTGTATTGAATATATTTGCGTGTTATAGTATTATATAAACAGTATAACGAAATCCTGTTGCGAGGTGATTAGTTGAAAACCGTAAAAAAACTCCTGCCGTTTGTTTGTGTCTTAGCGATTTGCGCAGTGTTCGTTTTTTCTTTTGTTAAAGATATGTATTCAGAAAAAACACAGTACGGATTTGCCTGCGGCAGTGAAGTTAAGGTTACGGTGTTCGGCACAAAAAACGGCGAAGAAAAGGCACAAGCGGCTGTTGATGAAATAAACCGAATGGACAGTCTTTTTCTTTCCGATACTATCAGCACCTCTGCCACATTTAAACTTAACGAGCAGGGAGAATACACCGATGACAGCGGAGAATTTATTTCTTACATAAATGAATGTGTTGATTTAGTCTCAAAATGCGGTAAAATGACTCTTCTTTCAAAGCCGTTTGTTGATACTTGGGATATTTCGGGTGACGGCAGAGTGCCGAGCCACGAAGAAATAGCTGAAACCGTTAAAAAGGCGGATATGAAAAACCTTATCGTCAGCGGAAATCGGGTTACTCTTTCAAACGGTGCAAAGCTGTCATTCGGCGCATTCGGCAAAGGGACTGTTTGCGAAAAAGGCGTTGAAATTCTCAAAAGTGAAGGCGTAAAGGGCGGAATAGTTACAGTCGGCGGAACTGTGGGCGTGTTTGAAAGCTCAGGTGAATCGGACGAATTTACCGTTGGAGTGCGTGATCCATTTGGAAACGCAGGCGAATATTTTGCTACGCTCAGCGTTAGCAATTCTTTTCTTTCGACGTCGGGCGATTACGAAAAATATTTCGAAAAAGACGGTAAAAGGTACTGTCATATTTTTGATGCGAAGACTGGCTTACCTGTAGAGAGCGATATTACAAGTGTTACGGTGATATCAAATGGCGGAACTCAGTCCGATTTTCTTTCAACAGCTTTATTCATCTTAGGCGAGGACGGAATGGACTTAGCAAAGCAAGAAAACGCGGAGTTTATTATTGTGAAAAAGGATAAGAGTGTGATAATTTCAAGCACACTCCAGGGTAAATTCCACCTTGTAGATGACAGCTTTTCGGTAAGTTTTGTAGAGGTCAATTAATGTGAAAAAACTCATTACTTTGCAGGATTTAATAATTATTGCCGTTATAATACTTGCGGCGGTTTTGCTTTTGGCTTTTCGCTCAAACGAAATCGGGAAAACTGCCGTAATCCGTATTGACGGAAAAGAATATAAGACTGTAAACCTTGAAAGTGACGAAAAAACTGAAATTTCCGTTAACGGTGTTTCAGTAGTCTATGGCTGCGGTGAAATTTACGTTGAAAATTCAACCTGTCACGATAAAATTTGTGTAAATGCGGGGCATCTTTCAAAAAAGGGGCAGGCAGCGGTCTGCGTGCCTAACAGAGTATCCGTTGAAATCGTCGGGAACGACAAAAATGCGCCAAAGGCGGTGACGGGTTAATATGAAAAGTGCGAAAATTCAAAAATTAACGGTCACGGCGCTTTTTACGTCTCTTTCTGTCGTCCTTTCGGTTCTTGAAAGCTTTTTGCCTACATTTGCTTTTTTGCCGCCAGGGGCAAAGCCCGGATTTTCAAATATAATCGTTATGTTTTCCGCAATGAGCTTAGGCGTTCCGCAAACCTTGTTTATTGTGGTTGCAAAAGCGTTTTTCGCATTTTTAACAAGAGGCGCTGTGGCAGGACTTATGAGCCTTGCAGGCGGCTTCTTAAGCGGAATTTGTATGTTAATAGTCTTAAGGCGAATTAAGCGGATAGGTTGTATCGGCGCCGGGGTGCTTTCAGCGGTCTGTCATAACACAGGGCAGCTTATTGTATCTTTTATTACGGTTGGCTCAACCGCCGTTTTCGGATATGCCCCCGTACTGCTTGTTGTATCGGTAGTTACGGGTGTTATTACGGGAGCGATACTCAAAGCCGCAATACCGTATTTCAATGGATTAGAGAAACTTTTTTCAAAGGAGATGGGAAAGTGAAGGGAATTTTAAAGCCGGTCAAAAAAGGCAGAGGCGGAATTGACATTGCTCATTTTAAGAACACTGCCGAAATGCCGGTCGTCAGAATACCTACACCGCCGTTTGTTACTATTGCAATGCAGCAGAACATCGGCGCACCTTGCATACCGACTGTCGCAGTTGGTGACAGCGTTTTGGTCGGGGATAAAATAGGAGACAGTGAAAATTACGTCAGCGCACCTATTTACGCGTCCGTGTCAGGAACGGTTAAGGAGATAAAAGATGTGCGTTTAGCTTCTGGTGCTATTTCCAAAGCAGTCGTAATTGAAAGCGACGGCACGGACACAGAGGCAGATTTTGCACCGCCTGAGGTTCACGATACAGAATCTTTCATCAAAGCGGTGCGAGAGTCAGGACTTGTCGGTCTTGGCGGAGCAGGCTTTCCTGCGCACGTTAAGTTAAATCTTCCGCAGAATGCTAAAATAGACACACTCATAATCAATGCGGCGGAATGTGAGCCCTTTATCACCGTTGACTATCGTGAGTGCTTAGAGCACGGCGACGATATTTTGGAAGGTGTTAATGCTGTTGCAAAATATCTTAACATTCAAAGCGTAATAATTGCGGTTGAAAACAACAAGCCGAAGGCGATAAAGGTTCTCAAGGAGATTGCCGACCACGATAACGGCAGCGGTGATAAAGTTAAGATTATGATATTGAAATCGCAGTATCCGCAGGGCGCTGAAAAAATGATTATTCAAAGCGCCACAGGCAGAAAAATTCCGCCCGGAAAATTGCCGTCAGATGTGGGCTGTGTTGTAATGAACGTTGCAAGTATTGCCTTTGTGGGCAGATATTTAAAAACGGGTAAACCGCTCGTTTCACGCAGTATGACGGTTGACGGCTCGGCTATAAAAGAGCCTAAAAACATCAGAGTGCCCGTAGGCACAATGATGGATTACATAATTGATTTTTGCGGCGGATTTGACGGTGAACCTGAAAAGATAGTTTGCGGCGGACCTATGATGGGTATGGCGCTCTCAAGCACGGATTATCCCACATTAAAGGGCAACAACGCTCTTCTTGCCTTCACAAAAACTAAAAAAGGCGCGCTGGCAGTTAAGCAGGAAACAGACTGTATCCGTTGCGGCAAATGCCATGAGGCTTGCCCTATGGGGCTTGTTCCCACAAACATTGTAAGATTTGCAAAGAGAAAGAATGTTGAAAGGTTAAAGCATGCAGGCACGCTTGTGTGTATGGAGTGCGGTTCGTGTGCATACTCCTGCCCAGCAGGCAAACCTCTTGTTCAGCATATGAGATTGGCGAAATCAATTATAAGGGAGGCACAGACAAAATGAGCGAACTCAAACAAAAACTCACGGTTAGTGCTTCTCCGCACTTCCGCTCAAGGCAGACTTCCAGCGGAATAATGCTTGACGTAATAATTGCTCTTATCCCCTCCCTTGTTGCGGCGTACATAATTTTCGGCGTAAGAACGCTTATTCTCTCGGCAGTTTCTGTTATCTCCTGCGTTGCGTTTGAATATGTTTGCAGACGGGTTATGAAGCGTCACAATACAATAAGCGACTTGTCTGCAGTTGTAACGGGGCTTCTTGTTGCCTTTAACGTTCCTGCAACTTTGCCTTTGTGGATGGTAATTATCGGCGATTTTTTTGCAATAGTAATTGCAAAACAGTTCTTCGGCGGAATAGGGCAGAATTTTGTAAATCCTGCGCTTATCGGCAGAATTGTGCTTATGTCCTCTTTCCCGTCAAAAATGGGATCGTACCCGGAACCGCTTGTTTCCACAATTCCTTTAACAAGCGCAACTCCGCTGGCATCGCTGAAATCAGGTGCTATGCCAGAACAAAGCTTACTTGGAATGTTCCTGGGACTTCGCGGCGGTGCTTTAGGCGAGGTTTGCATTGCGGCTCTTATAATCGGATTTATCTATCTTCTTGTAAGACGTGTAATTTCATGGCATATTCCCGTATTTTACATAGGCACAGTTGCTGTAATAATGCTGATAGCAGGTAAAGGTAATTTTGAATATGTACTTTACGAGCTTATGGCAGGCGGACTGGTCTTAGGCGCTGTTTTCATGGCAACGGATTACACCACCTCGCCAGTATCAACGAGGGGTAAAATCCTTTATGCTGTGGGTTGCGGACTGTTGACATCGCTTATAAGAGTTTTCGGAAATCTTCCAGAAGGCGTTTCGTTCTCGATTATCATTATGAACATTTTAGTGCCTCTCATTGAGCATATAACAACTCCGAAGCCTTTCGGTACTCCTAAAAAAGTAAAGGAGGCTGAAGGAAAATGAAAAAATTCAGTTTAAAAGAGATTTTAATTCCTACGGTTTCGCTTTTTGTAATCTGTGCTGTTGCTACTGCTCTTTTAGGATTTACAAACTCCGTTACAGAGAAAAAAATAGAAGAGGTTGCCGCTAAATCGGCATCGGAAGCACGCCTCAGAGTTTGCAAAGATGCGTCAGACTTTGAAGAAAAGACAGACAAAGACGGTAATATTTATTTTGAAGCGAAGGACAAGGACGGAAACACGGTAGGCTTTGCCGTAACAACCGAGGATAAAAGCTATGGCGGCACTATCCAGGTTATGACAGGCTTTTCCGCCGACGGAGAAATTACAGGCATTGAAATACTTACTATTGACGACACACCGGGCCTTGGCATGAACGCAAAAAAAGACGAATTCAGAAATGAATTTGCAGGCAAAAAAGGCGAGCTTACAGCTTCAAAAAATGCTTCGGCAGACAATGAAATTCAAGCGCTTACGGGTGCTACCATTACGTCAAATGCGGTAACTCGCTGTGTAAATAAGGCGACAAATATTGTTGAAAACGCTGTGGGAGGTGAGAGCAATGGCTGAGAAAAAAACACTTGGCAAGGAGTTTACAAAAGGGCTTATTGCTGAAAACCCCGTTTTTAGATTAGTGCTGGGAACGTGCCCGACGCTTGCGGTTTCAACGTCCGTTGCAAGTGCTATCGGCATGGGAATTGCGGCAACGGCAGTTTTAGTTTGCTCCAACATTGTAATTTCCGCTTTGCGAAAGGTAATTCCGCAAAAAGTCAGAATCCCTGCATATATAGTAATTATTGCATCATTCGTTACAATAATTCAGCTTATGGTAAAAGCGTTTGTTCCGGCTCTTGACTCTGCTCTCGGCGTTTATTTGCCGTTGATAGTAGTTAACTGCATAATTTTAGGCAGAGCAGAGGCGTTTGCTTCAAAAAATGCGGTTTTGGCATCCGCCCTTGACGGACTGGGAATGGGAATAGGCTTTACGGCGGCGCTTTTCCTTATGAGTACGGTCCGTGAAATTTTAGGCTCAGGCACATTCCTTTCCGGAATAAAAGATTTATTGGCTGTATTTAGCAGTGATATTACATTTAACGGATTTAAAATTCCGTTCTTGAGCGAAAATCCCCTTACTATTTTTGTATTGGCACCCGGCGGATTTTTCGTATTTGGCATATTGATAGCTCTTTCCAATAAGCTTGCGGAAAGAAACGGTAAACCTAAGGCTGAAATCAACGGTTGTGACACCTGCCCCATGGCGGCGAACTGTGCGCTGATTGCCGACGGTAAAACTTGTGAGGAGGTAGACGCATAATGAAAATAGCATTATCTTTACTTCTCACCGCAATACTTACAAATAACTTTATTCTCAGCAAGTTTCTTGGCATTTGCCCGTTTTTGGGCGTTTCCAAAAAAGTGCAAACGGCTGCGGGAATGAGCGGAGCGGTTATTTTCGTTATGGTTCTCGCCACTGCCGTTACATACCCCATAAACCTTTTGCTCAGAGCTAACAATATGGAATATTTGCAGACGATAGTATTCATTCTCGTTATTGCGGCGCTGGTTCAGCTTGTTGAAATCGTACTGAAGAAATATATGGTTTCCCTTTACAATGCCTTGGGAATTTACCTACCCCTCATAACTACGAACTGTGCGGTTTTGGGCGTTGTTCTTCTGAATATTGACAACGGCTATAACTTCTGGCAGTCCATGGTTTATTCTCTTGGCGGCGGTATCGGCTTTTTGGTTGCAATGGTTATGTTTGCAGGTGTTCGTGAAAGGCTTGAAGGATGCGATATTCCCAAATCCTTACAGGGACTTCCTATAACTCTTGTTTCGGCATCTCTCGTTTCAATGTCGTTTTTAGGCTTTGCGGGACTTGTTGACAATATGTTCGCTTAAAGGGGGCTGTGATTATGATGAAAATTGTTATTGCAGTCGCTATTGTTGCGGTTATAGGTCTGATTGCAGGCTTAGGGCTTGCAATTGCATCAATTATTATGGCAGTGCCTAAGGATGAAAAAGCAGAAAAAATCCGCGAATGTCTTCCGGGAGCTAACTGCGGTGCCTGCGGATTTTCTGGGTGCGACGGATATGCCGCGGCTCTCTCGAAAGGGGATACTGAGGATACGGCTCTTTGCGCTCCCGGCGGAAATGACACCGCAAAGGCTATTGCAGGTGTTTTGGGGGTTGAGGCAGGAGCAGTTCAACCCTCAGCGGCGGTTGTGCTTTGCAAAGGACACCGAAGAAATGCAACGGAAAAATATATTTATCAGGGTGTTTACAGCTGTAAAATGGCAGTTCAGCTTTACGGCGGCCCGAAAGACTGTGTGTATGGCTGTGTAGGTCTTGGCGACTGTGAGGCGGCCTGCCCGTACGATGCAATTCATATGTGCGACGGCGTGGCAAGAGTAAATCCGCTTATGTGCCGCGCCTGCAGAATGTGCGTTCACACCTGTCCTAAGGGTCTTATTGAAATGATTCCGCTTCACAGAACCACTGCGGCGGTTACCTGTAAGAATCATGACAAGGGTGCTCAGACAAGAAAAGAGTGTAAGGTTGGCTGCATCGGCTGTATGAAATGCGTGAAAGCTTGCGAATATGATGCTGTAAAGGTTGAAAATTTTGTTGCTCACGTTGATTACTCGAAGTGTATCGGCTGCGGCAAGTGCCACGAGGCGTGCCCCACAGGGTCAATAGATCTGATGCAAATGATTTAAAATTTAAAAGTATAAATCAAAAAAAGAGGCTGTCAATTTTCAGACAGCCTCTTTTCGGGTAAATATATAATAGAAAGAAAAATTATGAACCATTGAAACGATTCGGAAACCCGAATCTATATATAAAAATTCTTGTGCAGAAAGGGAATGGGGTGTTATATTTATGAAAAAAGGAAAGGGAAAAATGTTGGGGATTAGGGAAAAACTTTCTGCACAAGAATGTTTTACAACAAAAGCTAATAGGCAGTTTTAGCGAACTAAGCTTAAAAGCTCAACTGCCTTGAGGATTGCTTTTATTGAGAACTTTTCGTTTTCGAGTTCTTCAATAAGCTGCATCTCACGTTTGTATTCGTACATTATGAGCGCCTCCTTTTCTTCTGTTGTGTCTATATAATAGCACTTTAAAATTTAGTTGTCAAGCGTTTTTTACAAATTTTTTATAAGATATTTATGAAAAATGCATAAACAATTTTTTAACAATTTTTGTATAAAATGCCCTAATTTGTAAATAATGCACTAATATCATAGCTATTAGATGTCTAAAAACACAGTTAGCCATTGAAAACACTACTGTTTCAAATCAAGCAAAAATTTCATTTGTATAAATTCTGCTTAAACCTCTTGATTTTTTTCTCTTCCTATTTTTGTAAAAATGTTGTATAATACTGTCATTAAAGGATATAGGAGGAATTTCTATGAGCAGCAAATATTTTTGCGCAAAAGATAACGGCAAGCTCAATTACGGTCATACCATACTTACCGGATTCGGCTTTTTGGCGTCATCTATTGCATGGGCGATTTATGATCCGTACATAACAAAAATTCTTAACAAGCTTCTTAATGAAAGCTCGATAATCACAAGCTGGAGTGCTAAGCTTAACGAGCTTTTCCCGACACTTGCAAAATTTGCCGAGGCAAACGGTGAGGATGTTGCAACTGCCGCAGGCGGAATAACGCTGGTACCCTTGTTTATCGGTATTATTATGACTTTTGATAATATTTTCGGCGTTATCTTCCAGCCTACCTTCGGCAAGCTTTCGGATAATACACATTCACGTTTCGGCAAGCGCCGTCCTTATGTAATTTACGGTGCTCCCGTTTCGGCAATTTTATTTGCCATTATTCCTATTGTCGCACTGAAAGTCGGCTCACTGCCCCTTACAATGCTGTTCATTATTCTGTTCGTATTTGTAATGTCCCTGTGGCGAGCCCCCGTTGTTGCTCTCATGCCGGATTTAACTCCCAACGAGTTGCGCTCAGAAGGCAACGCCGTTATTAACCTTATGGGCGGTATAGGCGGTGCACTGGGTCTCGTGGCAGGTACTATTGTTACCGTTATTTACTGTGCGGCAACAGGTGCTGATTCAAAGGCAGAGGGCTGGGACGAATACATTACCTTCCCCTACGTTTTTCTTTTAGGTGCTGTTATAATGGTAATCGGCATGCTTGTTGTTTTGTTCTTCGTTAAGGAGCCGGACAGCAGAGTAAAGCTCAAGGCAGAGCAAAATCAAATTGCCGATGAAAACGCAAGACGTGAGGCTGAAAGAAAAGCCATAAAAGAAGAAAAAGCAAAGAGAAAAGCAGAAAAGCTCTCAAAGGGTGAGAGAATAAGCTTGATATTTATGCTAGGCGGTCTTTTCTTCCTCTTCTGCGGAACAAACGCTGTTACAACATTCTTTGCATTGTTTGCTGATGAAATTCTTCACAAAACTGCCGCTCAGGCAACGGTTATGACAACCGCATTTGCAGCCGCTTCTGCTGTTGCAGCCATTCCGGCGGGTTATTTGGGCAAAAAGCTCGGCAGAAAGAAAACAATTCTCTGCGGACTCGTTATTTTCATTGTAGCCTTCGGCGCTTACCTCGGGGCACAGATTGCCGGCATTGAGGCTCTCAGCGGTGCGCTTATTTGGGTAGCACTTATTGTTGGCGGTGCCGCTAACATGTTTATTACAGTTAATACTCTTCCGCTTGTTCTTGAAATCGGCGGTATTGATAAAGTCGGCACGTTTACAGGATATTATTACACGGCAACGTTCTCAGCACAGATTGCAACTCCCATAGTTTACGGTATTGTCCGTATGTTCACGGGAACATATATGTCGCTGTTCTACTATTGCCCCGTAGCGTTTATCCTTTCGGCTATCTGCATTTTGGTTGTTAAGCACGGCGAGGCAATCCCGCAGGATATTATTGATAAGATCGAAGAAGAAAACGCTGATTAAAAATTAGCTGACAGTTTTAATGAATTTGTAGGGGCGGGTGCCTACACCCGCCCGAAATACATTTAAATCAATGTTAAACTAACGGGCGGTTCAGGGGAACCGCCCCTACATTTATGTATCAAAAAATATCGTTAAAACTAAATTTCCTGTTGAATATTTATTTACCGTGTGATAAAATTTCTTTTAATGTTTAAATTCACGGCAAAGAAGGCAATAAAATGAAACTCATTAAAACGGAACATTTTGGAATCGCAAGAAAAATCGTGTCTAATATGACCTCTGAAAGCTGGGAGGCGATTCCCCACGCAGGCTTTACTTATGAGGCGGACGTAAGCGGTTTTCTTGACGTTATAAAAGAGATAAATCAAGGCAAAACAGGTGTTGACAAAATCTCAGTTAACACGGCAATGCTTCGCGTGATTGTGGAGGGTATTAAGGCTTGCCCTATAATGAACAGCCACATTCACTTTAACAGAAAGTTAGTCCGCGGCAGACTTGAAACCTTTGAAAATATTGACATTTCAATGCCGGTTACATTTGAAAACGGAGAAATGATGACGCTTAACATGCACGATATGGGCAGCAAAACAATGACAGAAATAAATGCGGCTATTCACGACACCATGAGAAGAGCCAAAAATACCAATATGGACGAGGTTATGTATGAGGTTTCTCTTGATAACACTCTTACGGCGCTGAAACACGGTAAAATAGGGCAGACCGTTTGCCGCCTTATCGGCTCAAAAACGGGAAAGCATAAGGTAAAGAACCTTTCAGGGAGAGCGAAGAAAGAATATTACGCAATTCCCGAAACCGAAAGACTCACAAAGCACGACATTGAGCAGGGCACGATTACCGTTTCAAACTTAGGCTCTCTTTGGAGAGATTGGCACGGCGACTGCGCATTGCTTGAAATTATTCCTCCGCAGATTGTTGCCATGGCAATTTCTGCCGCACAGAAAACACCTATGGTTGATGAAAACGACAATATTTATATCGGCAGAAAAATGACGTTAACGTTGATTTTCGATCACCGCGCCGTTGATATGGGACTTTTGATTCCATTTGTTAAAAAAATTGACGAGGTGTTTAAATCCCCCGAAATTATTAAAGAGTGGATATAATCGTCTGATAAGATGAAATTTAATTAAAAAATTAAAAGCCATCGAAAACGATGGCTTTTTTCTATACTTCTATACTATATATTATTCAGTAACCTGCTTGTAGCATAAGTGCTCTTCAAAATCCTCATAATCTTTATATCCATCGTCCCCGATTATTGTATCGGTGTAATTTAAAACAAGCCAAAGGTATTTATTGCCCTGCGAATCGATATAAACGGTGGCTTTATTGTCTTCAAGATACTGATCGGTTTTTGAAAGTCCTTCCGTACGTGCATCGTGCCAAATTTCTATGCCTGCTTTTTTATCAGGCTTAGCATCATACGGCAACTCATCTATTCTAACGTAATCTTCACGGTAAAATTCAATTCTACTTAAATCTGCGGACACCAAAACGGGCTTGTCTGTCTCAACATTTTGTATGTCAAAGTATGTGTCTATTGCAAATAAAGCAATAATTGCGAAAATAATGATGAAAAATGACTTGATTATCGGGTGCTTGGTTCTTTCCCGTTTCTTTTTGGCTTTTTCCTCTTTTTCAATGTAATAGTCTGCTTTGTTTATAAATTTTATCAAGCCCTTTGGCTTCAAAACGCTTTTAAAGTACATTTTCCTTATGGGGTAGGCAAGGAGCATAAAGGGGATTGAAATGCCTAATTCGCTTGTCAAGGCGGATTTTTTGAATGATTTCATTATTTGCGTATAGTTAATGCAGACTGCGTTTGTTAAGACTTGGTTACAGCCGTCACAAACGAGTTTTGGATACGAAATACAAATATCGTCAAGTATCCACATTCTGTCACCGATTGAAAAAGCCTCACAGTCAACAGAAATTTTACAGTCGCTTAAAATATTGGAAAGACGGTATGTGCATTTGGTTTGTATAACATTTCGTTCAATAAGATTTGATACGAGTTTCAGACCCTTAGAAATGCCCTTGTCTATTATCCGCTCTTTCAGTGATTTAGGCTTGTCTGAAGGAGTTTCGGGTAAGTCGTTATAAATATCGGTTAAATTCAACTCGCCGTATACGACAAGTTCGTATTCGTTGGCGGTTTGCGGAATTTCAATCCATTTACAGTCGTCGGTTGTAATACTTGTTACAGTTTCTTTGGATTTAACATGAATAACAGAACCGTAATTATTATGTATGTAAATTCTTTTAACATTACTTTTTCCCGTTGAAATCAAATCTTCAACAGAGGTATCAAAAATCTCAGCGATTTTTTCAAGAACGTTAATTCTCGGAATCGCCTGACCGTTTTCCCATTTCGATACCGCTTTGTCGGAAACATCAAGAATTTGCGCAAGCTCTTTTTGTGTCATTCCTTTTTCTTCTCTGAGCCTGCACAAAGCGTTGCCGAATTTGTAATTATCCATATTTAATGTCAAAATACACTAAGCAGGAAAATAATCTTAAAAAAGATAACTGCCCGTGTACTGCTCCTCTCCGTTAGAATATGCTGAGTTTGTAGTTGAATTATAGCAGAACGACTCTGAGTTATCAAGAAAATCGAGGTAGAATTAAAGTAGAAATTAAAAAACGCAATAAAATAAGGCATCTGCGCTCGGTGTCAAGAAAAGAATTTTGAAACTGTCCGTAATTGCGTACAATGTAAAAATGCAGAATATTGCAAACAAGTTCCCTTTAGGATATTATAATCCTATCGAACGTTTGTTCGATAGGAAGGAGGAAATTATGACTTTACGGGAACTTGGAGAAGAGTACATAGTTTGTGCGGACGAGCTCAGGAAGCGAGCAACGGCGCTCTCCGGTAAGTTAAGCGAACTTGACGGAATTCGGTATTATGAAGCGAGCCGTGACATTAAAATTATTCGTGATATGGAGTGTGACTCTCGGAGCATTGGAATGCACCTTATAAATTATTATGAAAATAAGACAGACCGAAGAATTTATCGCTCTGCACGGTGAGAAATGGGACAGTTATTCTGTCCCATTTTTAATAATATATATTTTATTATATATAGTATGAAAAACATATAAAAAAACAAAAGCGGTGCTTTTTATCTTGGAACACCAGGGTGAGTTGTGGATTTTTATGCGTTGTGACCACAATATATAGTGTATAAATTCCATATTTATAAAAATCTGTATTTTTTACAAATTTTTTCAAAAAAGTTCTTGCAATTTCACTAAACGTATGGTAGAATACTAAAGCATTCTGCGGGTATGGGCGTTTTATGCCCGGTCGTAGGTGCGATATGCGTTGAAGCGGTAGGTGGCTGTACATAAGATGCAGGGAATTACCGCGGAGTATGTCTGATTTAAAATCGGGCGACCAATAGTGTTCTAAAACCGAAAGTGTGTCCACCCAACAGCACCTTTCGGCACTTGCAGGAACATTCTGCGCTTTTTTGCGCCGTCCGAAAAGATTTACCGCTTTTCGGTTTTTAAAATGGCATGGTTGAAACACCCGGCCAGGTTGCAAACAAAAAAGCGTGCCCAGTAATTTAGGAGGAAACAAAATGGCAGCAACAAAAGGTAAGAAAATCCGCATCAGACTTAAAGGCTACGACCATGACATCGTAGACAAGGCAGCAGAAAAGATCGTTGAAACTGCAAAGCGTACAGGCGCTCAGGTTTCAGGTCCCGTTCCGCTTCCCACGGAAATTGAGAAGGTTACAATCCTTCGTGCTACTCACAAGTACAAGGACAGCCGTGAACAGTTTGAGCAGAGAACACACAAAAGGCTTATCGACATTTTAAGACCCTCAAACAAAACTGTTGAGGCTCTTACACGTCTTGAGCTTCCCGCAGGCGTTGAAGTAGAAATTAAGTAATTTAATCTCGTAACGAAACGCTTTACGGTCAAGTCGGGAAACCGACCAATAACCAAAGGAGGAAAATACAATGAAAAAAGGTCTTATCGGTAAAAAAATCGGTATGACACAGCTTTTCGACGAAAAGGGTAAAGTAATCCCCGTAACAGTAGTTGAAGCTGGTCCCTGCACGGTAGTGCAGAAGAAAACCGTTGAGAACGATGGCTATGCCGCAGTTCAGATCGGTTTCGGTGACGTTAAAGTTCAGAGAGTGAACAAGCCTCAGGCAGGTCACTTCAAGAAGGCTGACGTTGCTCCCAAAAAGGTTCTCAGAGAATTCAGACTTGAGGACACAGATTCAGTTAATGTAGGCGATGTATTAAAGGCTGACACATTTGCAACAGGCGACAGAGTTGACGTTGTCGGTACCAGCAAAGGTAAGGGTACAGCAGGTGCTATTAAGCGCTGGAACTTCTCCAGACTTAAAGAAACCCACGGTACAGGTCCCGTTGCAAGACACGCAGGTTCTTTGGGCGCTTGCTCAGATCCGTCACGAGTATTCAAGGGAAAGAAGCTGGCAGGTCACCTCGGTGCAGAGAGAGTTACTGTTCAGAACCTTGACATCGTAAAAGTAGATGCTGAAAACAATCTTATCGCAATCAAGGGCGCTATTCCCGGCCCCAAGGGCGGTATCGTAGTCATTAAAGACACTGTTAAATAATCAGAAAGGAGTTGAAAGAAATGGCTAAATTATCAGTACTTGATATGAAAGGCAAGAAGGTATCTGACATTGAATTGAGCGACGGCATTTTCGCTATTGAGCCCAATATGTCCGCTATGCATCTTGTTGTAGTAAATTACTTGGCAAATCAGCGCCAGGGCACTCAGTCAACTCTCACTCGTTCTGAGGTGTCAGGCGGCGGTAAAAAGCCATGGCGTCAAAAGGGAACAGGCCGTGCAAGACAGGGCTCAACAAGAGCTCCCCAGTGGTACCACGGCGGTATCGCACTCGGCCCGAAGCCCAGAGATTACGGCTTCTCAATAAACAAAAAGGTAAGAAGACTTGCTATGAAGTCTGCTCTTTCATCAAAGGTTGCGGCTGACGAGATGATCGTTCTTGACTCTCTCGAGATGGATGCAATCAAGACAAAGGATGTTGTTGCAGTTCTTTCCGCTATCGGCGCAGGCAAGAAAACTCTTATCGTTCTTCCTGAGAAAAACGATGTTATCTACAAGAGTGCAAGAAACATTGCAGGTGTTAAGACAACACTCGTTAGCACTCTTAACGTATATGACATTCTTAACTGCGACAAAATCGTAGTTCTCAAGGATGCAGCTTCCAATATCGAGGAGGTATACGCATAATGAAACTTGCACAGGAAATCATTCTCGCACCCGTTATCACAGAAGAAAGCATGATGGGCGTTGCAGATAAGAAGTATGCATTCAAGGTTGCAAAGGACGCAACTAAGATTGACATCAAAAAGGCTGTTGAACAGCTTTTCGGTGTAAAGGTTGAAAAGGTTAACACATTAAATGTTAAAGGTCACCTTCGCCGTTACGGCCGTTTTGAAGGCTACACATCAGCTTGGAAAAAGGCTATTGTTACTCTTACAGAGGATTCCAAGACAATCGAATTCTTCGATGGTATGATGTAATAACTACGGGCGGTAAGGTATGGAGTTTCGACATACTCCGCAAAGCTTCCCGTAAGGCAGTAAAAACTGCCCTCCCCAAACAAAACAGATAAGGAGTTGAAAGAAATGTCGATTAAAGTCTTTAAGCCGACAACAAACGGCAGACGTAATATGTCGGTTACAGATTATTCCGAGCTTTCAAAGGTCGCTCCTGAGAGAAGTCTTCTTGCTCCTCTTAAGAAG
The DNA here is from genome assembly GCA_022508705.1 of Oscillospiraceae bacterium. Lineage (GTDB taxonomy): Bacteria > Bacillota > Clostridia > Oscillospirales > Acutalibacteraceae > Fimenecus. The sequence goes on from JAFLUO010000023.1 coordinate 16,895, forward strand.
AATGCAGGCCGTAACAGCTACGGAAGAATTACAGTTCGTCACAAGGGTGGCGGAAACCGCAGAAAATATCGTATTATCGACTTCAAGAGAGATAAGACAGATATTTCAGCAACAGTATTAACAGTAGAGTACGATCCCAACAGATCAGCTCATATCGCTCTCATTCAGTATGAAGACGGCGAAAAGAGATACATTCTCGCTCCCGTTGGTCTCAAGGTTGGCGATAAGGTTGAAGCAGGCGCAGGCGCTGACATTAAGCCCGGCAACGCACTTCCCCTTACAAACATCCCCACAGGTACATTCGTACACAACGTAGAGCTTTACCCCGGCAGAGGCGGTCAGTTAGCAAGAGCAGCAGGTAATGCAGCACAGCTTATGGCTAAAGAGAACGGCAACGCTCTTTTAAGACTTCCTTCAGGCGAGCTTAGAAATGTTCCCGCACTTTGCATGGCAACAGTCGGAACAGTAGGCAATACAGATCATGAAAACGTTAAGATCGGTAAAGCAGGCCGTACACGTCACATGGGCATCAGACCGACAGTTCGCGGTTCTGTAATGAACCCGAATGATCACCCCCACGGCGGTGGTGAAGGTAAGTCACCCGTTGGCCGTCCCGGTCCCTGCACACCTTGGGGCAAGCCCGCTCTTGGTTATAAGACAAGAGATAAGAAGAAGGCTTCCAACAAGATGATCGTTAAACGTCGTAACGCTAAATAATCGGAAAGGAGCTGTTAAAATTGAGTAGAAGTACTAAAAAAGGACCTTATGTTGCAGAAAGCCTTATGAAGAAGGTTCTTGAAATGAACAAAAACGGCGAGAAAATCGTTGTAAAAACTTGGAGCCGCAGCTCAACAATTTTTCCGGATTTCGTAGGTCATACTTTCGCAGTTCATGACGGCAGAAAGCATGTTCCGGTTTATGTTACCGAGGATATGGTAGGTCACAAGCTCGGTGAGTTCGCTCCCACAAGAACATTTAAGGGCCATGCAGGCTCAAAGACATCAAACAACGGTAAATAAGTCGAAAGGAGTGTATTAAATAATGGAAGCAACAGCAAAGGCAACTTATGTGCGCATTGCACCTCGTAAGGTAAAGATTGTTCTTGACCTTATCAGAAATAAGCCCTGCGATGAAGCTATGGCAATTCTCAAATACACACCTAAGGCTGCGTGTGAACCGCTTGAGAAGCTTTTGAAGTCAGCTATGGCAAATGCAGAAAACAATTATAATATGGATTCTTCAAGACTCTATGTTTCATATTGCTCAGTAGATCAGGGTCCCACTCTCAAGAGAATCAGACCCCGCGCTCAGGGCAGAGCTTACAGAATCAACAAGAAGACATCACACATCACACTTACCGTTAAGGAAGCGGAATAATCGAGGAGGAGGAAAAGTTAAATGGGCCAGAAAGTTAATCCGACCGGTTTAAGAATCGGTGTTATTAAAAACTGGGAATCACGTTGGTATGCTGACAAGAAAGATTTTGCTGATACTCTTGTTTCAGACTACAATCTTCGTGAATATCTCCTTGAAACACTTGCTCCTGCCGGTGTTCCTAAGGTAGAAATCGAAAGAGATGCTAAGCGTGTACGCATTAACATCCACTGCGCAAAGCCCGGTATGGTTATAGGCCGTCAGGGTGCAGAAATTGAAAGACTTAAAGAAATTTGCAAGAAAAAGCTCGGCGGCGACAAAGAAGTTTTCATCAATATTGTTGAAATCAAGCAGCCCGACCTTGACGCACAGCTCGTTGCAGAGAACATTGCTTCACAGCTTGAAAGAAGAATTTCTTTCAGACGTGCTCTTAAGCAGTCAATCGGCAGAACAATGAGACTCGGCGCCCGTGGTATTAAGGTTCAGGTTAGCGGCCGTGTAGGCGGCGCTGAAATTGCCCGTACAGAGCGTTATCATGAGGGTACAATTCCGCTTCAGACAATCCGTGCTGACATTGACTACGGTTTTGCAGAGGCAAAGACAACCTACGGCCGTCTTGGTGTTAAGGTTTGGATCTACAACGGCGAGGTTCTTCATGAAAACCGTAAGCACAGCAAGGAAGGAGGCACAAAATAATGCTTTTACCGAAAAGAGTAAAATACCGCAGAGTCCAGAGAGGACGTTTGACCGGTAAGGCTTCCAGAGGCACAAAGGTTACTTACGGTGAGTATGGTCTTGTGGCTCTTGAACCTGCTTGGATTAAATCAAACCAGATTGAGGCAGCCCGTATTGCTATGACAAGATACATCAAGCGTGGCGGTCAGGTTTGGATCAAAATATTCCCCGATAAGCCGATTACAGAGAAGCCTGCTGAAACTCGAATGGGTTCAGGTAAAGGTTCTCCGGAATATTGGGTAGCAGTCGTTAAGCCCGGCCGTGTTATGTTCGAGATCGCAGGTGTTCCCGAAGAGACAGCACGTGAGGCTATGCGTCTTGCAGCAAACAAGCTTCCGATTAAGTGCAAGTTTGTAACTAAAGCAGAACAAGAACAGGGTGGTGAGCAGTAATGAAAGCAAGTGAGTTAAGAAAACTTTCCGCCAAAGAGTTGGATGCTAAACTCTTAGAGTTAAAAGATGAGCTTTTCAAGCTTCGTTTTCAGGAAGCCATCAACCAACTCGAAAATCCGATGCGTATCAGTGCCGTTAAAAAAGACATTGCACGAGTAAAGACAGTTATTCGTGACATTGAGCTTCACGGCACCGATGCTTAAAGGTAAGGAGGGCGTTCAAAATGGAAAGAAACCTCAGAAAAACACAGGTTGGTATCGTAACAAGCGATAAGATGGATAAAACAGTCGTTGTAACAATCAAGGACAGAGTTAAGCATCCGCTTTACAGCAAAATCGTTAACAGAACCGTTAAAGTAAAGGCTCATGACGAAAATAACGAATGCGGTATCGGCGACAGAGTATTATTGATGGAAACACGTCCTATGTCTAAGGACAAGAGATGGCGTGTAGTTGAAATTATCGAGAAAGCAAAGTAATTAAAGGAGGCAATCATTGTGATACAGCAG
>JAFLUO010000024.1 GCA_022508705.1 Oscillospiraceae bacterium
TTTACTTCTTAAATTTAAAGAATCTGTCGGAAAAGAGCTTGACAACGACAGAATGTTACTTTCAGATTAAAGTTAAATATAAAAAGCCTCTGCGTTTTTAGTAAACTTAGAGGCTTTTTATATTGTATTCTATTTTTATTGAACCGTTTCGGTAACGTCTTCCTTCGGTAAATGCTTAAAGAAATAAATTACAAAGGGTACTGAGATTATAAAGGTTATTACGTCCCCTACTGTTTGTGAAATTTCCACTCCCAAAAGTCCGTAGAGCTTCGTGAGAATAATAATTGTAGGGATAAAGGCAAGTCCGCTTCTAAGAGTTGCTAATAATGTGGCGGATACATTTTTGCCTATGCTTTGGAACAGCATATTTGTGCAAACACAAATCGGCTGGAAGAAAAGTGAAATCAATTGCACTCTTAATGCAAATGTGCCGATTCGTATAACCTCAGGGTCATCACGGAAAATTCCGACAAGCGCTCCTGAAATAAGCATTCCAATTACTGCAAGCACACCTAAGAATATTTCACCTGTAAAGAACGTAAAGAAAAATGCTTTTTTAACTCGTTTATATTTCTTTGCGCCGTAATTGAATGCCGCAACGGGCTGAAAGCCCTGACCGATACCAAGCCCTATGGCAAACACAAAGAAACAAATCTTATTAACTATTGTCATTGCGGCAATAGCAGGGTCTCCGTAAAAGCCTGCGCAGGAATTGAGCACCATAGTGGCGATTGACGTAAGCCCTTGACGGACAAGGCTGGGAAGCCCCGTGAAAATTATATTGGAAACGACCGAAAGTTTAAAAGTCACTTTTTTTATTTTGATTTTGCTGATTGTTTTACCTAATAAGAAAATGCTCAGCAAAATCGAAAAGCTTATTACCTGTGAAACGGCGGTGGCAATACCTGCGCCGATTATTCCCATCTGGATTTTTGATATTAAAAGCCAGTCACCGAAAATATTTAATATTCCTCCCGTTACTAAGCCTATCATTGCAAGCGAGGCTTTGCCCTCATAACGCAAAATATTGTTAAGAACGAATGAAGCGCACATAAACGGAGCCGCTACAAGAATACACGCAGCATATTCTTTGGCATAAGGCAAAATTGTATCTGTACTGCCCAAAAGCCTCATTAACGGTGTTAAGAAAATAAGTCCGAATACCTCAATAAGTATACCGAAAATTGCGCATAGATAAAATGAAGTTGATGCAATGCAAGTCGCCTGCTCCGTATCCTTTGCACCGAGTTTTCTTGAAATAACACTTCCGCCGCCGTGACCGAACATAAAGCCCACTGCCTGAATAATTGCCATAAGCCCGAAGACTATTCCGACTGCGCCCGAGGCGCTTGTGCCGATTTTCCCGACAAAATAAGTGTCTGCCATATTGTAAATGTTAGTAACAAGCATACTTACCGTAGTAGGGATTCCGAGCCGTATTACAAGCTTTGACACAGGCGTTGTCGTTAAATATTCATACTGTTTTTGTTCGTTTTGCTGTTTCATATCTTCATAACCTAACTTTAAACATATAAAAAGGGCGGAGCTAAAATGCCGCCCTCTTAAAATGTGACAAATTTTATTAGAACAATCCAGAAATTTTACCGTTCTCGTCAACGTCAATTTTTTCTGCCGCGGGAACTTTGGGAAGACCCGGCATTGTCATAATATCGCCCGTAAGAACTACCACAAAGCCTGCACCTGCCGAAACCTTAACATTTTTAACCGTTACTGTAAAGTTTTCGGGAGCGCCCAGTTTAGTGGGGTCATCAGAAAAGCTGTACTGCGTTTTTGCAATACAAACGGGGCATTTTCCGAAACCGAGTGATTCAAGCTGTGCTATCTGCTTTTTAGCGTTAGGCATGATATTTATGCCGTCACCGCCGTAGACTTTCTTAACGACAGCCTCAATTTTTTCTGAAAGTGTCATATCGTCGCTGTAAGAGAATGTGAAATCTCCCTTCTCCTCTTCGCAAAGACGGACAACCTCACGCGCTAACTCTTCGCCGCCTTTGCCGCCCTCTGCCCAAACAGTAGAAAGAACGGTATTAACACCCAGCTCACGGCACTTTTTGATAATGAAATCAATTTCAGCGTCAGTATCGGTCGGGAATCTATTCACTGCAACAACGCAGGGAAGCTTATAAACATTCTTTATATTTGAAACGTGGCGAAGAAGGTTCGGAATGCCCTTTTCAAGTGCTGTTAAATCCTCTGTGCCAAGCTCTTTCTTATCAAGTCCGCCGTGCATTTTAAGTGCTCTTACAGTTGCAACAACTACTACTGCATCAGGAGTAAGACCTGCCATACGGCACTTAATGTCAAGGAATTTCTCTGCGCCTAAGTCTGCGCCGAAGCCTGCTTCTGTTACTGCATAGTCGCCCATTTTCATTGCCATTTTTGTGGCAATTACAGAGTTACAGCCGTGAGCAATATTAGCAAAAGGTCCGCCGTGAACGAATGCAGGAGTGCCCTCAAGTGTCTGAACAAGGTTTGGCTTTAAGGCATCCTTTAAAAGAGCTGTCATTGCGCCTACGGCATTGAGATCGCCTGCCGTTACGGGCTTGTCGTCATAAGTGTAGCCTACGATTATCTTTGAAAGTCTGTCTTTTAAATCTGTAATTGAATTTGCAAGGCAGAAAACAGCCATGATTTCAGATGCTACTGTAATGTCAAAACCGTCCTCTCTGGGTGTGCCGTTAGCCTTACCGCCGAGACCGTCCGTAATGAAACGAAGCTGTCTGTCGTTCATATCAACGCAGCGCTTCCAAGTGATTTTTCTTACATCAATTCCGAGCGCATTTCCCTGCTGAATGTGATTGTCAAGCATAGCCGCAAGCAAATTGTTTGCCGCACCTATTGCGTGAAAGTCGCCTGTGAAATGAAGATTTATATCTTCCATAGGAACTACCTGAGCATATCCGCCGCCTGCAGCTCCGCCTTTAACGCCGAAAACAGGACCGAGAGACGGCTCACGAAGAGCAACGACAACGTCTTTACCTATTCTTTTAAGTCCGTCTGCCAAGCCTATGGTTGTAGTTGTTTTTCCCTCGCCTGCGGGAGTAGGAGTGATCGCTGTGACTAAAATGAGTTTGCCGTTTTCTTTTGTGCTTTCACGAAGAAGTGAAAGGTCGATCTTTGCCTTGTAATTGCCGTACTGTTCAAGATATTTTTCATCAACGTGAGCAGTCTCTGCAATTTCTTTGATGTGCTTCATTTTGCACTGCTGTGCAATTTCAATGTCGGTTAAATAAGCCATAGTTTACCTCCTGATATTCCTGATAAATTATTTTACAGTGGGGGTTGTGTCCTTTTGAATAACGTCGTGTGCGCCGCCTTCAACAATGCTTGTTGCGGAAACGAGCGTAAGCTTTGCTTTTTGCTGAAGCTCGGGGATTGACATTGCACCGCAGTTACACATGGTTGATTTTACCTTGCTAAGTGACAGTGCAACATTGTCTTTAAGTGTACCTGCATAAGGAACGTAAGAGTCAACGCCCTCTTCAAAGGAAAGCTTTTTGTCACCGCCAAGGTCATATCTCTGCCAATTGCGTGCTCTAGCACTGCCTTCGCCCCAATACTCTTTGTAATATGTGCCGTTAATGCTTACTTTGTTTGACGGGCTTTCATCAAAGCGTGCAAAATATCTGCCAAGCATTATGAAATCCGCACCCATTGCAAGTGCCAACGTGATATGATGGTCATAAACTATACCGCCGTCTGAGCAAACGGGAATGTAAACGCCTGTTTCTTTAAAGTATTCATCTCTTGCTTTGCAAACCTCGATAAGAGCGGTAGCTTGTCCTCTGCCGATACCCTTTGTCTCTCTTGTTATACAAATTGAGCCGCCGCCGATACCGACCTTAATAAAGTCTGCGCCGCAATCAGCAAGGAAACGGAAACCGTCAGCGTCAACTACGTTGCCTGCGCCGACTTTGACTGTATCTCCGTAATTTTCTCTTATCCATTCAATTGTCAGCTTCTGCCACTCTGAAAATCCTTCTGAAGAGTCAATGCAAAGAACGTCTGCTCCTGCATCTATCAGAGCGGGAACACGGACTGCATAGTCCCTTGTGTTGATACCTGCACCGACAATATAACGTTTATGAGCATCGAGAAGTTCGTTTGGATTTTGCTTATGTGAATCATAGTCCTTGCGGAAAACCATATAGCAAAGCTTGCCGTCGTCGGAAATAATTGGAAGAGAATTAAGCTTGTGATCCCAAATAATGTCGTTAGCCTCTTTTAAAGTTGTGCCTTCCTTAGCCCAGATAAGCTTATCAAAGGGAGTCATAAATTCGCTGACGGGAACATCAGGACTCATTCTGCTGACTCTGTAATCACGGCTCGTAACTATGCCTAGAAGCTTGCCGTCCTGCGTGCCGTCTTCAGTTACAGCTATTGTTGAGTGACCTGTTTTCTTTGTAAGCTCAACAATATCGCCCAGTGTGTCATCGGGTTTAACATTTGAATCACTCTTAACAAAGCCTGCTTTGTAAGATTTAGCACGGGCTACCATTGCCGCTTCATCTTCAACTGACTGTGAGCCGTAAATAAACGAAACACCGCCTTCAGTTGCAAGCGCCACTGCAAGCCTGTCACCCGAAACCGCCTGCATAATAGCAGAAACGAGGGGAATGTTCATTGTGATTGCAGATTCTTCGCCTTTTTTGAATTTTACGAGAGGCGTTTTAAGTGATACATTTGCAGGAATACACGAACTGTCTGAATACCCTGGAATCAAAAGGTATTCGTTAAAGGTATGGGATGGTTCGTTGATAAATGTTGCCATGTTTTCTCCTCCTTAATACACATAAGATAATTTATGTATAGTATATCATAACAAAGGCGGTTTGTGAAATAGGATTTTACAAAATTCTTCAAAATTCATACACAAAAAAGGGGGAATTTTTCAGAGACTTTTTGTTAAGGCTGACTATTGAGCGTCTAAATCACGGAATTGCAGTTTATAAAGGTCTGCATACATTCCGTTTTGTGACATCAGCTTTTCGTGAGTTCCCTGCTCCTTTATTTTTCCGTCTGCAACCACAGCAATTCTGTCTGCATTTTTTATGGTTGAAAGTCTGTGCGCTACGACCAAGGTTGTTCTGCCCTTGCAAAGATTATCAAGGGATTGCTGAATTAAAATCTCCGTGGTATTGTCAAGGGCGCTCGTTGCTTCGTCAAGAATTAAAATCGGCGGATTTTTAAGGAACACCCGTGCAATTGAAAGGCGCTGTTTTTGCCCTCCCGAAAGACGCACTCCCCGCTCGCCGATAACCGTGTCATAACCGTTTGGCAAAGACATAATATAATCGTGAATGCTTGCCATTTTTGCGGCTTCAATGACTTCTTCGTCTGTTGCATCGAGTCGTCCGTAAAGAATATTATCTTTTACTGAGGCGTTGAACAGGTAAATATCCTGCTGAACAATACCTATATTTCTTCTGAGGGATGCGCGGGTGAGTGTGCTTATCTCTTTACCGTCAATTAGAATTTCACCGTCTTCAATATCATAAAAATGCGGTATTAAATGGCAAATTGTTGTTTTGCCGCCCCCTGACGGGCCCACAAGGGCAAATTTTTCGCCCTTTTCCACAACAAAGCTCACATTGTCTAAAACTTCATTTTCGCCGTCGTAAGCATAGGTTACATTTTTAAATTCAATTCGGCCTGAAAGAACGCCTGCATCTGTTGCATTTTCGCTGTCCTCTTCAACTTTTTCATCCATAATGTCAATAAATCTTTCAAAGCCAGTAACACCGTTTTGATACTGCTCCATAAAGCCTATTAAATTGAGAACTGGATAGACGAACATATTGATTGAGATAATAAATGCGGAATAATCGCCCAAATTTATTTTGCCTTTATACAAAAACAAACCGCCGGCAATAAGCACAATTACATTGAAAATGTCTGTAACAAAAGTGTTTCCCGAATGGAACTGACCCATTGCCTTGTAGGCATCTTTCCTTGCCCTTACGAATTTTTTGTTGCCTATCTCAAACTTTTTTCTTTCTTCTTCGGAATTGTTAAAGGATTTAGTCACTCTTATACCCGAAATACTGCTTTCAAGAGAGGCATTTATTTCGGCAGTTGAGGTTCGGCTTTCCATAAAAGCATTGCGCATTTTTTTGCGAAGCTTTGCTGAAATTATTACCAAAAACGGCACGCATACGAAAGATATCAGTGCAAGATAAATGTTAATAGTACTCAAATATGTGAATGCAATAATAACGGAAACAGTAGAAATAATGAGGTTTTCAGGTCCGTGGTGCGCAAGCTCAGAAATATCCATTAAATCGTTTGTCATTCTTGACATTATTTTTCCCGTTTCGTTGTTATCGAAAAAGCTGAACGGCAGTTTTTCAAGCTTATTAAACATATCTGAACGCATTTGCGCCTGCATTCTTACGCCCATTATGTGACCGTAATACTGAACAAAGAAATTCAGCAGCATTTTCACAAAATAAATACCCAAAAGAACTGCCCCGAAAACCACAACAAGCTTGTAATTTCTGTTTGGAATAAGATCGTTGAGCATTTTACGGGTAATGATGGGATAAATTATTCCAATCAGCGACAAAAGCATTGACGAAGCCATATCTGCGCAAAATATTTTTCTGTGGGGTCTGTAATAATATAAAAATCTTCTGAATAAATGCTTTTTTTCTTTCAACTTTTTCTTCATCTCCATTTATTTTTGCTATACATAAATTTTAACATATTTTATATTCTTTAACAAGAAAAAATCAATAAAGCAAAGGTATTTGCATACAAAAAATGGCGGAGATTTTTCTCCGCCCTTAAACTATTTTGAAACGAGTTAGTCAATCGGTACAATCCAGCCGTAGGTGTCCTCAATTTTGCCCCACTGAATACCTGTAAGGGTATCGTAAAGGTGCTGAGTAACCTCGCCGATTTTTCCGTCGTTTACGGTATAAATCATATCCTTGTAGCAAAGCTCGCCGATAGGTGAAACAACTGCCGCCGTGCCTGTGCCCCAAGCCTCTTCGAGAGTGCCGTTCTGCATGGCTTCTGCTAACTCGTCAACAGAAATTCTTCTTTCAACAACCTTGTAGCCTTCGTGTCTTAAAACTTCAAGGCAGGATTTTCTTGTAATGCCGGGAAGAATTGAGCCTGTAAGCATGGGAGCCACAACCTCACCGTTGATTTTGAACATAACATTCATAGCGCCTACTTCTTCAATATATTTTCTTTCAACGCCGTCAAGCCAAAGCACCTGTGAATAGCCCTTCTTCTCTGCTCGCTCGCCTGCTCTGTTAGATGCGGCATAGTTACCGCCGCATTTTGCCTCGCCTGTGCCGCCGACTACTGCACGAACATCCTCAGACTCAATCATAATCTTAACGGGGTTAATACCCTCTTTATAATATGAGCCAACGGGTGAAGCAATAATCATAAATGTTGCATTGTGAACAGCATGAACGCCCAAAGACTCATCATTGCCTATCATAAACGGGCGAATATAAAGTGATGTGCCCTCGGCACTCGGTGTCCAATCCTTTTCAATCTCAACAAACTTTGTGTAAATTTCCAAAGCCAAATCCTCAGGAATTGTGGGAAGGCAAAGACGGTCTGCCGAATTGTTCATACGGCGGATATTTTCAATAGGTCTGAAAAGCTGAACCTTGCCGTCTGCGCGCCTATATGCTTTGAGTCCCTCAAAAATTTCAGAACCGTAATGAAGGCAGGTTGAAGCGGGGTGAATTGAAAGATAACCAAAGGGAACTATTCTGGCATCATGCCAGCCTGTGTCTATATTCCAATCCATAACGAACATATAGTCTGTAAAAATTTTACCGAAACCGAGAGTAGCAGGATCGGGTTTTGCTTTTAATGTGTCTGCTTTTATAAATTTGATTTCCATAGTCAATTCTCCTTTATTCGTAATCTGCGCCAAGCTGCATTGCTTTAAGGTTTACCTCAAGCATATCTGCACGCTTTGCTGAAATAACCTTTCCCAGTGTTGCACGAACTGATGCTTCATCAAAATCGCCCAGCACTTTAAGAACTTTACCGATAATTATCATATTGGCAAGAGTGGGCATTCCGTTTTCGCTTGCAAGTCTTGTTGCAGGAATATAATAAACAGTAACGTCGTCACGGTTTACCTGTCTTTCGATAAGAGTTGAATCTGCAAAGATAACTCCGCCGGGAGCAACTGAGCTTTCATATCTGTCAAGTGACGGCAAATTCATTGCTATGAGCATATCGGGCTTTGAAACTATGGGCGAGCCTACGGGTTCATCGCTTACGATTACTGAACAGGAAGCTGTACCGCCGCGCATTTCAGGTCCGTATGACGGAAGCCATGAAACCTGCTTATCATCAATAAGACCTTTGTAGGCAAGGAATTTACCTGCGAACAGAATACCCTGCCCGCCGAAGCCTGAAAATAAGAATTGCTTTGTACTCATAATTACTGGGCCTCCTTTTCTGCACTTCTGTCCTTGTAAACGCCCAAGGGGTAATAGGGAATCATTTTTTCCTCAACCCATTTAAGCGCCGACTCGGGAGTCATACCCCAGTTTGTGGGGCAGGTCGAAACAACCTCAACAAGAGAAAAGCCCTTGCCGTCAAGCTGATTCTGAAAAGCCTTTTTAATAGCTTTCTTAGCGGCTCTTACGTTTTTAACATTATTAACAGTAACTCTTTCAAGGTACTCAGGGCCGTCAAGGTTTGAGAGCATTTCGCAAACCTTAATAGGAAAACCGCAATGGTTTGTATCTCTGCCGTAGGGGGATGTCTGTGTAACCTGACCGGGAAGAGATGTGGGAGCCATCTGACCACCTGTCATACCGTAAATTGCATTGTTGATGAAAATAACAGTTATATTCTCATTTCGGGCTGCCGCGTGAACAGTTTCAGCCATACCGATAGATGCAAGGTCGCCGTCGCCCTGATATGTAAATACAACGTGATTTTCAGGGTCTGACCTCTTAACGCCAGTTGCAACCGCAGGAGCACGGCCGTGAGCTGCCTCAATAACATCACAGTTAAAATAATTATAAGCCATAACTGAACAGCCAACGGGAGCAATACCTATTGTTCTGCCTTCAATGCCTAATTCGTCAATAATCTCTGCTACAAGACGGTGAACGATACCGTGTGTGCAGCCAGGGCAATAATGGAGCGGTGCATCAGTGAGTGCGTGGGGTTTATCAAATACTACTGCCATTATTTAACACCTCCGTTGTGAATGTCTGTAATTGCTTTAAGTACCTGTTCAGGACTGGGAATCATACCGCCTACTCTGTTGCAAAGTGTTACCGGACACTTGCATTTTGTTGCTAACTTCACATCTTCAATCATCTGTCCCATTGAAAGCTCAACAGAAATAAAATTCTTTGCATGCTCTGCCGCTTTTTCAAATGGTGCTTTCGGGAACGGCCAAAGGGTTATGGGGCGGATAAGACCGACCTTTATACCCTGCTTTCTTGCCTCGTTGACCGCATTCTTTGAAACACGGGCGGCAATACCGAAAGCGGCAATTACAATATCAGCATCGTCTACCATGTATTCTTCATACATAGTCTCATTTTCTTCAACTATTTTGTATTTTTCATAACGCTTTAAGTTAAGAACTTCAAGTTCTTCGGGAACAAGAGAGAGAGAGTTTACAATATTATGCTCTCTTTCCATTTTTGTTCCCGTTGTTGCCCAAGGCTTTTCAACCGGTGGCTCTATGTCAAAATCAAGAGAAACAGGCTCCATCATCTGACCCATTGTACCGTCTGCAAGAATCATTGACGTCATTCTGTATTTATCTGCAAGGTCAAAGCCTTTAACTGTAAGCTCTGCCATTTCCTGAACTGATGCGGGGGCTAAAACTATCATGCGGAAATCGCCGTGTCCGCCGCCTCTTGTTGCCTGAAAATAGTCGGACTGTGAGGGCTGAATACCGCCAAGACCCGGGCCACCGCGCTGAACATTGACTACGAGTGCGGGAAGGTCGCAACCTGCAAGGTATGAAAGGCCCTCGCTTTTAAGAGAAATTCCGGGGCTTGATGAAGATGTCATAACGCGTTTTCCCGTTGCGGAAACGCCGTAAACCATATTTATTGCCGCAATTTCGCTTTCTGCCTGAAGAAAACATCCACCGATTTTAGGCATTTTCTTTGCCATGTAAGCCGCAACCTCTGTCTGAGGAGTAATCGGATATCCGAAATAATGACGGCAGCCGGCAATAATAGCAGCCTCGGCAATAGCCTCATTGCCTTTCATTAAAACTTTATCTGCCATAAGTCTCACCTTACCTTTCAACCTTTATTATGCAATCGGGGCACATCATTGCGCAGGAAGCACAGCCGATGCACTGTTCTTCATCTGTAAGTTCAGCAGGATGATGGCCTTTTTTATTGATTTTGTCTTTCGCTAACTGCAAAATATTTTTAGGACAGGCACTAATGCAAAGTCCGCATCCCTTACAGTTATCGGTTTTAAATGTAAGCTTTGCCATATTCTTTACTCCTTCTTATTTCTTTATCTAAGTTTAAAAATCGCATACAATACTAATTATAAAATTAAAACGCAATAATGTCAAACAACAGGTTTTTCCTGCAATTTCATTGGGAAAAGATTTTGGATTTTTCCATTTAGTTCTTCAAACAATTCCTCTTTAACAGATGTCATAACAACTGGAAGACCGGATTTTTCTGCAACTGAATCAGCATATTTTACGGAGTTTATAACATCTTCGGCAGTTGTTTCTTCGCCTAAATTGGAATTGTTTACAAGCCCTGTAAATTTAATTCCGCCTGCCGCCTCAATTTCACGCATAACCTCAATAGTTGAGTCCGCGTCGGGTGTTAAGGGTCTGAATTTATTTATGACCATCAGCATGTCGAAATCGTTTTCCTCGTTTATCTGCGGAGCAATACGCCCCAGCGCCAATGCGCCGCGGTCATCACCGCCGATGTCGAGTATAACTTTCATTGATTTGTCGTCCGTTATTGCATACATATCCTGCGGAAGAGCTGGAATATCAACGTTTGAATTGGCATATTCCGAACAAATCAATCGGATATTCTTTTTCTTAAAATCATCATAAGAATCTTTTGTGCGGAAATAGGGATTGACAATATCAAGGTCGGCAACGGCTACATTGTCAAATTGTTCTTTTAAATCGAACGCCATATTGACCGCAATATTTGTTTTGCCGCTTCCGTAATGTCCGCAAAGAAGCGTTAATCTTTTGTAATTTATCTGAATTACCTCCTAAATAAGGATTAAAGCTTGTTTCTCTGAATTTTTCCGCTTGTGGACTTTGGAAGTTCATCTCTGAACACAACAATTCTCGGATATTTGTAAGGCGCGGTATGAGTTTTTACATATTCCTGAATTTCTTTTTTGAGTTCTTCAGACGGTTCTGTACCGTTTGTTAAAACGATGCTTGCCTTAACAACCTGACCTCTTACCTCGTCGGGAGCGGCAGAAACGCCACACTCAAGAACGTAAGGCAATTCCATAATAACGCTTTCAATTTCAAAGGGCCCTATGCGGTAGCCTGAGGACTTGATAACATCGTCAACACGGCCTACATACCAATAGAAACCGTCTTCATCCTTCCAAGCGGCGTCTCCCGTGTGGTAATAACCGTCATGCCAGGTTTCTTTTGTTTTTTCTTCATCACCGTAATAACCGATAGAAAGTCCGCATGGCAAACCGTTTTTAATATTAACAACGATTTCGCCTGTTTCACCAACGGGAACGGGATTTCCGTTTTTATCAATAAGTTCAATATCATATATGGGAGCAGGTTTGCCCATTGATCCGATTTTGTGCTTAGCACCTCTCATATTACCTATGAGCATTGTGCCCTCAGTCTGACCGAAGCCCTCAAGAATTTGGAGCCCCGTTAATTGCTCAAACTGCTTGTAAACCTCGGGGTTTAACGCCTCGCCCGCTGTTGTCATGTGCTTAACCGATGATAAATCATACTTTGAAATATCTTGCTTTACAAGCATTCTGAGCATTGTTGGCGGTGCGCAGAAGGTTGTAATATTATATTTTGCAAACATGGGAAGAATATCCGCTGCGTCAAATCTGTCGAAATCATAGACAAAGAGTGCCGCTTCGCACATCCACTGACCGTAAAATTTACCCCATGCAGCCTTTGCCCAGCCTGTATCGGAAATAGTCAAATGAAGACCGTCAGGGTCAACGCAGTGCCAATATTTTGCCGTATGGAAATGACCGAGTGGATATTTGTAGGTGTGAGCAGCAATTTTCGGGAAGCCCGATGTGCCTGATGTAAAATACATAAGCATTAAATCGTCTCCGCCGGGCGCATCATCAGGGCGCTCATAATGACTGCTGTAAAGAGGATACTCTTCATCGAAACTGCGCCAGCCGTCTTTTTCCCCGTTAACTATGAGTTTTCTTTCAAGTGACGGGCAGGTCTGCTGTGCAATATCAACCTGATCTGCAACGTCGCCGTCAGCAGTACAGATAACGGTAGTAGCTCCCGAAGAATTAAGGCGGTATTCAATGTCGTGTGCCTGAAGCTGTGCTACGGCGGGAATGCCTATTGCGCCCAGCTTCATAAGTCCGAGCATTGCAATCCAGAACTGATAATGGCGTTTAAGAATAAGAATTACTCTGTCGCCGCGTTTTATTCCTATTGATTTAAAATAATTGGCGCACTGGTTTGACATGTGCTTTATTTCATTAAATGTAAATCTGCGTTCAGTTTTATCTTTTGAAATATGGAGCATCGCAAGTTTATCAGGGTCTTTCTTTGCAATTTCATCCATAATATCAAAAGCAAAATTGAAATGATCATGATTTTTAAAGGTTATCTTTGTAGGAGTGCCGTTTTCGTCTTTAACAACGTCAATATACTTTTTGTATATTCTCTCTTTTTTATCTTCTTTAGCTATAATTCTGTTGATAACAGGCTTTTTAGCATGGCTCAGCTCTGGGATAGGCTCGCCTGAGGGGTTGAGCACTATTGCATAGAACACGCAGTCTTCGCCCAGCGCCGCTCTCATTCCGTGGGGAGTGCCGCTGTCGTAATAAATGGTATCTCCTGCATTGAGTATCTCGCTGTGAGAGCCCACCTGCACCATAAGGTGACCGGAAACGACAATATCTATTTCCTGACCGTCATGTGTTGTCAGCTCGATTTCCTTGTTTTCAAGCTCTGCATTGTAGTCGCATTTAACGTACAGCGGTTCGGCTATTCTGTTCTGAAAAGCGCTTGCAAGAGAATAATAAACCATTCCGTGAGCCTTCTCGATTATCTGCCCTGCACCGTTGCGTGTTACCACAAATGAGCGAAGCTTCGGGCTGTCACCCTCTATAATATCGGTAACGTCAACGCCGAAGGCTTGCGCGCAACGGTAAATGAATGCGAAATTCAAATCGCTGTCACCGTTTTCACATTTAAGGTATTCTTCAATAGAAATATCCGTTTTCGCCGCCATTTCCTCAGCAGTGAATTTGGCAATTTCCCGCAATTCTCGGATACGAGCCGCCATTTCCTTGATTTTTAAATCAAGACCTGTTATTTTTTCCATACCATTTTCTCCTTTAAGGGACAATAAAAAACCCGTCCCAAAGTTAATTCCTTTGAGACGAGCGTTAAAACAATTTAATACCCGCGGTACCACTCAAATTGCAACCGAAGTTGCCACTCAGGCTCTGACAAGCCGTATGCATTAACGCAGCAATCACGGAGAGGTTCTACTAAGCAAAAAACTTTTCTTCCTCTCAGCTCAGAAGCTACAACAAGAACAGCAGTTCCGACAACTTGCACCAACCGTTGCCTCTCTAAAGGCTTGCACCATTCCTGAACTCTTCTTCAACGCTTTTATTGAGTAGTATTATAAATCAACTTTTTCCCTTTGTCAATGGTATATATTTAACAATTTTTATAGGATTAAAGCTTATTTCTTTGGATTTTTCCGCTGATGGTCTTGGGCAGTTCATCTCTGAACACAACGATTCTCGGATATTTGTAAGGTGCGGTATGCGTTTTTACATAATCCTGAATTTCTTTCTTGAGCTCTTCCGACCCTTGCGTACCTTTTGTTAAAACGATGCTTGCCTTAACAACCTGACCTCTTACCTCGTCGGGAGCGGCAGAAACGCCACACTCAAGAACGTAAGGCAATTCCATAATAACGCTTTCAATTTCAAAGGGCCCTATGCGGTAGCCTGAGGACTTAATAACGTCGTCAACACGGCCCACATACCAGATAAATCCGTCCTCATCACGCCAAGCGGTGTCGCCCGTATGGTAATATCCGTCGTGCCAAACGTCACTCGTTGCCTCTTCGTTGTCAAAATAGCCTGAGAAAAGTCCGCAGGGTACTCTTTCGCTGGTCTTTATGCAGATTTCGCCCGTTTCGCCGTCGGGAACAATATTTCCGTCAGAATCAAGTATGCTTACGTCGTAAAGGGGTGACGGTCTGCCCATTGAGCCGATTTTATGCGGATAACCCATAAGGTTACCGATTACCATTGTGGTTTCGGTCTGGCCAAAGCCCTCTTTTATCTGAAGACCAGTAAGCTGCTCAAACTGTTTGTAAACCTCAGGGTTTAACGCCTCGCCTGCCGTTGTCATGTGGCGGATAGATGAAAGGTCAAACCTTGAAAGGTCCTGTTTAATCATCATACGAAGCATTGTGGGCGGTGCGCAGAAGGTTGTGATTTGATACTTTGCAAACATTGGAAGAATTGTGTTTGCATCAAAGCGGTCAAAGTCGTATGTAAATACCGCTCCTTCGCAGAGCCACTGACCGTAAAGCTTGCCCCAAAGTGCTTTGCCCCAGCCCGTTTCGGAAATTGTGAAATGAAGTCCGTCAGGGCTTACACCGTGCCAATATTTAGCCGTTATGTAGTGTCCGAGAGCATATTTATAAGACTGAGTTGCAATTTTCGGATACCCTGTTGTGCCTGACGTAAAGAGCATGATCATCGGGTCATCACCGCAGGGAGTTTCGTCTGTGCGGTAATAATGAGCGCTAAACAGTCCGTATTCGTTATTGAAATCGTGCCAGCCTTCACGGGTGCCGCCTACCATAATCTTCGTTTGAAGCGTGGGTGAGTTTTTATGTGCCAAATCTATTTGATTGGCAACGTCGCCGTCGGCAGTACAAACAACAGCATTAACTCTACCTGTGTTAAAGCGGTAATCAAGGTCATGCTCCTGAAGCATATTTGTTGCAGGAATTGCAACTGCTCCGATTTTATGAAGAGCAAGAATTGAGAACCAGAACTGATAGTGGCGCTTTAATATGAGCATAACTCTGTCGCCTTTTTTAATTCCAAGTGAAGTGAAATAGTTTGCAACCTGGTTAGATGCACGCTTCATATCGTTAAAGGTGAATTTGCGCTCCGTCAAATCGTTTGAAATGTGCACCATTGCAATTTTGTCGGGGTCTTTATTTGCGATAGCGTCAACAACGTCAAAGGCAAAATTAAATTTGTCTTCATTTTTAAAATCAATAGCAGTAAGTCTGCCCTCTTCATCCTCTGTGCAAGTAATAAATTTATTACTTACGTATTCGTATTCGTCAGCATTTTTCGGAATAAGAGTATCACGGACAAGCTCTTCCTTTGTCTCAGCACCCGGCAAAACAACTGCAAGGAAAAGGCAGTCCTCGCCGTTTATTGCAATCATACCGTGTGGTGTTGAGCTGTTATAGTAAATACTGTCGCCTTCACTCAATTCTTCAACATTATTGCCGATCTGAACTTTAAGACTGCCCTTTAACACATAGTCAAATTCCTGACCGGAATGCTTTGTTAAATGAATAGGTTTGTTCTGAAGGCTTTCGCTGTACTCATATTTAACGAAATGAGGCTCGGCAATTTTCTTGCTGAATTTGGGAGCTAAGTTAACAATGTCAATTCCGTCTTCCTGCGCGGTTTTTTGACCCTGCCCTTTGCGTGTTACTGTGTAAGATTTAAGGTGTGCGCTTTTGCCCTCAAGAATGTTTGTAATGTCAATATTGAAAACGTGTGCGCATTTATGAAGGAATGTAAACGGGAAATCAAGCTTACCTTCCTCAAATTTTTGATAGTCGTCAATGGTAACCTCTGTTTCGAGTGCCATTTCTTCCTGCGTAAGACCTGAAATTTCTCTCATTTCACGAATTCGCATTGCCACCTCTAAGAGTTTCGCATTTTCTGATGTTGTATTCAAGTTCTTCTCCTCCTTTTGAAGATTCTATATAAAAATTAAAATAAAAAACACCCGTCTCATTTTTTGAGACGAGTGTGAAATTCACATCCGCGGTACCACTCAAATTGCAAGCCTTACGGCTGCCACTCTCGGAATCCAACAATTCCTATGCTTTTACGCAGCAATCACGGGAAGCGCCTACTAAAATAAATCGTTCGGACTTCCGGCTCGGAAGGGATAGGCTTTCAAACGCTCAATGCCGGTTCACACCTGCCACCGACTCTCTGAAAAGGACTCGTTTGTGCCGTCTTCGTCACAGCCTTTGTTTTAATTTGGATACATTTTATCACTCTATGGTGGCATTGTCAAGATTTATTTTTGAGATTTTTATTTTTACCATATTTTTAAATTTTACTGCTTGATTTAATTCCTATACGATATTATAATGCAATAAACAGACAGTTCTTTTCGGCGGTGATTTTAATGGAAATCAATTTAAAAAACGCAAAGAAAATGCAAACTCTTAAAGGCTTCGGCACATCTGCTTGCTGGTGGAGTCAATATTGCAAGGGAGATGCGGCAGAGAAAATTGCAGAGCTTTTATACGGGAAAACAGGTCTCGGACTTAATATTTACCGCTATAACATAGGCGGCGGAACCGATGAAACGAATTGCCGAATTACAAACCCTTGGCGCAAAACCGAGAGTATGTATGTGTGGGATAAAGAAGGCAAAGAAGGCGTTTACGATTATTCGCAGGATAAAACCGCCGTTGACTTTATGAAACTTTGTCTTTCAAAAGGCAATATTGACACGCTGATTTTATTTGCAAATTCCCCCCATTGGTCACTGACATCAACGGGACAGACCTCAGGAAGTTTGCTTGAGCATACCTGCAACATTCCGAAAATGAATTACAGAAAATTTGCCGATATAATACTCAATATTACGGAACATTTTTTGAGTGAAGGCTTGCCCGTTAAGTACATAAGCCCAATAAATGAACCCCAATGGAAATGGGGCGGAGATAATGTTTGGCAGGAAGGCTGTCATTATGAAACTGATGAGGTAGTTGAAATTTATCATATTTTTGCAGAAGAAATAATTAAACGTCAGCTTCCCGTAAAGCTTTACGGCCCTGAAAGCGGCGAAATGCACGGCATGACAGAGAATTATCTTAACGCTATGCTTGCTGATGAAACAATCATGAGTGTTACGGACATTTTCGCCTATCATTCATATCACAACGACAATGACGTGAACACCCGAATGAAATTTAAGAATGATTTTGTGACGAAGCACCCCGAATTGCGTTTTGATATGTCGGAATGGTGCGAGCTGCCCAATGTTAGCCATACAAAAAACTTTAAGGGAGCGCTGATAACCGCAAGAATAATCGGTCAGGATTTAATTTTCGGCGGAGCGGAAAGCTGGACCGCCTGGGTTGCCGTAAACCAAACGGCTATCCGTGAGGACGGCTTTGACTATGCAGACGCAATGCTCAGCTCAAACAATGATTTTTCAAAATGGTACATTGCTGAGCGTTATTATGCTATAGCGCATTTTGCAAAATTTATTCCCGTTGGATCAGTTTGTCTTGACACGGGATTTTCCCCCAAAGAAGATAATAGTTTTAATGTGTTTTCATTTCTCACTCCCGAAAGCAAAACAGTCACGGTAATCGTAAATGAATCAGAAGAAAAAGAAATTACCTTAAACGGCAATTTCAATAAAATGAAAATTATTCTTTCAACTCAAAGCGAAAAAATGAAAGAAACATCTTGTTCCTATACCGACGGCAAAATCACCTGCCCCAAAAATTCGATTATTACGGTTGTGTGTGAATAGGAAATGATTTCACGGGTTCGAATCCCTTTAAATTCTCATAACAAAAGAAAAAAGGTAGCCACAAGGCTACCTTTCATCTTTTTTGGTGATCCACCGGGGATTCGAACCCCGGACACCTTGATTAAAAGTCAAGTGCTCTGCCAACTGAG
>JAFLUO010000025.1 GCA_022508705.1 Oscillospiraceae bacterium
TATATTCGGGTCTTTCAAATGAGGGCGGCGAATGTCCGCTGGATTTTGATAAGATGAATGAAAACAGAGCACAGTTTGTTATCGTTTCCACAAGCGCCGAAAGCGGCGAGGCAGTCTATTTCACCAAAGACGATTACGGCAGAAATTCGTATGACATTTTTAAAACTTCAAGCTGTATTCCCGTGGTCAATAAAGCTTATCCTTTCGGCGAAAAAAGATATTATGACGGCGGACTTTCAGACCCTATCCCCGTGCGAAAGGCTATAGACGACGGGTGTGATAAAATTGTAGTCTGCCTTACACGCCCTGTCGATTACAGAAAGAAACACCGTATGACTCCGAAAATGTGCGACAGGGTAATGCGTGAATATCCCCAAATAGCCAAAACGCTTATGACGTCGGTAGATAAATATAATGACGACCTTGATTATATTAAAAAGCTCGAAATTGAGGGCAAGGCGCTGATTATTGCCCCGAAATCCTGTTGCGGAGTTGAAACTCTGTCAAGAAAACGGAAAAATATTGAAGAGCTTTACGAATTGGGCTATAAAGACGGCGAAAAAATAATAGAATTTTTAAATAAATAGATTTTGGAGAACGCTATGAAAAAGATTACGGCAGTTTTTGTTATTTTCACCTTGATTTTTTGCTTTGCTTCCTGCGGTAAAAGTAAGCAATATAAAAAGATAGGCGAAACGCCTACGCTTGCGGGAAATTCGCCCAGTGCGGAAGATATCGGCGAAGGTGTGACAGAATCAACAGACGAAGAAAGTACGGACGATGGGATGAAACAGGATGAGTTTGCAACCCCGATAACTACAGAAAGACCATCGCTGCCAAGCGCTACGAGACCGAGCACCACAAAGCCTGCTCCGTCAAAATCGCCGACAACTACGACAACAGCACCGACTGAGGAGCCTTCCGAGATTACGACCGTTGAACCGCCTACTGCGGCGATTAGACCGACAGAAACCACTACTTTAGAGAAATTAGATGAAACAGAGACTGAAAGCAATTTACCCGAGAGTAATTCGGACGAAAATGCGGAATAAGATATAAATTTAATTAAACATTAAAAAAGTACTGCCTGCAAAACAGACAGTACTTTATTTTTTCTTCGGTTGAAATGCGATAAAAATTTAATAATAACGGTAAACCGCAACTACCTTGCCCAAAATAATTACCTCGTTTGTAATTATGGGTTCATATGCATCGTTTTCGGGCTGAAGGCGGAAATGGCCGTTTTCTTTGTAAAAACGCTTAACCGTTGCCTCGTCTTCTATCATCGCAACAACAATTTCGCCGTTGGCGGCAGATGGAGTTTTCTCCGCAATTACAATGTCGCCGTCTAAAATGCCCGCCCAAAGCATGCTTTCGCCGCGCACCTTCAGGGCAAAGAGGGGGTTATCCCTTGAAACTCTGCCGTTGTAGGCAATGTAGCCTTCAATTTGCTCAACGGCTAAAATGGGCATACCTGCCGTTACCGTGCCGAGAAGCGGAACACTTGTAACATTTTCAGCCTGACCGAGTACACGGATTGAACGCTTTAAAAGAGGATCGCGCTCAATGTAGCCTGCCTCTTCAAGAGAGTCAAGATTTGCCTGAACAGATGACGTTGAACGCAGCCCCACCGCCGCGCCAATCTCACGAACTGAGGGCGGAACGCCGCACTGACTGCGCTCGCAAAGAAATTCATAAATTTTTTGTTGAGTATCGGTAATAGGGCGCATAAAATACCTCCCAAGACTGCTTTTTAATTTAACGCAACTATATTCTAACACATAATTTTCAAAAAAGCAAACATTTGTTTGCTGATTTTTATAAAAATTTAAATATTTTTTCAAATTCTTATTATTTTCTTTCCAAAACTTTAAGAATAACCGAAAAAAATCTCGGCAATAATAACTCCGAGGTGATAATTTTGAAAAGAAACAGAAATAATGAAAAACAGAAAAAGGCGATTTACTCTGCGGCGGCTATTGTGCTTTGTGCGGCAGCGTTAGGTTCTTTTTGGCTGACAAATAGAAACGTTGAAAAGGAAGATAATAACGGCACAAGTGAATATTCTCAGATGATAACAACCGAGGCAGAACCCCAGGTAAACGTTCCCGTTACGAATATACCCGACGACAGAGAGACAGAAACAACAAAACCGGAAAGCTGTTATTTTGCACTGCCTTCGGAAAATAACATTACAAAGCATTTTTCGGGTGGAGAGATGGTTAAAAACACAACTACTGACGACTGGCGTGCGCACACAGGTATTGATATTGCAGGCAAGGTGGGCGACCCTGTAAAAGCAATATGCGACGGCACGGTTACAGACGTTCGTGACGACGATTTGTGGGGAACTATTGTGACTATTGACCACGGCAACGGTATAATTTCAGAATACCGTGGACTTGGGCGTGGCAGTACGCCTGACGTGGGCACACAAATCAAAATAAACGACAAGGTGGGCAATTTGGGCGAAATTCCCGTTGAGAATGCAGACGGTGTTCACTTGCACATTGAAATCCGCGAAAAAGGCAATATTATTGACCCTGAAAAGGTAATAGGACAAACATACCTGTTCAAATAAGCCGCCTATTGAGGTTTTGGGGATAATGTGGTAAAATTTTTTCGGTGATAAAAAAATGACCGAAATAAAAGTTTTTGAATATAAAACTGAGAGTAAAAGCGAACAGCGAATGGAAGCGGACGAAGCCCTTATTAAAATGGGGGCTGAAAATATTTCCCGACTTCCAAACGGCAAGCCCGTGGCAGAGAATTGCTTTATAAGTATTTCAAATTCACACGGTAAATGCGCCGTGTGCGTGTCAAGTAACCCTATAGGAATTGATATTGAAAAAATCACGGACAAAAGCTTTGAAAAGACGGTCACAAAAACCTTCAGCGAAAAAGAAAAGGAATATTATTTAAAGAATAGATCTGCCGAAGCGTTTTTTGAAATCTGGACACGCAAGGAAGCGTATTCAAAAATTTCGGGCGAGGGAATAAAGTATATAATCAAGGGTACGGACACTTTTTCCCTTGAAGGATATGAGTTTAAAACAGAGTTTATTGACGGATTTGTGTTGACAGTTTGCGAAAAAATAAGATGAAATAATAATTGATTTCGTAGGGGAGGGCTTCCAAAAAAATTATTCTTAATTCTTAGCGAAGCGATTTTATTCTTCATTATTCATTTAACGGGATTATTTTTTAATGAATAATGAATGATGAATAATAAATAGTGAAAAATATCTCTACCTCCGTCACGGCTACATCGTAACACCTCCCTCATCAGAGGGAGGCATTTTTTTATATTCTACAAAACTTTTTTGCATAAAATACCCATTGCAACAAATCATTGCGTGACAAAATAGCAAAAAGATGGTTTAATTAGTAATGAAAGGGGGCGTATTTTATGGATATAAATAAAAATATTAAAAAAATGCGAAACGAAAAAAATCTTACCCAAGAAGAGCTTGCCCAAAAAATCAACGTAACACGTCAGGCTGTTTCAAATTGGGAAAATGCAAAAACACAGCCGGACCTTGAAACGCTGACCGCAATAGCGGAGGCTCTTGAAATAGATTTTGAAATGCTGTTGTACGGCAAAAAATACGTGAAAGCCGACGGCAGTACAGAGAACACAAAAAAGCTGTCAGGAATAAAGATTGTTCTGTCGGTGGTGGGCACTATTTTTATCGCCGTAGGCTTAGTGTTTATGTTCTTCAATTTTTGGGAAAAATTCCCTGAAATATTAAAGGTTATTCTTTCAGCAGTTCCGCTCCTATTGGCTCAGGGCTTTGCGGCATATACACTGAAGAAAAAATGCGGTCACACCTCTTGGAGTGAATGTGCAGGAACGGCAATAGTTATCGGCGCAATTTCAACGGTAGCTCTTATAAATTCCGTGCTTGATATTCATTGCGGAACGGAAAACTGCCTTGTAATAGATGCGCTTATGTGTATTCCTGCGATTTTCCTGTTTAATGCTGTCATACCCTTGGCGGCGTGTCTTGGAATGGCGGTGTTTATGACCGTTTACGGTTATTTTGTGCCTGCGGCGGTAATCATTCTGGTATGCACAGGGTACACGGTATATAACAGAAAAAAGATATACGACACAAGATTTTCCGTGGCGGCATTTTTGAACATATTGGCAGTGGAGCTTTTCGCTTTGGTGCCCTATTCATATATATACGGAATGGATTATGCTTCAAGAAAGACGGCTTTAGTGTTGGCGCCGATAGCCTTTATTTTCCCATTTGCATTGGATTTAATACCGTTTAAGACTGATTCCGTTTTCCAAACTCCCGTAAAAATGTTCAATCTGTTTGGCGGTTTGTTTGTACTGTGCTTGATGGATTCAATAGGGTCTGCCTTTTTAGAAGATACGGTAATTTTCGGCGATATAAGCCCTTATTTCCTTTTTGCAATACCATTTGTTATTCTTTTGTGCGCATACGTAGCACTGTTCGTAATAAAGCACAGAGATTGGCGGGAAGCGAGCAAACTTACGCTGATTTCGGGAGCGAGTGTCATCCTTTGGATGATAAACTATCTTTTTTATTCTCCAATACGTTTGGAAATTCTCGCCCACGGAGACACTCTTGCTTTTATATATTTTATAATAAAAAATGCTCTTCGTTTTTCGGCAGGCGTGTTTGCGGTTTGCAAAATTGCCGACGGCGTAAAAAATATAAGTTTCCTGAAGGTAAATGCAGGCTTAATAGCGGCTTTTATTAACTTAAATGTTTGGCTTTTAATGTTTGAACCCGATGTGTTTGTAATCGGAATAATTCTATTGATTTTCGGCGCTGTACTCATTACGGTAAACGCTGTAATGGCTCGCCGTGTCAAAAAGGACAAAAATATTGACGCTTCGGAGGTGACGGGAAATGCCGAAGAATAAAAAAATATTTGCAATTTGCTTTTTTGCGCTTCAGCTTCTAATTATTGCAGGACTGATAGTTTACAGCTCTTTGTTTGCTTTCTTTTTTGAAGCCTTCGGCAAGGAATATAAAATGAAGGCAGCATCTTATGTGTATATCGTGGACGGCGTGTGCTATTTTGATTTGGATGTTGGGTATTGGTATTCAGAAGATAAACTGTATATTATACCCGATGAACAAACCGGAGAGTATAAGCTCAGCGATGATTATTATTCACAGGATATTGCAGTGGATTATATAAATAGCAGAAGCCGTAACCACAATGTTTTCCCGTGGGAAAGAGAATACAGGCTCAAAAATGTGTCTTTGGAACAGTCATATTATTCTTTTGAAGAGGAAAATACTTATATAACCGTCAAGGTGTTTATGGGAAAATGTAAGGTCACAGCGGTTGAGTGCGACGGCGTGCCCATAGAGGAATATATAACTCTGGAGGACTATTTAAAAACCGAAAGTCTATTTTAAAAAGGCAGATGAAGATATTAAATGTTAAATAACAATAGGTGACTGTTATGAAAAAATATTTAAAATACTTAGGCTATGGATTTTTGACTTTAGTTTTATATTGCCCTATTCATATTTTTATGGCAATAACACAAGCGGGAATCTACGATGCGTACCGTGATAAAATATACGGCACAGCGTTAACTGTGAGAGATCCAAGTGTTTTGATAAAAATTTTTGTTACAGTATTGGGTTTATACATTTTAATATTATTTGGATTTTTTCTATTTGGTAAAGCATTTGATTTCGGTAATGAAAAAATACTTTGCGCCTTTATTTTATTCTTAATCCCAAATGTTGCATTCCATATTCTTATCAATTTTGTCCTTCTCGCCGATGACTTTATATTTTTATTAACTTGGTTCTTACAACTAATTGAAGATACATTTTTCTATAAAACTTCAATTTACGATACTCTATGGGAGTCACGTTTTTTGGGCTCTCTTTTCACAGATCTTCCTTTTATATTCGCTTTCCTCGGCGGATTAGCCAAAAGAAAAAAGAAGCAAAAAGAAGGTGAATAATATGGGTAAAAAGGTCAAAAAGGTCTTTAAAATAATCGGTATATTTGCTACAGGCGTTACTGTAGTGATTTTGATGGAATTATGCGCAATGTTGATACCTGAATATATTATAGAATCTTTGGACGCTAAGGAAAGGTTAGAGTATTATGATAAAACCCTTCCGAGTACGGAAATTGAATTGCCGTACAGCATTCGTGATTACGAAAAATATGATAAATTATCATATTGGTGGTATTTTGACTCATTGACTGCAAAGGTAAAAGAAAATAAACGGGGTAAGGATTTTTGGGTGTATCAGGATAATTATGATATTCTCTTCGGTTCGGATGATAATTTGTATATACGAAAGGATTCATCTTTTACAACGGATATAACGGCGGATATGGTTTCCGAAATATCTTTTTCAGATACTTTTGGACGTGAACATCCGATAAAGCTTGTCCCTGATTTTACAAACGAAGAAATCACTCAATTTGCAGAAATTCTTTTATCTGATTCCGCCCTGACCAAGGAAATATGTGAAGAAAAATATCTCTCTTACGATAACGGCATGCGCATAACATGGAAGATTGTTTTTAAATTAAAAAGCACTGACGAAATCTCATATGACGGTTTGTCTGTAACCCATAATGAAGAATATTGGCTTGTACAGGACGAGGAAGGTAATTTGTATTTAAAGGATTTAGAATGGAAATATAAACCCTTGCCTTATACGCTTGCAGATAAAATTGAGCAGTGCTTTAAAAAGGAAAATATTTGGTTTGAATCTGCATATTAAAAGTATATCAAGCGGTGATGTAATTGCCTTTAGTGGCTGTAGAATAATAGGAGATAATTATGAGAAAAATCTTATGTATAATATCAATAGCTTGTATTGCGCTTTCATCGTTTACACTTGCAATAATGATAGAACCCGGAATTATCCATTATTATGACGGAATAGGCTTTTTATGTATTGTTGCAAGTATTATTTGCTCCGGTTTGGTATTACCGTTGTGGATAATATTTGCAAGCACAAAGTCCAATAAAAATAAAAAAGTGCAAATCATTGCATCAATTTCTTTTGTGCTATATGTAGGAATCTATTTTGATTTCTTGCATATTGGCGGAAAATTTATTATTGCCCAAATAGTGCTGTCAGTCATTGCATTGTATTTGTGCATTAAGTGTTCCAAAAAACAGCCCATCCCTACGAATGTCTAATATCTAACATCTAAAATATAAAAGGGCAGGTGTGAAAACCTGCCCTTAAATTTGTGTGTATTATAATTTTTATTCTTCGTCCTTCAAGCGTGCCTGGTAATCTGCAATTACTTTATCGGCAACATTTTTCGGTGCTTCTTCATAGCGGGCAAATTCAAAGGTATAATGCCCTCTGCCTGCCGTTATAGAACGAAGAACCGTTGAGAAATTGCCCATTTCAGCCATGGGAACTTCTGCTACCAATTCCTGCATTTTCGGCTCGTCTGCCGCACCCATTCCAAGCACTCTGCCACGACGTTTTGTAACGTCGCCCATAATATCACCCAAATTGTCATCGGGCATATAAGCTTTAAGAGTTCCAACGGGCTCTAAGATTGCAGGGTCGGCAAGCGGAACGGCGTTCTTAAATGCTATTGAAGCGGCAGTCTTGAATGCCATTTCAGATGAGTCAACAGGGTGGTACGAGCCGTCGTATAAAGTAGCCTTAATATTTACCATGGGGTAACCTGCAACAGCGCCTCTTGCTACTGACTCGCGAAGACCCTTTTCAACTGCAGGGAAGAAATTCTTGGGAACTGAGCCGCCGAATACTTCCTCGGCAAAAATAAGCTCTTCACTGTCACACGGCTCAAATCGAATCCAAACATCACCGAACTGACCGTGACCGCCCGACTGTTTCTTATGTCTACCCTGAACCTCAACTTTTTTGCGAATAGTTTCTCTGTATGCAACCTTGGGAACGGTAAGATCAACCTCAACGCCGAATTTTGTTTTAAGCTTTGTAACAACAACGTCAAGGTGCTGTTCACCAAGACCTGAGAGGATCTGCTCTCTTGTTTCTTTATTGATATAGAATGAAAGGGTGGGGTCTTCTTCAATAAGTCTGTTAAGACCCTGAGCAACCTTTTCTTCTTCGCCCTTTTTGCGAACCTTAACCGCCATTTGAAGGCAGGGCTTGGGGAAGCTTACGCCCTTTAATGCAACGGGCTTTTTAGCAGATGAAAGAGTATCACCCGTTTTAACGCCCGAAAGCTTTGTAACAACGCCGATGTCACCTGCGGGAATATATGGAATATCGGTCTGCTTTGAGCCGTTAACGGAAATGATTTTGCCCATTCGTTCGCTCTCGCCCGTGCGGATATTGTACCCTTGAGTGTCAGGTGCTATTTTACCGCTGATAACCTTAAAGAACGACATTTTACCAACGAACGGGTCGGCAACCGTCTTAAAGCAAATTGCGGCAAGAGGGCCGTTTTCGTCACATTCAACGCGGATTTCATTGCCGTCCTCGTCTGTGCCAACCTCACCTGCAACATCCAAAGCCGTGGGAGCAAGCTTTGAAAGAACATCCATAACCTGCTCAACTGCCGAAAGAGTCAATGCACTGCACGCAAGAACGGGGTAAACATCGCCCGAGTGAATGCCTGCCGTAAGACCTGCAACGATTTCATCATGAGTAAACTCTTCGCCTTCAAAGAATTTTTCCATAAGCTCGTCACTGCCCATGGCAACGGCTTCTATGAAGGAAGCGTGCATTTTTTGAATAATATCGTCTTGCGGAATGGGAACTTCGGTTTTCTGCCCGTTTTCGTATTTAAACGCTTTGTTTTTAATAAAGTTTACAAAGCAGTCAACTTTACCGTTTATATAATAAGGAATAAGCGTGGGGCAAAGGGGTGCGCCGTACTCGGCTTCCAGAGCCTCAAGAGTTTTATAGAAATTTCTCTCCGGTCCATCGATTTTCGTAACGGCGAAGAACTTTGCAATTCCGCGTTTTTGCGCCGCTTTAAATGCCTTTTGCGCGCCAACATCAAGCCCTGAACCGGCACTGGTTACGATAAGAGCTGAGCCGCCTGCGCGGATAGCCTCGGAAACGCCGCCCTCAAAGTCAAAAAGACCGGGAGCGTCAATAATATTCATCTTTCTGCCGTTCCATTCAAATGTTGCCATTGCGGAAGAAACGGAGACTTTACGCCTTTTCTCCTCAGGGTCAAAGTCAAGAACTGTGTTACCCTCAGACACTTTGCCGAATCTGTCCGTAGCGCCTGCCGTGTAAAGCATAGCTTCGCAAAGAGTGGTTTTTCCTTTTCCGCCGTGACCTACCACGGCAATGTTTTTAATGTTTCCTGCTGAATAAGGTTTCATAAAAATTTTCCCCTTTATATTTTTAGATAATAGTCAATAAAATTTAACAAAAAATATTAAAGCTATGAGAAAATTATATCACAATTGCACAAATAATGCAAACAAATTAAATTTATATATCTTACAATATTTATATTCCGTTTTTGTGCAATATACTATTTATAATTGTTGATTTTTTATATTTCTGACTGTATAATAAAACTAACAGATTTTTTGGAGGAAATTATGGAGAAAACAAAGTACGAGCAATTACGCGAAAAACACCCGTCTTTTATATATAAAAATTACAGTTTGGAAGAGCGCGGCGGTGAAATTTTAATAAGATACGATTTTTCCATGGAAAACGGTGTTGATTTTCACCCTGAAATTAAAATCCCCACAGAAAATCTTAATATTGTAAATCCTTTTGATTCAGAATGTGCGAAGAGAATTATTTTTTCACTCGGTATGGTAGAGCTGATTTCCTATTGGAAATGCGCCTGTCCGCCGAAAGTTTATGTTGACTGCGGCTATCTTGATTCATTTGACATAAAATGGTGGAAAAGGCTTTATTTCGGCGGTCTTGGCGAATTTCATTATATAAACGGCATCAGCGCCGACGAAGAGAGCTTTATGGATATAGTGTGCCGATATGATCACAAGCATTATCATCCATTTGAGTATAACAGCACGGGTAAAAACTTAATCACCGTAGGCGGCGGTAAAGATTCCGCGGTTACGACGGATTTATTGAAAGATTTTAAGAACGATAATATTTTCTTCACCGTCAATGACCAGGAGGCGAGAACGCAGACCGTTCTCAAAGCAGGTTACAGCGAGGACAGAATTGTTAAAACTTACAGAACTATTGACAAAAACCTTTTAAAACTCAATTCGGAAGGCTACCTTAACGGACACACGCCGTTTTCAGCTATCGTTGCGTTTTTGTCCCTTTATTGCGCTTATCTTACTGGTGCGGAAAATATTGTTCTTTCCAATGAGAGCAGTGCAAACGAGTCAAATATTAAAGGCTCTAAGGTCAACCACCAGTATTCGAAATCCTTTGCATTTGAAGAGGATTTCAGAAAATACGTCGAAAAGAATATAATGAATGAGATAAACTATTTTTCCCTTCTTCGCCCCTTTAACGAGTTGCAGATAGCCAAATATTTTGCAAAATGCAAAGAGTTTTTACCTGTTTTCAGGAGTTGCAACAAGGGCAGTAAGCAGAATATCTGGTGCGGAAAATGCGCAAAATGTCTTTTCGTGTTTATTATGCTGTCTCCATTTATTGAGTATTCTAAACTCGTTGAGATTTTCGGCAACGATATGCTGAATGACGAAGACTTAACGGAAGATTTTGACGGACTTGTAGGGATAACCTCAGTTAAGCCCTTTGAATGTGTGGGCACGCCTGAGGAAATATGTCTTGCTCTTTATTTGCTTGACAAAAAGACGGAGGTCGAAAAGCCTTTGCTTTTGAGAAGATTCAATGAAAAAGCAGATAAAAGCAAAATTGATTTGTCGCTTCTTAAAAGTTATAATGCCGCACATAATATTCCCGATAAATTTTTACCGCAGATGATGGAGATGTACAGTTATGTTGCCGAAGATAATTGAATTTTTAAAGGATAAAAAAATACTGATTTTAGGCTTCGGCAGAGAAGGACGGTCAAGCTTTGATTATATCCGCAAATATTTGTCCGAAAAGGAAATAACAGTAGCCGACGGCAAGGAGCAAGCACTTCCCGATAAATTTACAAAGGGAATTTTCGGTGAAGATTACCTTTCGCATTTGGGTGATTTTGAAGTTGTGCTTAAATCCCCTGGCATTCCTTTCCGTGATGTTGAAATCCCCGAAAATGTTCTTATTACCTGCCAGCTTGATTTGTTTTTGCAATATGCGCCCTGCAAAAAGCTGGGAGTTACAGGCTCAAAGGGCAAAACCACCACGTCGACACTTGCCTATAAAATGCTTGTTGAGTCGGGCGTAGATGCAGTTTTGATGGGCAATATGGGGCTGCCCGTCCTCGATTACATTGAAGAAATTGAGGGTAAAATCGCCGTAATCGAAATGTCAAGCCATCAGCTAGAATTTACACGCCATTCCCCCGACGTGGCGATTATCACCAATATATATGAAGAACATCTTGAACATTATAAGGGTGGAATGAAGGGCTATGTTGGTGCAAAGCTCAATATTGTAAAGCACCAAAACGAAAATAATACGTTTGTATATAACGGCACGCAGGGGCTTTCCGAATATATAGACTTAAATTCGATTAAATCAAAAAAAATTGCCGTGAATGAGGATGATGAAATCCCCTTCAAAGCGGAAAATCCTCATTTAATAGGTATTCATAATAAGCACGACATTTTGCTTGCGTTCAATGGGGCGAAAGAATTGGGCGCAACCGCCCAAGGAGCAGAAAAGGCAATAGCGGATTTTGAGGGAATAGAGCACAGAATGGAGTGCGTTGGCACATATAAGGGTGTAACCTTTTACAACGACTGCATTGCCACAATTCCACACGCCGTAATGTGCGCAAGTGTTGCACTGGGCGCAAAAACCCTTATTTTCGGTGGAATGGACCGAGGAATTGATTATACTGATTTTGCCCGTGATTTAGAAAACAGTCAACTTTCGGTGTTAATCGGCACGAAAACCACGGGGCATAAGATAATTGATATGATGAACTGCAACGGCACGGCGAAAGTGCTCTTGAAAGCAGAAAATATTGAAGATGCCGTAATCAAGGCATACGAAAATACAGAAAAGGGCGGAATTTGTATTCTGTCACCTGCCGCTCCCAGCTACAATGAATATAAAAACTTTGAAGAAAAGGGCAGATTTTATAAAACTTGCGTTAGAAAGTACGGTGAATGAAAATGGATTTAACGGAAAGGCAGTTAAAAGCCGAATATGTTTTTAAAGGAAGAATACTTAATATCCGTGTTGACGAGGCGCTTTTACCTGACGGAAAAACAGCGGTGCGAGAGGTTGTTGAGCACAACGGCGGCGTTATGATAGCGCCTATGGACGACGAGGGAAATCTTTATTTTGTTGAGCAGTTCCGTTATCCGTATTCTGAGGTTGTCACAGAGCTTCCTGCAGGTAAGCTTGAAAAGGGTGAAGACCCGTACACTGCGGGAATCCGTGAGCTTAAAGAAGAAACGGGAGCCACAGCTCAGAAAATCATAAGTCTCGGCCGTCTTTACCCGTCACCGGGGTACTGCGGAGAGATTATTCACCTTTATCTTGCAACCGGATTAACTTTTGGAGAGCAAAACCCTGATGACGATGAATTCTTAGAGGTTAAGAAAATCCATATTTCAAAAGCGGTTGAAATGGTGATGAACGGTGAACTGCCTGACAGTAAAACTCAGGTAGGTATTCTCAAAATCGCAAGGCTGTTAGACAAAGGAAAGATATGAATAATAAAATAAGCAATTCTAAAATAATTTTAGCATCAAAATCCCCGAGAAGAAAAGAAATATTGGAAAATGCAGGCTATGACATTGAAATAAGAATACAAAATGCCGATGAAACGCTGCCTGACGGTATTTCCCCGGAAAAGGCGGTGCAAAGGCTGGCGGCAATAAAGGCGTCGGCAGTGGAACGGCAAAGCGGTGAAACAGTAATAGGAGCGGACACGGTGGTTACCGTTGACGGCGAAATCCTTGGCAAGCCAAAAGACGAAAATGACGCTTTTTTAATGCTTAAAAAACTGTCAGGACGTGAGCATGAGGTGTTCACGGGCGTTTGCGTTATAACGGACAATAATAAAACCGTGTTTTCAGAGCGTTCCGCCGTGCAATTTCGCACACTTTCCGATGAAGAAATATTTACCTACATAAAAAGCGGTGAGCCTATGGACAAGGCGGGTGCATACGCTGTTCAGGGGCTTGCGGGTGAGTTTGCAAAGGTAGTTTGCGGCAGTTTTTATAATGTAATGGGATTTCCGATAGAAACTTTTAATAAAAAGTTTTTGGAAATTTTAAAAATTTATTGACATTTTGTTAATTTTATTGTAAATTTAATGTGTATATGTTAGGTATTTGTGAAAGGTGAAAAAATTTCACATTATCTTAAAAATGAAAGGGGAGCCACAAATATGGCGAAAAAGGTTAAAACACCTGAAGAAGTTCGGGCAGCCATGGAAAAAAAGACTGCCAAAAGAACGCTATTCTTCGGTACATTCAGAAAAGCGTTTGCATTATTTCTGGCAATAGCTTTCACCTTTGCTTTGGTTCAAATCGCCTTTACTAAGAATGTCGGCGGCGTTGCTGTAGCAACAGGCGGTTCGACAGGCGGAACGGTAAGCGGCGGAACGGTAAGCGGCGGTTCAACGGGCGGCAGCACAGATTCTTCCGGTCAAGGGGAAAACCAAACCGAAGCACCTGCTCCTGATTTAGCAGGAGACGAGCCGACGGTTGCAGAGGGTGAAACTGTTAAAGACAAAGAAGGAAACGATGTTGTAGGTCTTTCAAAGGGAGATGCCGTAAAGCTTCTGAATGATGCTACTGCAGCAGCTGCAAAAGCAGGCTATGACTGGGAAAGAAAATGCTATTATACAGACGGCGGCGCAATTAAAGTTACAACCAACGGCGGTAAAGATGCAACGAGCACACTTAACAGTGCAATCCAAACTGTTGACAAAAATTCTTCCATTGACAAGGTTGTTGGTAATTTCCTTGACATAACAGGAAAAGACAACCCTAAAGCGGCTAAAAAAGCAAAGGGCAGCAACGCTGCTCCCGAAGGAATGAAAGACAAGTTCCTTCTCAAATCTATGTCTCTTACAGAGGGCGACATTGCAAAAGTTGAGCAGGATGGTAATGTTTATAAATTCCAGCTTAATTCCTGCAGCAATCCGCAGAAAGACGAAAAAAATGCTCTGCACCATGCTACTAACGATTTCATTACTCACGATGAAGTTAGTGAAGACGTTTCAAACGCTATCAGCATTATTAAGGTTGAGTCAACCGATGTTCAGTATACCAATATTGTTATCGTAGCTGAAATTGCAGACGGAAAGCTCACAAACCTTACTATTAACTACTTAATGACTGTAAAGAGCCTTAAACTTAAGGTAACTCTTGCAAGCGTTATAGGCACAGGTCAAGGCCAGGTTGAAGAGGTTTATAAGAACTTCGCTTACTAATAAATATTTTAAATAACCGAAAGGGGTTTCATTATGGCAAAGAAAGTACTTACTCCTGAACAGCAGGAAATTAAAGCAATGAAGAAAGCTAAAAAAAGTCAGAACTGGACAAAGTTCTGGGCTATCGTACTTGCACTTGCACTTACATTATGTATTGCATTCGCAGGTCAGTCACAGGGCAAAAAGAATGTACCTGAGACCACTCCTGCAGCAGGAGAGCAAGGCTCCGGTTCAGGCTCCGGTTCAAACGATAATCCGGGTTATTCATCTGGGGATTCTTATGTTGATCCGGGTTCTTCAGACTCATCTTCAGACGGTACAGACACACCGAATGATCCTGCAGATCCTGCAACTCCCGGTGCTGACAGCAGCGATGACAAGAGTGATGCTCCTGCGGCTGACAACACTCCGAAGAGCGAAGCTGAAGTTGCAGCTCTTATCAATAAGGTAACAGGCGAAGCAGTTGCTCAGAAGGTTGGCTACGACTGGAAGAGAGATTGCTCAGTTAAAGACATTGACGTAGGTCGTCTTACCAGTGGTCTTAACAAACTTATTCCCACTATTTCAAAAAATCCTGACGATAATCTTAACACTGTTGTAGGCGGATTCCTTGGCAACGGTAGCAAGAGCGAAACAGTTCCGAAGGGTAAAACTCTTGATACAATGGAAAAAACTAAGGATGACGGCTCAAAAGAGACGGTTTATCACGGCAGCAGCTATACACTTAAGGCAACACAGCTTAAAGCTGAGGACATAAAGAACCTTAAGATTTCAGGCAATACATATTCATTCGATATTCCGGATTGCTCAAATCCTGCAAGAAACGGTAACACAGGTCTTTCAAGATTTACAAACGATATCGTTGTTCGTGAAGAAGTTGAATCAGAGCTTGCAGGCTTTACAGATCAGGTTACAGTTCCTGCACTTACAGCAAACTATAAGAATATTAAAGCATCCGTTACAATCAAAGACGGCAAGCTTGTTGAGCTTAAATACTCTTTCTATGCTGACGCTCAGCTTGATGTTAAGATGCTTATCACAGTTAAAGGTACAGGTAACCTTACAACATCTGCAACATATTCAAACTTCAAGTACTAATTCATACGCTTGAAAAAAGTTAATTAACAAATTTACTCCCGCCGGAAACGGCGGGAGTTTTTTGTAATATGTTATCAATATTGTAGGGAATAGGCTTTGAGACCTCAAATAAAATTATTCACTTGTTCTTAGGGGCGAGTCCATGCTCGCCCGAAACAAATTCAAATATTTCAGTAACTTACGAGAGGGCATGGGCGAAGAACGAGCCGCTGCCGGTGGCAGAAACAGGCGAAGTTCTGAGGTGAAAAAATAATGAGTAGTGCGAAGCGCTCCAAGCGAGCAATACGACTATATTTTTGAGGGAAAAATAAATACGGGCAGGCGTGGAAACCTGCCCCTACAAAATAACAGGACGATGTGGGCATCGCCCTCTACTTCAAAAATATTCTTAATTTTCAGTGAAAGAAATTTGTTTTTTACACTACTCATCAAATCCTATTTGTAATGAATAATGAATACTGAAAAACAAATAATGAAAAATGAATAATAAAAATCCCCACACCAGACGGTATGGGGAAAATCTTTAGGTCTAATTATTTTCCTGCCTGCTTGGAATACTTTTTAAGATAAATTATTCTCATAAGGCGGGTTTCAATGGGGTTAATCGGCTTGAAGCGTTCAAACATCTTAGCGCCGATATAAGTATTGCAACCTTTATCCATAACAATTTCAACTGCGCCTGCGTCAAATTCATTACTTGCAACGCAAAGTGCGCCGTTGTTGTCAAGCAAAACTGCATTTCTGCCTTTGAGCTTTTTAACAACCTTCTTAGAGGTTTTAAGCGTGTCGTTAGGATTATATGCGGCGTGTCTTACCGTGGGTCCGCAAAGCTGTGCAAAGTCATCAAGAAGAGGCTTCATTGTTTTGCCGAGCTTTGATGCTGCAACGGCATATTCATTCTTTGAATGATAAATGAAATTAACATCTTCACGCTTTTTGTAAACGGCTCTGTGAAGCTCAATTGACTCTTCACAGCCGTCGCCTGCAATAACATTGCCCGTTTCAATATCAATTCTTGTTACTGCTCCGTCACCGTCAACAAGTGAAATGTTGAATACACTGCCGTCTCTCTCACTCTTGCAAGCGGGGAACTCAGGTGCGGAAAGTGCCTTTTTAGCATATTTACCAACAACAAAATCGTTAATATCAGCAAGCTTTTCGCCGATAGAACCTGTAAGCTCATTGTATTTTGCAAGAACATACTTTTCGCATACATCTTCAAGGCGGGATGCAACGTCTTTTGCATCCTCATAACTCGTACCCATGCAAACTGCGCCGTGGTGAGCCATAATTGCAGCCTTGGAGTCAGAACGGGTAATTGCGGCAATAACGCCCTTCTTAAGCTTGCCCGTGCCGGGAAGACCATAAGCC
Source organism: Oscillospiraceae bacterium (assembly GCA_022508705.1). GTDB lineage: Bacteria > Bacillota > Clostridia > Oscillospirales > Acutalibacteraceae > Fimenecus. The sequence goes on from JAFLUO010000025.1 coordinate 16,933, forward strand.
GCAATGGGAACATTGTCACCTATAACATCTTTGTCTTCACCGCTGATATTGTTGATATCAAGACCGAGAGCAGATACTATTGAAGCGTTAACCTGGTGGGTGTGGATAACGAAATTTACCTCAGGGCGAAGTGAATAGCAAGCTGCGTGAATGCCTTTTTCGGATGATGGCTTGATGTCCCCGTCATAAGTGCAGTCAGCAATATTTACAAGAACTATTTTTTCGGGGGTAAGATCTTCGTAAGCTATGCCAGAGGGAGTGATAACAAACTGTGTGTCAGACACACGGCAGGAAATGTTGCCCCATGTGCGAACAATAAGACCTTCGTTTAAAAGCTCAATACCGGCCTTTATGACAAGCTCTTTTGCTTCCATTATTTCCATAATTTTCACCTCAATACAAATTCGGGCGGACGAACTGTCCGCCCTTTTTAGTGGTTTTAATTATTTGGTTTAATTTGTTTAATTATTCGGGCTTTACAGCTACGTTCTCAAATACCTTGTCGAAGCACTTAAGAGCCTGATCGATCATCTTGGGAGTGTAAGCAGCTGAAGTGTAAAGACGTGAACCTGCAAGAGTAACAAGACCCTCTGCCATGTAAGCAGCGCCCATGTACTGCATCTCTTTCTTACGAACAGATGTAGCATTGAGAACGCCGGGGATAGTCCACGGTTTTGCCCAGTCGATTGAATAGTGCATTGTACCAACTGTTTCAAGGTGGCAGATAGAGCCTTCGTTCCAAACAACGAAGGGAAGACCGTGCTTAGCAACAAGCTCTGAAAGACCGTTTGTAAGTCTGTCACCCATTTCGCCTGCCTTCTGGCATGCATTCTGCTTGTCGATTTCTTCAAGAGTGAAGTAACCTGCGCAGCATGAAAGCGGGTTAGCTGTCATTGTACCGCCTGTGAATGCCTTCTTGATCTTTTCGCCTGTTGCGTCAAGACCTGCACCAAGGTACTTCATATATTCTTTCTTACCGCCGAGGCCGCCTGCACCCGGATATCCACCAGCAATAACCTTACCGAAGATTGTAAGGTCAGGAGATACTCCGAAGAAGCCCTGAGCACCAGCCATACCGATACGGAAGCCTGTAACAACCTCATCGAATACGAGAAGTGCGCCGTATTTACGGCAAAGTCTTTCAAC
>JAFLUO010000026.1 GCA_022508705.1 Oscillospiraceae bacterium
ATTCCGTTTATTTTGATTTCTTCCATACCCTTAGGCGTTATAAACACAATTTCAATTGCGATGATTTACGACTGCCTTGATTATATGGAACTCAAAACCGGACACAGAGACAACGCTCTCGGTTCTGCCTGCCAGGGCTTTATCAACAAGCTCGGCTCAGCACTGTCTACCTGCGGAATAGTTGTTATGTATATGGCAATAGGCTTTGAACCGTCGCAAATGCTCAATTCCACAACGGTTATGGCGGCAACAGAGCTTACAAGAGGACAGAATTTTGCAATGTTCTCTCTCGTATCAGTCGTTCCGGGCTTAAGCCTTCTGCTTTGCTCACTTCCCATGTTCTTTTATAAGATTTCAGGCAAATACAAATCTGAAATGCAGTCTGAACTTGCAGAGAAACGTAAAGCCACCGGATTTAAGGTTGAAGAATAACAAATTACTGCAAAAATACAGACGAACAGCCCCGCTCTTTCGAGCAGGGCTGTCTTTTTACTAAGCGGTTTTATCCGTTATTGTCGGTCAATGAATCAAGGCTTACAAAGCTGCCGCCGTTTCCCGTAACTTTGGGAAGCTCACCGTTCCATTTTTCAACCTTGTTGTATTCAATAACCTCTTTTGTCAATGAATCGTTGATGATTTCGTTTGCCTTTGCTTCTGCTTCGGCAGTAATTCTTATGGTTTCAGCCTGTGCTTCTGCATTGATAATAGCAGTTTGCTTGTCCGTTTCGGATTTAAGCAATTTCTGCTGTGCAACCTGCTTTTCCTCAATAGCCGTAATGAACGCTTCGGAGAAATCAAAGTTTATTATGTTAACGTCCGTAACGTAAAGACCTATGCTGTTAAGCTTTTCGTTAAGTCCTTCAATTAAGCCGTCGGAAATCAGCGCTCTGTTTGTAACGCTTTCTTCAGCGGTGTATTTTGCCGTAATGGCTTTAAGTACTTCGTTTACAGCGGGAGTTACAAGTACAGTTTCATAATCTGCACCGATGTTTTTGTATATGCTGTAAGATTTGCTTGTGTCAACACGGTAGTTGATTGCAAGTATTGTTGAAACGGTCTGAAGGTCTTTTGAAAATGCCTCTGTTTCAACCTCTAACTTTGTAATTCTGTTGTCGATTTTTACAACCTGTTGAACAAACGGTGCTTTAACGTGGAGTCCCTCCTGCAAAACGCCCTCGTTTACTTTACCGAGTGTTACGATAACGCCTGTGTGGCCTGCTTCGACAATTGTAATGCAGTTTGCCGCAATAATTACAACCGCAAGCAGGACTACGGCGGCAATTATTGCTTTTTTGCCAAATGAGCCTGAGAATTTTTCTTTTAAATTTTCATCAACTAAAATTGCTTTTTGTTTCATTTTTAAATCTCCTTTTAAAATATATTTTTAATAGTTTTAGAACTCTTGGTGTTTACATTTTATTTTGTTCCTCCTTTTTGAGTTCACCTGATTATATCACATTGTCACATGACTGTCAAGATTTTTTTTAAAAATTTTAGAAAAACTATATTTTTTAACGTAAAGTAAGTTTACCCATTGTATTTGCTTGACTTTATTGAGAAATTATTATAAACTATTTTCTTAGTAAATAATAGTTAAGGACTGATGAACAATGCTTAAAAATACAGAAAAAACGATGGAAAAAATCGTTGCTCTCTGCAAAAACCGCGGTTTTATATTTGCAGGCAGCGATATTTACGGCGGTCTTGCGAATACATGGGACTACGGCCCATTAGGTGCAAGACTTAAAAACAACGTTAAGGATACTTGGAGAAAAAGGTTTATTCAGGAGCGCAAAAACAGCTATGAGGTTGATGCTGACATTCTTATGCACCCGAAGGTTTGGGAAGCCAGCGGTCACGTTTCCTCGTTCTCAGACCCGCTTCTTGACTGCAAGGAGTGCAAAATGCGCCACAGAGCTGATAACCTTATTGACGATTTTGACCCTGAAGCCCATGCAGACGGTATGACCAAGGAAGAAATGTTTGAATATATTAAGGAGCACAGCATTCCGTGCCCACATTGCGGCAAGCACAATTTTACGGATATTCGTGAATTTAACCTTATGTTCCAGACATTCCGCGGCGTTACAAATAACAGTAAGAGCGTAATTTATCTTCGTCCCGAAAATGCGCAGGGAGAATACGTAAACTATCTCAATGTTCAGCGCACTATGAGAGCTAAGCTCCCGTTCAGCATCGGCCAGATAGGTAAAGCATTCCGAAATGAGATTACTCCCGGTAACTTTACATTCAGAACAATTGAATTTGAGCAGATGGAGTTTCAGACATTCTGTAAAGAGGGGTCTGATACGGAGCTGTATGATTATTTTAAGGAATACGGCAAGAAGTACTTTGAAGATTTGGGACTTCCCGCAGAAAATCTCAGATTCCATGACCACGAAAAGCTGGCGCACTACGCAAAAGCCGCCTGTGATATAGAATTTTTATTCCCGTTTGGCTGGGGCGAAATTAACGGCACTCACAACAGAACAAATTTTGACTTGACAAGGCATCAGGAATACAGCGGGGCAAAAATGGAATATCTTGACCCTGAAACAAATGAAAGATATATTCCGTTTATTATTGAATCCACATACGGTCTTGATAGAACTGTGTTGGCTCTTTTGGCTCAGGCTTATGATGAAGAGGTGCTCGATGAAGAGAAAAACGACACACGTGTAGTTCTTCATCTGAATCCTGCAATCGCACCTTATAAAGCGGCAGTTCTTCCGCTTTCAAAGAAACTTTCCGGTAAGGCAGAAGAAATCTGTGCTGAGCTTTCAAAGTATTTTATGACAGACTTTGACGAAACAGGCTCAATCGGTAAGCGTTACCGCCGTCAGGACGAAATCGGCACACCGTTCTGCATAACTGTTGATTTCCAGACTGTCGGTGATGAAAATACACCTGCCGACAACTGCGTAACCGTTCGTGACAGAGATACAATGGAGCAGGTAAGAATGCCTATTTCAGAGCTTGTAAATTACATTTCTGAAAAAATTGATTTTTAATTGATTTAAAAATATAAAAAGGTCTGTTTTTTACAGACCTTTTTTAGCAGGTGGAATTATGAAAACAACACTTCACGACAAACTGTTTCTCTCTTCTTTTGAAACAGGAAGAAAAATGATAATGGATTTATCGCCGGACAGACTGTTGGCTCCGTGCTTTGATGCAATGGGCAAAGAGCCGAAGGCAGAACGCTACGGCGGCTGGGAGGCAAAGGGAATATCGGGTCACACTTTAGGGCATTATATGTCTGCTCTGTCATTCCTTTACGCCGCAAACGGTAATAGCTTAGCAAAAGAGAGAGCGGAATATTGCGTAAACACGCTGAAAAATCTGCAAAACGAAAACGGATATATTGCAGGTTTTCCCGAAAACGAAAGTTTTGACAAGGTTTTTTCAAATCCTGACGGATTTACTGCAGGCGGATTTGAGCTTGCAGGCTGGTGGGTGCCTTATTATTCTCTTCATAAAATTTTCAGAGGACTTATTGATATTTACGAAAATATCGGAACTGCTGATGCATTAACTGTTGCCGAAAAATTGGGCGAATGGACTTATAAAACCACGTCAACGTTAAATCCTGAGCAAAGATTAAGACTGCTCAAATGTGAATACGGCGGAATGAACGACGTTCTTTCAAGACTTTATAAGCACACGGAAAATGAACATTTTAAGGAAGCGGCGGAATTTTTCTGCGAAGAAAATTTGCTTATTCCGCTGTCAAAGGGTGAGGATATACTCTCAAATCTCCATGCTAACACGCAGATTCCTAAAATCATCGGCTCATTAGAGGTTTATGAAAACGGGGGAGAGGAATATCTTTATTCTGCCGCAAAATTCTTTTGGGATACGGTTGTAAATCGCCGTTCCTATGCAATAGGCGGTCACGGTGCAGGGGAGCATTTTTGTAAAGATGATGAAAAACCTCTTAAAACAAACACTTGTGAAACCTGCAACACAAATAATATGATTACACTTTCTGAAATGCTTTGGAAAAGGGAAAAGAACAGCAAATATTTTGATTACATTGAAAACGCTCTTTATAATCATATTTTACCGTCGCAGGACGAAACGGGGATGAAAACCTATTTTGTAGGGCTTGCACCCGGCAATTTCAAGGTCTATTCAACACCTGAAGATTCTTTTTGGTGCTGCTTCGGCTCAGGTCTTGAAAATCCGTTCACATACAATAAGTTAATTTTTAACTACGGCAAAGGTTTATATGTGAATTTGTATATTGATTCGGCGTTTGAATGTGAAGATGTATCTGTAAGGCTTAATTCTTTAGGTGACGATATAAAAACCCTTGAATTTACAAGCGATTACAACGGTACGGTTTATTTAAGAAAACCTGTTTGGTGCAAGAATTTTAAGGTAGAATATAAAGACGGTGAAATCTCTGATTGTGAAAACGGATATGTTAAAATAACTTGTTTTTTCAAAAAAGGAGACACAGTTAAAATTTATCTGCCAAGAGAAATAGAAAAGCACATAAAGAATGACGACAACAGTTTTGTGTATTTTACATACGGCGAAATTGTGCTTGCAGAATTTTTGGGAAACAGCAACTGTCCCGAAAGCGACCACGCCGCAGGTGAAAATGATTTTACTGAGCAAGAGCTGATATATTGCGCTCCGCTTAAAAATACCGACATAAAGAAAATCGGAGAGATGAAATTTTCTGTTGACGGGCATACGCTTTGTCCGTTCTTTGAAATTCTTCACGGCAGGTACAGAATTTATTTTGAAACAAAATAAACTAATCAAATAATATCAAAATTAAAAGGAGCAGGTGAATTACCTACTCCTTTTTTAATATTGAATTAAAAACAATTATTCAGCCGTTTTAGGCTTGCGAAGCTCACGAAGCTCGTTTTCAACAAATCCTTCAAGGTCAGGCTGGTTTTCTTTTTGCTCACTAAATGATTTGCCGACGATAACGTTAAGCAGGAAGTTAACGGCAAAAAGAACACATCCGACAATGAATCCAAAGCTGACGGTACCTTCCGTGATAATTCCGCCACCCAAGCTTGCGCATTCATTAGTGAATTTAATGAAGAAGACTGCTGCGGCGCCAAACGAAACCGTGCTGAGTACATTAAGAATTATGTTTAAAACATATCGAAGATTTATGCCTGCAATGAGCAAAACAAGGAAATTGAGAACACCGCAAACAACAGAGAAAAGCATAAGCACACAAGCTGTAATTAAAAGTGTTGCAGCAGTTCCCAAAACCTCACCGCCTGCAAGGGTTAAAACCGAACCTATATCGGTTTTTAAAAGATAATTTAAAATAAAGGTTAAGAAAGATACCGTTTGCTTTCCTTCATTGAACGGAAGAGAAAGCTTAAAGGTATAAAGGGGAAGAACAAGGGCTATAAGCGGAGCAAAGGTCATTACAAGACGGACAATGCGAAGCTTTGAGCCGAAAAGGGCAGATTTAAAGTTCTTTGTTCTGTAATGAAGCTTTGCAAAAGAGGTTTCCGCAATGTCGGCATCCTTTTCCAAGCGCTCTTCCCATTTGTGATTAGGAAGATTGATGCCGCATTTCGGGCACTCAGCCTTAATGTTCCAAATTTTTAATGTGTGTCCGCATTCAGGACATTTAACTGCCATAACTTTCACCTATTTGTACAGCGTTTGCACGAAAATAAATCAAAAAATCTTCGTGCACGGTACCGTTCCTTTCCTCAAGTTTTTCAACCATTATGTATTGTACTACAATTATTTTATTTTTGCAAGTCTGATAACATTCCAAGAAAGTGGCTTCAAAGGAATGCTCATAACCTTATTGTCAATAGCGGGTTTTTCTGCCTTAAAGGGTTTAACGGGGCAGCCTGTAACTCCGTTTTCAGCTTTAACGTCGTAACCGCTCATTTCAATAGCATCAATAACTTGGAATCCGTCAAAATCAAGAAGCGAAACGTCAAGCATAACGTCTTCGTCAAGATTGCGGTTAACGGCAAATACCGTAAGATTTTCGCCGTCCTCGGAAATAGTTGCTATTGATTCAACGTCGGGAACATCTGTAAATTCTTTTGTGTCATGCTTTGGGCTGGTTACCTCTGAAATAAGAGTATAGCCTCTGCCGTAATTTGAAAGGTGCATAAACGGATAGAAAATGGTCTGCTCCCAAACTTTTCCGCCGTTCTCAGTCATAATCGGTGCAATAACGTTTACAAGCTGTGCAAGGCAGGCAATTTTTACTCTGTCTGCATGTTTAAGAAGTGTCATGAGAAGAAGGGCTATGAGAAGAGCATCTTCAAAGTTATAGATGTCTTCAAGCTGATGCGGTGCTTCGCACCATCTTTCAACAGGTGCTCCGTTTGAATGGTACCAAACATTCCATTCATCAAAAGAAAGATTTATTTGTTTCTTGGAGTGCTTTTTACCCTTTATGTAATCGCAAATGCAGACAACGGTTTTAATAAAATCATCCATTACCATTGACTTTGCAAGGAATGAAGCAGTATCGTTGGGTCTGTTGTCAAAGTAAATGTGCAACGAAACATAGTCAACCGAATCGTAAGCTATGTCAAGAGTGGTTGCTTCCCACTCGCCGAAGGTTTTCATACCCATATTCGAACTGCCGCACATAATAGTTTCAATTGACGGGTCAGTCCATTTCATTACCTTTGAAGCTTCAAGAGCAGTTCTTCCGTATTCAACGGCGGTTTTGTGACCTATTTGCCATGGACCGTCCATTTCATTACCGAGACACCATGTTTTGATATTATGAGGTTTATCATATCCGTGAGAACGGCGAAGATCGCTCCAGTAAGAGCCTGATTTGTGGTTGCAATATTCAACAAGGTTCCTTGCCGCCTCGGGACCTCTGAGTCCTAAATTTACTGCCATCATACACTGAGTGTCGGCTTTTTTACACCATTTGGCAAATTCGTTAGTACCGAAAAGGTTAGGCTCCGTAACGCCCCATGCAAGCTCAAGCTTTTTGGGTCTGAGCTCAACAGGACCAACACCGTCTTCCCAATTATAGCCCGAAACAAAATTGCCGCCGGGGTAACGAACTATGGGAACGTTAAGCTTTTTAATTTCTTCAATAACGTCAGTGCGGAAGCCGTCTTCATCAGCGCAGGGGTGGCTCGGCTCAAAAATACCGCCGTAAACAGCTCTGCCTAAATGCTCAATGAAAGAACCGTAAATTCTTTCATCTATTTTTGCATTTTTAAACTCAGACACAAGTGTCATTTTTGCTTTTTTCATAAAAGTATTATCCTCCGTGAAGGGTTATTTTGTTTCTTCATCTGTTAACTGGCGGTTTTTCAAAAATTCGTGCAGTAAATTAACATTTTCATCAATATCAAGCACAAGGCATCTACCTACTCCCGAAATTGTTTTGTCGGACCAAGTACCGTCAGCAGGAATAGAATGCTGAACAACGTCAAACCCGTATGCCTTTTCAAGAAGAGCGTCCTTTCCGAACCCCAGTATATCGTCAGACGGAATATTCGTGCGTATCATCGGCATAATTTCCTGAGCCATAGCCAAAAGCTCCTTAGGCTTTTGTTTGGTGGCTTTGCTGATAATTGCCTGTATTACTTTTCTCTGACGCTGAGTTCTCATGAAATCGGAGTCAAGATAACGGATTCTTGAATACCAAAGAGCTTGACCGCCCGTAAAGTGATTTTCACCTTCAAAGATTTCTTCAGGGAAAGCCATTTTTTCCGCTTTTGTCATGTGGTCCTGGCTGTTTATGTACTTGGCTTCCCTTGCAGTTATCTCAACGTCAACTCCGTCAAGCCGGTCGATAATTTTTTCAAAGATTTCAAAATCGACAATTACATAATAGGGAATTTCTACCTTGAAATTAAGCTCAAGCGTATCAATAAGCATCTGAATTCCGCCGTAGAAATATGATGCATTGAGCTTTGATTTACGAAGATTTTCTCTTGCAATCGTAACATAAGAGTCACGAAGAAAAGAAGTAAGTTTAATCTGTTTGTTTTTGTAATCGAGGGTTAAAAGCATCATCGTGTCGGAGCGCGACTGTACGTCTTTTTCTCTTGCGTCTGTGCCGACGAGAAGAATGTTGATCTGCTCGCTGTCTTTATAAAGCTCTGAGTCGGAAATGTATATATTCTCTTTGAGCGGTTCGTCAACAGTAATACTGCCCACCAACTTTTTGACAGTTGAATAAGCGTAAAGCCCAAGGCTTCCCGTTGCAACAATAACAATCACAAGAAAAATTGATAATCCAACGAGAACAGGATGGCGTTTTTTCTTTCTTTTAGAATGCTTCGGATCTTCGGGAATCATATTGCCGTACACATCTTGTGCGTCGTCAAAAGAGTATTCCTGACGCCGTCTGTTATCAGCGGAGCTGTTATATTTTACTTGAGATGTGGCACCGTAATTCTCTGAAAAAGAAGAAATATCCTGAAAATCGTCATCTTCAATGTGGACTTCAAACTTAGACTTCGAGGGCGTATTTGAATAAATGTCCTCAAAATCGTCTCTGCGGTTTTTGGTTTCCAAAATCCTTCATCCTTTACAAAAACAATACATCGTTATTTTACAACAATAGTGATAAAATAACAATATGTTTTTATAAAAAATCAGTCGAAAAATAAAAAATATACATTTCTCTGCGTCACCTCTTGCAAGAAGTGCGTAAAATATGTATAATATGTTCAGCTTTGGTTTAGGAGTTTGAATTTATGTTAGGCAAATACGTAACGGTGCGCGTCACCAAGCCTATGCACTCCTTTGACGCAGAGAACGGAATCAGAAACGAACTGAATTTCGGTAAGGTTGAAAGCGGAATGGATCCGAGAAACCCGGTCAAGGGTGCATACATTATGGGCGTGAACCATAGAGTAAGGCTGTTTGAGGGCAGAGTTATAGCAGTTATCAAAAGAAAAAATGATGGCGGAATATTTCTTGTAGTGGCCCCTAAAAGCAAGCGCTTTATCGTTCACGATATTGAGGATGCAATAGCCTATGCAGAAAAAGAAGGCACTTATGAGCTTGATTGCATTTACGAAACCTCATGTGGGGCTGTTGTTTACAGAATAATAAACGGCGAGGTTCGCTTTTTGTTAATCAAAAACAAAAGAAGTCTTAATTGGGGCTTCCCGAAAGGTCATATGGAGCGCGGTGAAGACGAGCATATGACAGCTTACAGAGAGGTTTTGGAGGAATCGGGAATAAGAATAGAATTTTTGCCCGATTTTCGCTTTAAGTCGGAGTATTCAATTCAAAACAGGATTGAGAAAAAGGTTATAATATTTTTAGCCACTACAAAAGATACCCGTACGGTTATTCAGCAGGAGGAAATTGAAGAGTATTTATGGCTGGGCTTCCAAAAGGCTATGGACGTTTTAAGATTTCCCAATGATAAGCAAATACTTATAAAAGCAAACGACTACCTTGCAAAAGAGGGAATTGCAGATGCTGGAACAAATTGTTGAAGAAATACTTAATTTTTTTACTGATAAGATGCCTGCTGAGTTAACAGCTTTTTTGATTTCGCTTATGCCCATTTTGGAAATAAGAGGCGGAATGATAGCGGCCCGCCTTTTAGAGCTTCCGTTTTGGAAGGCATTCTTTATTTGTTATGCAGGGAATATGCTTCCTATTCCGTTTATCATTCTTTTCATAAGAAAAATTTTTGAATTTTTAAGGCGGTTTAAATTTTTCGGAAAAATCGTTGATAAGCTGGAAAAGAAAACGGAGAAAAACAAAGAAAAAGTTTTGCGGTATGAAGCGTGGGGGCTTTTAATGTTTGTTGCTATTCCGTTTCCGGGAACGGGCGGCTGGACAGGCGCATTGATGGCGGCACTTCTTGATATAAGACTGAAAAAATCCTTGCCGATAATTGCTCTCGGCGTGCTTATTGCAGGTTTTATTATGTCAGGTCTTACTTACGGACTTTTTCATATGTAACCAATTCAAATTGAATAAAAAACGGCGGAGTGGATTTTAAATTCACTCCGCTTTACTGTATTATAAACCTTTATTCGTAGCAATCCTCAATTTTAATTACTTTTCCGTTTTTAACGTAAACTCTCGGAACACGCTTGTTTATAAGGCAGACTATTTCGTAATTGAATCGGGCTAGTGGGTCGGAAATATCCTCAATGCTGATAGTCTCATTGCCGTCCGTGCCCACAAGGGTTACCTCGTCACCCGGCCGTACATTTGGCACATTTGTTACGTCTGCCATCAACTGATCCATACAAACTCTGCCGATTATGGGGCAGCGAACTCCGTGAACAAGAATTTCGCCTTTATTTGACAGGTATCTTGGGTAGCCGTCAGAGTAGCCTGCAGTTATTGTTGCAATTTTAGTCTGTCTTTCGGTCACAAAGGTTGAGCCGTAGCTGACGGCGAATCCCCTCGGGACATCCTTTATAAACGCAATACTGCTTTTAATTTCCATTGCAGGGTACAGCGTGCAGATATTTCTTAATTCTTCAGACGGGTAAAGCCCGTAGATTACAATTCCGCAACGGACTAAATCGCCGCACTCGCCGTTAAGTGAAATTGCGGCGGCGCTATTGTAAATGTGCCTGCAAGGAAGCGGGAAGCCGTCCGCAATCAGTTTATCGGTAAATTCAAAAAACCTTTGCCTTTGTACTTCCGTTTCCGTCTTGTCTGTTGAGTCTGCACAAGGAAAATGAGCAAATGCGCCGAGAATTTCAAGCCCCGAAAGAGAGAACAGTTCCTTAATTTGCTTTTCTCCGTTTTCATCAGCCTGAAAGCCGAGTCTTCCCATTCCCACATCAATCTTTATATAAACTCCTGCCTTTACGCCTCTTTTAAGAGCTTCTTCCGAAAGCTTTTTAGCGTGAGACACATCGAAAATGGCGGAATCAATTTTATATGATAAAACATTAGAAAAATCTTCGGAAAAAATGTGACCGAGAATTAAAATGCGGCTGTCAATTCCGTGACGGCGTAAGCTCACCGCTTCGCCTGCAGTGGCAACTCCCAAATCGTGTACTCCAATTTCAGAAAGTAATTTTGCGGTCTCAACTGCACCGTGACCGTAGCCGTCCGCTTTTACAATACCCATAATACGAACGTTTTCACTTATTTTTTCACGAACAATACCAATGTTTTTTGCAATATTGTCAAGGTTTATTTTTGCATATATTCTTTTGGGAAGCATATTAAAATCACCTTCAAAAGTACAAAGTGCCGCCATTTAAGTTTTGTCAGGAATTCTTTTTCCATGCAACAGGGGAAAACAGAATAAGCATCGGGAAAATTTCAAGCCTGCCAATTAACATATCAGCAGTCAAAACAAGTTTAGTAAAATTGGAAAGCGCTGAAAAATTACATGTCGGCCCTATGGCGTTAAGACCGGGACCTACGTTATTTATACAGGTAATTACGGATATGACAGTGCTTGTAAAGTCAAGATTATTAAATGAAACAAGAATTGTCGAAACACCTATTATAACCATATATAGAATAAAATAAGAATTTACGGTTGAAACAGTTGCTTTGTCAATTAAAGCGCCGTCAAGTTTAATTGACTTAACAGTTCCCGGGCGTACCGCACGGCGTATTTCACGAATAGCGGATTTAAACAGTATAATAACTCTTGCAACTTTAAGCCCGCCGCCCGTTGAGCCTGCCATTCCGCCGACGAACATAAGAGCGACTATAATACATTTTGAAAATGTGGGCCAAGCGTCAAAATCCGCCGTGACAAATCCTGTGGTGGAAATAATCGAGGTAACGGTAAAGCCTGCCTGTCGAAGGGCAGATCCGAACGTTTTGACGGCAGGTAAAATGTTGCACGCTATTGTGAATGTGCTTATTGCAATAACCGAAAGGTAAACCCAAAGCTCCTCGCTTTTTAATACCCTCTTTACCTGTCGTACAAGAATAAGATAAAACAGGTTAAAGTTTATGCCGAAAATTATCATAAACAGCGAAATAACGATTTCAACGTACAAATTGTTATAAGCGGCAATGCTTGCGTTTTTTATGGCAAATCCGCCTGTGCCTGCTGTTGAAAAAGCAAGGGTTATGCTGTCAAAAAGGGGAACACTGCCAAGGTACAGAATAAAGGCTTCCAAAAGAGTAAAAGCGGTGTAAAGCAGATAAAGAATTCTCGCCGTCGCCGCGGTTTTTGAAAGAAGCTTGCCCACAATAGGCCCCGGAACCTCAGCACGCATAATGTGCATTGACTGTGTATCCTTTTGAGGCAAAATAGCAAGAACAAAAACGATAACGCCCATTCCGCCTATCCAGTGGGTAAAGCTACGCCAAAAAAGCAGGCTTTTGGGAAGAGATTCAATATCGTTTAATATACTTGCTCCAGTTGTGGTAAGACCGGAAACAGTTTCAAAAAAAGCGTCTGTAAATCTTGGAATTGCACCGCTGAAATAGAAGGGAAGAGAACCGAAAAGCGCAACCATAATCCATGAAAGAGCAACAATAACAAAGCCCTCTTTGGCAAATATTCTTCGGTTCTTCGGTTTTATAGCTGACAAAACTGCGCCTGTAACAACAAGAATTGCCATAACAAAGGCATAAACGCATGCAATGGAAATACCCTCTGCATAGTAAAATGATACAAAAAGCGGCAATGCCATAAATAACGCTTCAATCATAAGGAGCTTCCCTACGGTTGAACTTATCATCCTGTAATTCATAAACAACCTTCGCTTATCGGAAAATTTCGTTAATACTTCTGAACTGTTTGCTCTTTGAAACAATAATTACGCTGTCACCCGTTTCAATGGTGTCATCGCCTCTGGGGAAGATAACACGGGTGCCCCGTATAATGCTTGCTATGAGCGTGTCTTTGTGTATTTTAAGGTCTTTAAGGGGGATTCCCGTTTTGCCGAAATCCGAAGTTATAAAGAATTCAAGGGCCTCAACCTTGCCGTCAACAAGCTTGTAAAGAGTTTGAACGCTGGATTCGCCTGAATTTCCTATTGCTCGAATGTACCCGACTATTCTGTCCGCCGCAATAAATTTTGAAGAAAAAGCAGAGTCCATACCAATGCTTTGAAGCACTTTTGACGATACCCTGTTGATTTTTGCAACAGTTTTGGTTATTCCTAACGACGACGCATACATTGACGAAATAATGTTTTCTTCATCTATTGTGGTAAGGGCTACAAATGCGTCAACAGACTCAATTCCCTGTTCAAATAGGGTGTCGTGGTCAGTGCCGTCTCCGTTTACGATTCGCACATCATGCAATGCTTCCGAAAGAAACTCGCATCTTGAGAAATCGCTTTCAATGATTTTAACTTTATACCCACCGTTTTCGGAAAGCTGTTTTGCAAGATAGTAGCCTACCTTACCGCCGCCGATAATCATAATATTTTTAGTTTTATGCTTGTAAATTCCCAGCTTTTTCATGAATTTCACAAGCTCTTTGCGTGAAGCGGTAATGTGAATCTTGTCACCTGATTTTAATACGAAATCACCGCGGGGAATAAACACATCCGTACCTCTTTGAACGGCGCAAACAAGCACGTTGACATGGAACCTTTTGTGAATTTCCGTAATTTCCATATTGTCAAGTGGATTATTGGATTTTATTTTCATTTCAATGAGGTCAACTGCGCCCTTTGCAAAGGATTCTATATTGTTTGCAGACGGGAAATGAAGCACCTTCGCAATTTCGCGTGCTGCCGCATATTCGGGATTTACCGTCATGCTCAATCCCAATTCATTTTGGAAAAATGCAAACTGTTTGTTGTAATCGGGATTGCGTACTCTTGCTATTGTATGCTTAACACCTGCCGTTTTTGCCACTAAACAGGAAAGAATGTTAAGCTCGTCAGTTTGCGTTAACGCTATAAAAACGTCAGCGGAATCAACGTCTGCTTCCATTTGCACATCATAGTTTGCCGCATTGCCGCATATTCCTAAAACATCGTAAGAATTAACCAAGCGTTCAATAAGCTTTGGATTCTTATCAATAACAACTACGTCATGCTCTTCGTCTGAAAGCTGTTTTATGAGCGTTTCTCCGACTTTGCCGCCGCCTGCAATAATAATATTCATCTTCATAATCTCCAATGAAAAAATCTTGAACATTTTAATATTACCATATTTTATATGATTTTACAATATATAAAAAGGATTACAGCCCTTTGATTTTTTCATTGACCGATAAAAAAATTTGTGATAAATTAAAAGAGAAAGATAGTAGAGGGAGATATAAAGGCAATGAACAAAAAATTGAAAATAATTATAGCGGTTTTAATTTCGGTCGTACTCATTTTCGGTGCGGTATCGGCAATTTTTTTTGCGGTGTATCCAATGAGTCCTAAGGTGGAAATTAAATCAGCAGAAAGCAGAATTTTAAATACAGATGAGTTATTTGTTGCAAGCTTTAATACTGCGGCACCTTGGGGAAATCTGCTTAACGGGACATACACTGCACGCAGAGCGCATCTTTTTGCCGAGCAAGTAAATAACATTATGCCCGATACTCTCGGAGTGCAGGAGATGAACAGTGACTGGGTTGAAAAAATGGAAGATCTTTTACCGCAATACAGTTATTACGGAGTAAAAAGAGGCGGGGACGGCAGTGAAAAAACATCGGAAATGAGCGGTATTTTTTATCTTAAAGATAAATTTACGCTTATTGACAGCGGAACGTTTTGGATTTCCGAAACTCCCGAAAAAGAATCGTATTTTGAGGGAGCAGGCTGCAACAGAGTTTGCTCTTATGTAGTTCTTGAAAATAAAGAAACAAGCGTTAAATTTGTTCATTTTAACACACATCTTGACAATGTAAGTGAAGAGGCGCAAAATCTTGGCGGAGAGTTAATTGCCAAATATGCAGATGAAATCGGCAAAAAATATGAGGGTATTCACATAGTTGTGACGGGGGATTTTAATCAGTATTCAAACGGAAAAGGCTGTGCGGAATTGGAACAAAACGGTTACACAAATGTGGGAAAAAGCTTCGGTAAAGATAATCTTTTGACATATAATGCATGGACAAGAGAAACGGAAGGCTCACCCATTGATTTTATCTTTATAAACAGTGAGTTTTCGGCAAAGGATTATTCGGTAATTCATTATGACAACGCAAAAAGTAACGTTTCCGACCATTATATGATAACGGCAACACTTGAATTTTAATAAAGTTTAAAACATAAAAGACCGCTGGTTTTCAGCGGTCTTTTTCTGCTTCTTTTCTTGATTTTATAACCTTTAATCTTGTGAAATCCTCGCGTTCTTTTTCGTCAAGGGCTTCGCTTATAGATTTAATATCCGCATTGAATTTCGGAATCATAATGTTGTTAAGCGCATTTGCCCGCTTGCGTGTTGTTTTAATGGCATCGGCAAGGCGGTAAATGTCACATTCAATTTCTGCAAGGCGAACAGTTTTGGATTTAGCCTCGTTAAAATAAACGTAAGCTTTATCAAGATAATCATTTGAAGCCATTAGGCCGAAATATGGCATTAAGGGTTGATTTTCCGAAGATATAACGGGAATTTCAACTCCCATAACAGATTTAAAATCCATTGAAAGAGAGGTGTCTATCGGGACTGTGTGCGCAAAGCTTTCGCAAAAACCCAGCGTGGTGTTTACAAGGCGCAAAAAACGGTATGCATTTTCGTAGCACTCGTTAACTTCAAGGCGGATTTTTGCCGCATCGTCAGCAAGGCTCATCATTTCACGGACAAGAATATTTTTCTTTCTGTCCATAAGCTCAAAGCCCAGCGTTGCTAATTCCAAGGACTTTTTGGCAGCGGCAAGATTTGCCTTTGTTGCGGCAATTTGAGCCATTGTAACACCTCCTCAAACAAATTCCGCGAATTTATTTTTTACAGTATTTTTTTAGAATTTTCTCATCAATTCTGTCAAGCTCCGAGTCGGGAAGGGATGACAAAAGTGACCAACCAAGGTCAAGAGTCTGTTCAATGCTTCTGCATTCCGTAAAGCTTTGGCAAATAAACTTTTCCTCAAACTCTTTTCCGAATTGTAAAAGAGCTTTATCGGATGCTGAAAGCTCGTCTTCACCGATAACCGATGAAAGAGCACGGGCATCCTGCACCTTTGCGTAGGACGCTAAAAGCTGATTGGAAAGGGCAGGGTGATCCTCTCTGGTAAAGCCTTCGCCGATACCGTCCTTCATAAGACGCGAAAGGGACGGTAAAACACTCACGGGCGGATAAATGCCTTTTGAATCAAGACTGCGGTCAAGAACAATCTGACCCTCGGTAATGTACCCCGTAAGGTCGGGAATGGGGTGTGTTATATCATCATTGGGCATCGTTAAAATCGGCAACTGTGTAACAGAGCCTTTTTTGCCCTCTATCATACCTGCACGCTCATAAATGGCCGCAAGGTCAGAGTAAAGGTACCCTGGGAAACCCTTTCGGCTTGGAATTTCTCCTCTTGTGGAGCTGTATTCACGAAGGGCTTCCGCATAAGATGTCATATCTGTCATAACAACAAGAACATGTTTTCCCAGTTCAAATGCCAAGTATTCTGCGGCAGTAAGAGCGCATTTGGGTGTCATAATTCGTTCAATTATCGGGTCGTTTGCAAGGTTTAAAAACATTACAACTCTGTTCATAACGTTTGATGCGGCAAACTGTGAACGGAAATACGCTGCGACATCGTTTTTAACACCCATTGCGGCGAAAACTATTGCAAAATCTTCGCTGTCGGCAATTGTGGACTGACGTACAATCTGAACGGCAATCTCATTGTGCTTCATACCTGATCCTGAAAAAATCGGCAGTTTTTGCCCTCTTATAAGGGTGGCGAGAGCATCAATAGATGAAATGCCCGTTCTAATATAGTTTTTCGGGTATTCGCGTGAAACGGGATTTATGGGAGCGCCGTTAACATCCTGCTTTTTCTCAGGGTAAACCTCGCCAAGTCCGTCTTTAGGGCGGCCGAGACCGTCAAAAACTCTTCCGAGAATTTCAGGGGACAATGGCAAACGCATACTTTCCCCCGTGAAAACGGTTTTCGTGTTAAAGGCAGACATTCCTCTTGTGCCTTCAAAAACCTGAAGAGTTACCTTTTTTCCGTCAATTTTAACGACTCTTCCCGTGCGCATCGTTCCGTCATCAAGGAAAAAATGTGCAATTTCTTCATAAACAGGGTTTTCTACGCCGTCAACAGTCACAAGAGAACCGTTTATTTCGCAAAGCTTTGTATGTTCAATTATCACATTTTTCACCCCTTACCGAAGAATGTCGTTTATAGCACTATCAATGTCGTTGTTAAGAGCTTTAAACATATCAAGCATATAAATATTTTTATTCGGAATATCGTATTTCATTTTTATAAGCCTGTCAAAAAGACCTGTGGCAGTGATTTTGGAAATGGGAATTTGCCGTGCCACAACCTCTTTTGAACGGTCGTAAAGATGAAGAATTGCTTGCATCATTTTCATCTGCTTTTCAGCAGGCACAAAGGTGTCATCGCTGTGAAATGCGTTTTGCTGTAAAAATCCGACTCTGATAACTCTTGCAATTTCAATTATCAGCTTTTGGTCGTCAGGTAGAACGTCTGCACCTATAAGCTTTACAATTTCCATAAGATTTGCTTCTTCGGAAAGAATTGCCGTAAGTCTGTCACGGTATGATGTGAACATAGGGTCAACATTGTCTTTGTACCAATCCGAAAGCTCGTTTGTGTATTCGCTGTATGATGTTGTCCAGTTAATTGCAGGGTAGTGGCGCGCGTATGCAAGTGATTTGTCCAACGCCCAGAAACAGCGCGTAAAGCGCTTTGTGTTTTGTGTTACAGGCTCGGAAAAATCGGAGCCTTGCGGAGAAACAGCACCGATTATTGTAACGGAACCTTCCGTTCCGTTTAAGTTTTCAAAATAACCGCTTCTTTCATAAAACTCTGAAAGTCGGGAGGGGAGATAAGCAGGGAAGCCCTCATCGGCAGGCATTTCTTCAAGTCTGCCTGAGATTTCTCTCAAAGCCTCCGCCCAGCGTGATGTGGAGTCCGCCATAATTGCGGTGTGATAACCCATATCTCTGTAATATTCAGCCAATGTAATACCCGTGTAAATCGACGCCT
>JAFLUO010000027.1 GCA_022508705.1 Oscillospiraceae bacterium
CCACCGAATATGTTTATACAAAAGATTCCGTAAAACGGACTAATGTCCGCCGGAATGAATATAAGCAATGCAGAAACGAAAAACAATATCATTGTAAGTATGTAACAAGCTCTTTTCATATTAGTTGCCCCCTTTGAAAAAATAAATAGTTATCGGTAATTCAATTCTAATATAAATTAAATTAAAAATCAACAGAAATGCAAAGCTATGCCATAAAGACGACAACAAAATCCGTTCATAAACTTCAGATAAACAGACTAAAAGTTAAGGGGCACTTAAAAAGTGCCCCTCGGTGGTGCCGGTGACCGGACTCGAACCGGTACGCTGTCGCCAGCGGTGGATTTTGAGTCCACTACGTCTGCCAATTCCATCACACCGGCAATTATGTGACTGAAATATTATATTAAAATAATTTATAATTGTCAAGAGAAACTAAGCAATATTCTTATCATAAAATATTTGATTTCAGGTTCTGAAAATACTGCCCCATTTTCTGCTCTGCCTCATTGAAAAATGCTCTTTTCCGTTGCCCATTATAATATGATCGCTGATTCTTATTCCGACACCTTTCATGGCAGTTACAAGGCTTGATGTAAAAATAATATCCTGCGGTGACGGTGCAACAATTCCCGAAACATGATTATGTACCACAATAACATTTGCAGCGTTTGTGCTGAAAACCTGCTCGGCAATATTGCGGTAACTCACCGAAACCTTATCAATTTCGCCCATGCCTAAGTTTATACACTTTAAAAGACGGCAAGCGCTGTCAAGACAAACAATGTAAATCTCTTCACGGTTTACTCCGAAATAAACGCCCGACATATATTCGGCTATCTTTTCAGGAGAATCATAAACAGTTTCTTTTGCTGAAATCCTGACCTGCTCATAGCGCCGAGCTAAAGCGGGAAGCAGTTTGATAAGCGATGCGGAATATTCGGAAATCCCTTTAACCTTACATAAATCTTCAAATCGCGCATCAAATACGGCGGACAAAGAGCCGAACTCGTTAATAAGATCGTGAGCTAAATCGTTCACATCGCGGTTCGGTATTGCATAAAACAGAAACAGCTCTAACGCGTTATGATCCTCAAAAGAATCAAGCCCGTTTTCGAGAAAGCGTTTTCTGAGCCTTTGTCTGTGCCCTGCATGAACATTCTTCGGTTTATTTTTCGGCTTTTCCGCTTTTTCAGCGCTTGGAAGTTTTACTACATTACCTTCCACTTGCATTTCGGAATTGGTGTTTTTCAAATTGTCTCCGGTCATATCCATTTATTTCAACAACCTTTTAACATATTTTTGCCATTTATAAACATAAAGAGTAACTATACGGGTAAATGCAATATCATAAATCAAAAACGATACATTACCCGAACCCCAAAGAAATAACAATGTAAATTTGCCAAAAACGCCGATTTCGTCGTAAGGAATATTTAAAAGCTTAGCGCAAATTAAATAGCCGATGATTATTGCGATATTAAAAAACAGATATTTTATTATCCAAGAAACTGCACCTTTGGTTTTACTTTCGATTATACCTTTTAAAATAGGATACACTCCGAAGAAAAGAGCGTAAAACACGGCAGACTCTTTATTCGGAACTATCATAACAGATAAAACCGAAACAGCGAAATACACCGCAAATGCAAATTTTGAATTAAATTCAATAACGGCAACCGTTATAAAAATTCCGCAAATAACGGGAGCGACATAAGTCATTGAGGGAAAAATGCTGAAAACAGCCATAATTATTATTGATAAAGCGGCTGAAATTCCGCCGAAAGAAGCTTTAACGGATTTTTCTTTCATTTTATTCATCAGCAGCACCCGCAAAGATCGCCGCCAAAGCATTCGCAAATGCTGTCACAGCACCAAAGGGCACAAAGATCATCAAGACAGCTGCCTCCACAGCAATCGCAACAGTCACAACCGATACAGCAATCGTCCCAATCGCAACACCCTGAACGGTCGTTATCATTGAGTTTGTAACCGCCGTTAGCCTTTTTTGAGAGTGAATCGTAAGCTTCTTTGTATTCCGTATTTTCAGAGTCAAGAGAAACGGCTGTTTCAAAATATGAATGTGCTTCATTAAGCCAGCCACGACTTCTGTAAATCAACCCTTTTAAATAATGCCACTCAGCAGAGCGCATATTTTCGGGAATGCCGTTAAGAATTGTTTCTGCATCATCAATTCGCCCTTCCGCTATTTGACGGCGGACATCGGGGAACTGAGTTGAACAAGAGTACTGAGATGACGAATTATACGCATTGCCTGTTCCTCTTTTTTGATTGAAAATATAATCAAATGCCAAATCCAGCTCAGCCATTTTTGACTGCTTTTCAGACTCTGTCATATTTGAGCTTTCAATTTCAAAAGCTTTTGTTCTGTACGCTTTCTTTACAAGGTCTTCGGAATCATTGGCAGAAACACCTAAAACAGAATACGGATCATTCATCTTTCTCACCTCTCATCCTCATAATAATTTTTCTTCGCCTGTAGTCAAGCCCTTCAAAAACAATATTGTAAATAATATCTTTAAACTTATAAAATTCAATCTTTTTAATATAGTCCGCAAGCTCTCCGATTGAAATATTAACGGCAAAAGACGCATCTTTAATTATATTTTCTGTGTTTTTAAAGGGATTAAACGAATTAGATTTAATATCTTTTTCGTAATCGTCAAAAGCATCAAGCAAATAAACAGTTCTGCCTAAAAAGTACCCGACTTTAAAACTGTCAGAATTTATATTACCATCTGAAAAAATAATACCTAAAACATTCCCCGTTGGGTCAGCCGCAGAATCAATTCCCTTGAAATCTCTTTCTGCTTCAGCTTGTTTTTTCATATATTTTTCGACTGTATCAAAAATATCGGGATATTTTTTTCTTGCTTTCCTGCAAATAAGCTTAAAATAGGGCTTAACAGTTTTGCAGAGTAGCTTTTTCAAAAATTTACTGTCGGAAATATTATCACACAGTTTAAAATATGACAGAATAACGGTTATTGACGCTGCTTTTTTGAAAATTTCTTCATCTGAGTCAACCTGTAAGCACTTTTTGCATGGGGAAAAGCTGCAATGGGATTTTGAAATTTTTAAATCTCTATCTGCCGTTCCCATTTTGTATAAAATGTAAAAAACGGCATCATAGCTTAAAAGAAATCGGGATAAAAAACCGTATTCCCTTTGCATTTGCTTGCACAAAGTGCAATAAATGCCTTTGTAAACGTCATAATCTTTAATTTTTAATTCGGGCTTATAAACAGTTACGTAACCGAACAAAATATGATACCTCACGAAATTTTACTTATTAAAATAATATCACAACTTGAAAACTAACGCAAGAAGTACCATAAATATTAAAAGTTTATTTACTTTTGAAGAAGTGTTTTTTCTGAGAGCAAATCAAATTTACCTTTTTGGCAAAGAATGGTGTCTTTGCCGTAAGGTTTGATACGGGTAATGGTATCGCCTATAAATCTTACGTCAATCGGACAGCGTTTTTCACAAAGCTCGCAAACGGTAATTTTACTGTTTTCTTGAACCACAAGCGGTTTTTCTGCTCCGTTCTTTTCACGCAAAGCACCTGTCGGGCATTTGTTAACGCACATACCGCAGAAGGTACAATCGGTATCAGCAAGTTTTTTACCGAATTCGGGAAGCACAACCGTGCCAAAACCTCTGTCAACAAATCCCAAAGCCGATTTGCCTATAACCTTATCGCAAATTCTTACGCAAAGTCCGCAAAGAACGCATTTGTCAGCATTTCTGCTGATAAGCTCGCTCTTGTCTTCACTGTTTCGTGAGTGTTTTTCACCGCAAAGGCGTTTATACGAGACGCCGTTTTCATCGGCATATTTTACCAGCTTGCACTCAAAATAGTCGTGGCAACCGCATTCAAGACAACGCTTTGCCTCTTCCCTTGCCTGCTCGTCTGTAAAGCCTTTATTTACCTCAACAAATGAATGCTTTCTTTCTTCTGGAGAAAGCTGGGGCATTTGGGCTCTTTGAGCTTTTGAAAATACTGAATAATCAATTTCATCGTCAGCGCGCTCAACAACAAAAGGCTTTCTGTATGCAACTTTTTCACCGTTTAAGTAAGCATCAATAACAACAGATGCTTTTTGAGCCTCACCGATGGCGGCAATGGCAATATCAGCGCCTTTGTTTGACACGTCGCCTACTGCAAATACTCCTTCCTCTGACGTTGTGAAATCGCCTTCAGAAGCAAAAATTGTTCCTTTTCTTGTTTGTTCGAGTTTCTCAAATCCGCTGAGCTCGGGTACTTGACCTATTGCCATAATAACGGAATCAAGCTCTATAGTTTCTGTCTCACCCGCAATAGGTTCAGGACGGAGTCTGCCGCTTTCGTCAGGCTCTCCCAATTTCATTTTTTGAAGAACAACACCTGAAACATGACCGTCATTGTCAATAAATTCAATCGGATTTGTAAGATACTTGTAAATTACGCCTTCCTCTTCGGATTCAAGAATTTCCTGTGGGTCGGCAGGCATTTCGTCTTTAGTTCTTCTGTAAATAACGTAAACATTTTGGGCGCCTAAGCGAACTGCTGTTCGGCAAGCATCCATTGCAGTATTACCGCCGCCGCAAACGGCAACATTTTTGCCGATTTGAGGCTTATTGCCAATGCTTACTTCTCTGAGAAAATCAATACCGCCGTAAACACCGTCTAAATCTTCACCGGGAACTCGCATTTTACTGCTTTTCCAAGCACCTGCGGCAACTACTGTTGCATCATAATCCTTTTTAATATCATCAAAAGAAATGTCTTTACCGATTTTTACGCCGTTTTTAAACGTTACGCCCGTAGCAGAAATAAACTCAATTTCCTTATCAAGAACTGCTTTCGGCAGTCTGTATTCAGGGATACCGTAACGAAGCATTCCGCCCATTTTATCCATTTGCTCAAATACTGTTACGCTGTGACCTTTAAGTGAAAGGAAATATGCCGCTGTAAGACCTGCAGGGCCGCCGCCGATAACAGCAACATTTTTTTCGCTGTTTTCAGCCTTTTTCGGCATAAGAGATGTATTGCCGAGGTATTTGTCTGCGGCAAAACTTTTAAGAAACGCTATTGAAATTGCAGAATCAACGTATTGTCTGCGGCAAGCCTTTTCGCACGGGTGCGGACAAACTCTGCCTATTGATGACGGGAAGGGAACCTTTTCTCTGATAAGTTTTACTGCTTCCTCGTATTCGCCGTTTGCAATCAAGCCAACATACCCCTGACAGTCAGTGCCTGCAGGGCAAGCCTTTGTACACGGCGCTTTGCAGTCGCCCGTGTGGTCACTTAAAAGAAGCTCCAATGCAACTTTTCGTGACTGTTTTACTCTTTCAGATTCGGTATGTATAACCATTCCGTCAGAAGGTTTCGTAGCGCAAGCTCGCAAAAGCTTAGGAACACCCTCTGCTTCAACCGTGCAAAGTCCGCAACCGCCGTAAGCCTCAACAATAGGGTCATAGCACATATTGGGAATGCTTATTCCGTTTTCAGTCGCAATATCAAGAACTGATTTTTCTGAATCGGTAATTATTTCTTTACCGTCAATAGTAATTTTAATCTGCATTATTCCACCTCCACAGCGCCGAAGCGGCAAGCCGCCATACAGCTTCCGCATCCAATGCAAACGTCACGGTCAATTTTGTGTGCCGATTTAATCTCTCCCGTAATTGCACCTGTCGGGCATTTACGGGCACAAAGTGTACAGCCACGGCAAGCATCGGGATTGATTTTGTATTTTATGAGTTTCGTACATTCGTGTGCCGTGCAATGTTTGTTTTCAATATGGTCTGTATATTCGTCACGGAAATATTTAAGAGTTGTAAGAACGGGATTAGGCGCAGTCTGACCGAGGCCGCACAAAGCGCCGTCTTTAATTGAATAGCAAAGCTCCTCAAGAAGAGCAATATCCTCTTCCCTGCCTTCGCCCTCTGTTATTCTTGTGAGAACTTCAAGCATACGCTTTGTGCCAATACGGCAATGGGTACATTTTCCGCAGGATTCTTTAGCTGTAAAGTCAAGGAAGAATTTTGCCATGCCAACCATACAGGTGCTTTCATCCATAACAACCATTCCGCCTGAGCCCATAATTGCACCCGTTGCGGATAGTGCCTTATAATCAATTACAGTATCCAGCAAACTTTCGGGAATACATCCGCCTGAAGGTCCGCCCATTTGAACCGCTTTAAATTTTTTGCCGTCTCTTATTCCGCCGCCTATACCGAAAATAACATCACGAAGGGTTTTGCCCATGGGAATTTCAACAAGTCCGCCTTTATTTACTTTGCCTGTAAGAGCAAAAACCTTTGTACCCTTGCTGGTTTCTGTTCCCATTGCGGCAAATTTTTCACCGCCGTTTTGGATTATCCACGCAACATTTGCAAATGTTTCGACATTATTGATGTTTGACGGTTTATTTAAGAAGCCAGACTGAGCAGGAAACGGAGGCTTTAAACGAGGCATACCTCTTGAACCTTCAAGGGATTCAATAAGTGCTGTTTCCTCACCGCATACGAAGGCTCCTGCGCCTGCTTTAATTTTAAAATCGCAGGAAAAATCTGTGCCGAAAATATTATTTCCTACAAAGCCCTTCTCTTTCGCTTGCTTTATGGCTTTTTTCAAGCGTTTTATCGCAAGCGGATACTCGGCACGGACATACACAATAGCTTGCTTCGCACCTATTGCGTAAGCGCCGATAAGCATACCCTCAATAAGTGTGTGCGGATCGCTTTCAATAACCGCTCTGTCCATAAATGCGCCCGGGTCGCCTTCATCCGCATTGCAGATAAGATATTTTTCTGTATCCTCTGAGCCTCTTGCCGCATTCCACTTAAACCACGTGGGGAAGCCTGCACCGCCGCGGCCTGCAAGACCTGAAATTTTTATCTCTTCAATAACCTGCTCGGGTGTCATTTGGGTAACGCACTTTTTAATTGCTTCATAGCCGTTATCGTCTATGTAATCTTCAATATTTTCGGGATTTATTACACCGCAATGGCGAAGCGCAATTCTCGTTTGTGAAGAAAGAAAGGCTTTATCGTCATCGGAAATTTCGTAATCGGCAGTTAAAGAGAAATCGCCGCAATTTACTGCTTCTGCAATTTTTCCGGCAATTTCAGGAGTTACCTTTACAAATCGGTGAAGCTCGTTTTCGTTATAAACGTCAACTATCGGTTCAAGATAACACATGCCTATGCATCCCGTAAAGTCAAGCTCGTTATCTTTATTTAACTTTTGCACAAAAATATCATAAGCTTTCAGTGCACCTGCGGCAATTCCGCAACTGCCCTGACCTACTACAACCTTCATTGCTTTCTCTCCTTTTCTGCCAATTCTTTAAGGATATTTACTGCTTTCTGAGGGGTGAGCGTGCCGTATGTATCATCGTTAATCATCATTACAGGTGAAAGACTGCAACACCCAAGGCACGCAACACATTTAATCGTAAACAAGCCGTCAGATGTTGTTTCGTTATCTTTAATACCTAAATTCTCGCTTATTGCGTCATAAATGCCGTCTGCACCGTTAACATGGCAGGCAGTACCCTTACAAAGCATAATAAGATATTTGCCTATTGGCGTTAATCTGAACTGAGAATAGAAAGTGGCCACACCTATAATTTTTGTAACGGGAACGCACATTCTCTGTGAAATGTGAATTATTACGTCTGTGGGCAAATAGCCGTAAATTTCCTGTGCGGACTGCAAAACTGAAATAAGATTTTCTGGAGTATCACCAAAATCTTCAAGAGTCGGCTCAAGAAGTGTTAAATCGGAGTCAATATTACTGTTATAGAAATTCATACCAAAACCTATATGATACACCGTTTGAACGGTATCATTCCTTTCTTCGTATTTTTCACCGCATATATAATAATACAAAATTCGATGTTTTTCAATTTAAAACTTAAACCAATTTATATTGTGATTTTATGATTTTTATGGTAAAATAAACCATTAAATGTTACGAGGTTTTATTTATGGATAGATTTATTTGTGAAATGCACGCACACACGTCAAATACAAGCCGC
Organism: Oscillospiraceae bacterium; assembly: GCA_022508705.1. Classification (GTDB taxonomy): domain Bacteria; phylum Bacillota; class Clostridia; order Oscillospirales; family Acutalibacteraceae; genus Fimenecus. Next base: position 8,052 of record JAFLUO010000027.1, read on the forward strand.
TGTTCACACGTTTCTGCTGACCAAATGATAGATGACTATGTTAAAGCAGGATATGACGGAATAGTTGTTACTGACCATTTAAGCCCGTCAACATATGCAAGATTTGAAGGCACGCCAATCTCATGGAAAGAAAAAGTAGATTTCTTTTTGCAAGGATACAAAGCGGCTCTTAAAGCCGCCGACAATAAAATAAAAGTATTTTTGGGAATGGAAATAAGATTTTATTTTCCCGAAGACGCAAACATGAACGATTACCTTGTTTACGGAGTAACGGAAAAATTTCTTTATGACAACGTTGACATTGACCGCATGCGGATACCTGAATTTTCCGAGCTTGTGCATAAAAACGGAATGGCAATTTTTCAGGCGCACCCGTTCAGAACTGGAATGACGATTACTAACCCGAAATATCTTGACGGAATTGAGGTTTACAACGGTTGCCCGAGGCATAATTCCCGTAATGATATTGCAAATATTTGGGCTGACACTCACTCTCTTTTAAAAACGAGCGGTTCTGATTATCACGAACATGAAGATACTGCCCTCGGTGGCTTAATATTTGACCGTAAAATCGGCGATAACAAAGAATTGGTGAAAGCACTTTTGACAACAAGCCCCGAAATAATAAGGAGATAGTTATGAACGAGGAAATAGCATTACTCGCAATAATACCAGCGCTTTTGACTACAATTATTTCTGCTATGCTGAAAGTAATGTATACTGTAATTATTGCGGTTGCAATTCACAAAGACGCAAAGCACAGAACCTCATATCCGTACATTATCACGATATTCACTTTGTTCTGTCCGATATTTACATCCGTAATATACATTATATATGTTTACTTGACCTACCGCAATGACCAAAATATTGTAAAATTACAGTTTGATAAAAACTTTAAAACGCTGATGATTGTAGGATATATTATTGCCGTTGCAAGTTCGTTTTTCTTTGTTTTTTCCGTTTTGACACGCGGAATAGGAATTTTGATTGGATTATTTTTGAATTCTCAATATTAAAAATTTTAAGCCCTCAGATATTCAAAATCTTGAGGGCTTTTTTAATATAAAAATAAATTTAAAATTATTTAAGTTTTACTGCTTCTTTTGCCTTTGCGGCGATGTTTTCAGCATCAAGACCGAATTCGCGAAGAAGCTGTACTGCAGGTCCTGATTTGCCGAACACATCATTAACACCGACTCTGAGTACCGGAACGGGAACAGTTTCACAAACTACCTCTGCAACGGCTGAACCGAGACCGCCGATAATATTGTGCTCCTCGGCAGTAACTATAACGCCTGTTTTCTTTGCTGAATCAATAATTATATCACGGTCAATGGGTTTAATTGTTGCCATATTGACAACTCTTGCAGAAATGCCCTCATCGGTCAGCTTTTCTGCCGCCATAAGAGCTTCATTTACCATAAGACCTGTTGCAATAACGGTTACATCAGTACCCTCTTTAAGCACTGCGCCTTTGCCGATTTGGAATTTATAATTTTCATCAAACACTCTCGGCACGGCAAGTCTACCGAAACGCATATATACAGGCCCGTCATGCTCTGCAGCCGCAAGAACGCAAAGTCTTGCTTCAACATCGTCAGCAGGGTTAAGAATAACCATACCCGGGATTGACCTCATAAGAGCAATATCTTCACAGCACTGGTGGCTTGCGCCGTCTTCACCGACGGAAATGCCTGCATGAGTAGCGCCGATTTTAACGTTGAGACGAGGATAACCTATTGAGTTTCTTACCTGTTCAAATGCTCTGCCTGCCGCAAACATGGCAAAGGATGAAGCAAAAACGGTGTACCCTGCTGTTGCAAGGCCTGCCGCAACGCCCATCATATTGCTTTCCGCAATACCGCAGTCAATAAATTTTTCAGGATGTGCCTTTTTAAACATACCTGTTTTTGTTGCCGCCGCAAGGTCTGCGTCAAGAACTAATATTTTTTTATCTGATTCACCGAGCTCAACTAAAGCTTTACCGTATGCGTCACGGGTAGCGGTTTTAATTATTTCACTCATAGTTTACGCCTCCAAACCTTTAAGAACTGCTGTAAGCTCTTCAACTGCCGTGTTGTAAAGCTCCTCATTCGGTGCCGCGCCGTGCCAATTTACCGCATTTTCCATATAGGAAACGCCTTTTCCTTTAATGCACTTTGCAATAATAGCCGTAGGCTTGCCCTTAAATTCTTTAGCGCTATTAACGGCTGTTTCAATTTCATCAAAATTATTGCCGTCAATCTCTATTGTATTAAATCCGAACGCTTCAAATTTCTCAACTATTGGATAAGGAGAGTTAACCTCTTCGACAGTACCGTCAATTTGAAGATTGTTATTATCAACAATAACAAGAAGATTGTCAAGCCCTTTTGCCGATGCAAACATTGCCGCTTCCCAAACTTCACCCTCTTCAATTTCACCGTCGCCGAGAATTGTATAAACTCTGTAATCTTTATTATCAAGTTTTGCCGCAAGCGCCATGCCTGCCGCCGCAGAAATTCCCTGACCCAGCGACCCTGTGCTCATATCAACACCGGGTACTTTATTCATGCTCGGATGGCCTTGAAGATAAGAATCTGCTTTACGGAGAGTTTTCATATCTTCCGTTGGGAAAAAGCCTTTGAGGGCAAGTGTTGCATAAAGAGCGGGTGCTGCATGACCCTTTGAAAGAACAAATCTGTCACGGTTCGGGTCTTTTGGATTTTCAGGGTCAACCTTCATTTCAACATTATAAAGATAAGCAAGAATTTCTGCTATTGAAAGCGAGCCGCCCGGATGGCCTGCTTTTGCATTGAAAATACCTTCAAGCAAAAGAAGCCGCTCTTTTACTGCAAAGATTTCCAATTCTTTTTTCAATTTCGCATCCATTTATTATTCCTCCTGATATTTATCCATTATGTATTCAAGCAAATCCCCTACTGCGCCTTTATTACAATGGCATGCGTGATATTTTGCAACATCTTTAAGCCCTTGCGGTGCCTGTCCGCAGCAAGCAGAGAGATAAACTGTTTTTAACATATCGTAATCGTTGAAATAATCGCCGATTGCCGCTGTATGCTTATGGGGAATATTATAAAGCTTTGCAATTTCCATAGCACCTACGCCCTTGTGAACGCCCTCTTCAAGCATTTCAAAAGAAGAAATGGAGCTTGACATGAAATTTGCTTTTTTATCCGGAATACTGTCAATAAATTTTCTGATTTCCGTAATAAGATAAGGCACACCGAGGAAAATTACTTTACCCCAATTTTCAGTAGGCAACTGACTGAATCTTTTGTAATCAGTGTGGTTTAGCTTATCTGCCCTTACCATTACGGGACAGAATATTTTTGAATTAAGGGTGTAAATGGTTTTGTCGGTAAGAACCTCTATTTCCACAGATGGGAAACGCTCATAAACCTTTTTAACAATTTCAATAGCGGAAGGATTTATAGGAGAAAATCTTACCATTTTTTCTATATTGTAATCGTAAACGCCTGCACCGTTAAGAACTACCGCAGGTGTTCCGGAAATCGGCAATTTTTCAAAATGCCGACGAAGTGACTGTACGTTTCTGCCTGAAGCCAAAGTAAAATGACCGCCGCATTCAAGCACAAAGCGGTTTATTGCTTCCAGGTTTCTTTTAGGGAGCTGACGGAGCTTATTATTAAGCGTTCCGTCAATATCAGAAACGACAAGCCAATCTGAAAAATCTTTTTTTATCATGATAACCTCTTTAAGATATTTTATTTAAGAATTCCTTGAAATACTGCGGTAAATCAGTCGTAAATTCCAAGTACTCGTTGGTTACGGGGTGAACAAACCCGATTTTTATTGCGTGAAGGCACTGACCGTTAAGTGTTGAGCTAAACTTATCGTTACCATAGACCGGATCCCCTGCAACTGCGTGCCCCAAATACGCCATATGCACTCTGATTTGGTGAGTTCTGCCCGTTTCAAGCTTTAACGAAATGTGCGAATACTTACCATATTCCTTAATTACGGAATAATGTGTAACGGCATTTTTGGAATTCATGTCGGTAACACACATTTTTTTGCGGTCTTTAGTGCTTCGCCCAATTGGTGCGTTTACGGTTCCGTTTTGTTCTTTAAGATGACCGAAAATAACGGCATTATACTCCCTTGTAAAAGAATGCTCTTTAATCTGTTCAGCAAGCCCTAAATGTGCTTTATCAGTTTTAGCTACTATTAAAAGACCGCTTGTATCTTTATCAATTCTGTGAACAATTCCGGGGCGCAATACCCCGTTTATTCCTGAAAGTGAATCCTTGCAGTGATAAAGCAAAGCGTTTACAAGCGTTCCGCTGTAATTCCCTGGAGCCGGATGAACAACCATTCCTCTCGGTTTATTAACTACGAGTAAATGTTCATCTTCAAAGACGATGTCGAGGGGGATGTTTTCGGGTTGTGCATCTAAAACTTTCAGTTCTTGCTCTAAGATTTTAACCTCGTCGCCGATTTGAACCTTATATTTCTTATTAACGTTTTTGCCGTTGACAAAAACATAGCCGTTTTCAATTGATTTTTGAATTGAAGTGCGTGAAGTATCGGAAACTAAGACAGATAAAAATTTATCTATCCGCTCACCCTCATTTTCCGCATTCACTTCAATTATCAATTCTTTCATCACATTTATTTTCTTTCGGTTTTCGAAATTCCTTTATAATATCCTTAATAAGCCAACCAATCAGTAAAACCGCTCCGCACGTTACGAGTATGTCGGCAAAATTAAAAACTGCAAAATCAATAAAAAGCGGTTCAATATAGTCAATAACATAGCCTCTGAACACTCTGTCAATAAGATTGCCCATTCCGCCGGACAAAACTGCAAGAATACAAACATATTCAAATCCAAACTTTATTTTACCGCTTAAAAGATAGTAAAATCCTATTATAATAGCCAAAGCAGTTACAACTGACAAAACGCCCGTATACTTGCTGAAAGAACCAAAAGCAGCCCCTGTGTTTTCAACGTAATTCAAACGTAAAAATCCGTTAATAACACCAAGACTGCCAATAGGTTTAAGACATGCAATCACAAGCAGTTTTATGAGCTGATCGGCAACAACTAAACAAATAGCAGATAAAACTGTAATTATTCGACGCATTATTTACCTTCTATCATTTTTTCTTAAAGAAATTCTTGAAAGATATTGAGCCATTATCATCATCTTCCGTGTCTTCATCCTGGACTTTGCCAAAAGTGCGTGCAGGCTCAGCAGGCTCTGCCGCTGCCTCAGGCTCATCTTCATCATCGTCCGAAAAATCTATTTTACTTAAATCAAGTTTAAAGGCGTTTTCTTTAACCGGTTCTTCGGCTGTCTGCTCAGGCTGAGCTTCTACCTGCTCTGCTGAATCAGAAAATACGTCCTCAAAAACGGGTGCTGAAACCTCTTCCGGAACTTCCGGTTCTTCTTCAACTGCTATTTCAGGTTCTGTTATTTCAGGCTCCTCTATAACAGGTTCTGCAATTTCTTCAATTTCTGCAACTACTTCTTCTGCTATATCTTCAACTGCCGAAGCTTCTGCAACCTCTTCTGGAGCTGTCTCAGCATCCTGTGCATCAAGCTGCTCGTCAACTATTTCGGGGAGCTGATTGATAAGATTGATATGCTCTTTATACATAGCAACCAGCTTGCTCTTAAACTCAGATGCCTCTCTTTTAGTCATATCAAACACAAGCGTTTCGTGTGTTACCTGTCGGTTGATATTACCGAGTATTTCCTCAGCTTTTTCGTTGGCCTCGGCAATAATACGATCAGCCTCAGCCTTTGCGCTTTCAACGATAGCGGCAGATTCTCTTTTGCTGTTTGCTGCAAGCTCTTCTGCCTCTGATTTTGCATCAGCAATCTTCTTTTCTGCTGCGGCTGAAGCCCCGACGGTCTCACTTTCTGCCTTTTCTTTTGCCTCTGCAACGATTTGGTCAGCAAGCTTCTGTGCGTTTAACAAAGCGAGCTTAAGGCTCTCTTCATCTGCACGGTATTCCTCCACTTTTTTAGCAAGAATGCTTATTTTACGGATAAGGTCACCGTTTTCTTTAAACATTTGCTCATACGAAGCGGAAACCTCATTCATAAATGTGTCTACATCATCAGCACGGTAAGAACCTCTGCCTGATGATTGGAACTGTTTTTCTTTGATTTTATCAGGTGTAAGCATAGTTTACCTTCCTATTCTTGCCCACAGGCATATTTTGAAAGAGCAGTATTCCTGCCCGTAAAATTTTATTCTGAAAATTAAAAGAACATTCCGTTATTTTCAAGTTCTTCCATAAGGTCACCCATAACATCAACATTATAAGGAGTTATAATGAATGTGCTGTTTGCAACACGTTTGAGCTGACCGTTGTTTGCGTAAGCAACACCTGAAAGGAAATCAATAAGTCTGCGTGCAGTTTCCTTATTTACAGATTCAAGGTTTAAAACGACCGTTCTCTTTTCATTAAGGTTGTCCGCAATGCCGGAAACCTCGTCAAATTTTTCGGGTTTAGAAAGAACCACCTGAAGCTGTGCAGTAGTATGAATATTTACTACCTTTTCCTGCTCTGACTGACGCTGAGTTCTTTGGTAAGAAGGTCTTGAACCTCTCTCCTCGCTCGGCTCAAAGAAGCGGTCGTTTGAACCGTAATCAGCATCCTGAGGGTCATCGTCAGGATAATAACCGTCCTCATCAACATTTACGATATTTTTGATTTTGTCTAAAAAGCTCATGGTCTAAACCTCCTAATATATTCTCGGACCGAAAATTGCAGAACCGATTCTTACAAGCTCCGAACCGCATAAAATAGCTTTTTCATAATCTCCGGACATACCCATCGACAATATTTGCATACTTATATTATCTATCTTTTTACCTTTAATGTCAACATATATATTGTATATATTTTCAAAAAATTTACAAAGTATTGTATCATTTTCGCATATCGGGGGCACAGACATGAGTCCTTTAACGTGAATTCCGCCGATTTCGGCAATCTCATACACACTTTCCCTAAATTCGCCTACGTCAAATCCCGTTTTATTTTCTTCTGCTCCGATGTTAATTTCCAACAAAACGTCTGTTTCAATGCCTTTTTTTATAGACTGTTTTGCAATTTCTTTTGCGATTTTAACAGAATCTACAGACTGAATCATATCCGCTACACCGACTATCTGCCCTGCTTTATTCGTTTGCAGATGACCGATAAGGTGCTTTTCAACGCCGTCTAAATGAAGCTCCGCTTTTTTTCGTAAAAGCTCCTGAACTCGGTTTTCACCGATAAGATCAACACCGTGGTCAATGGCAAAATTTATGAACATCGGGTCAACGGTTTTTGTAACTGCCATAAGACGAACATCCTCAGGTTTTCTGCCCGATTTTATTGCCGCCTCTGCAATCTTTTCATTTATAACATCAAGATTATAGCAAATATCTGCCCGACGCTGTTCAAGAAATGACTTTTCCGTCATATAAATCAACTCCTTGTGTAATAACCGTATCATACTGACGAAGATATGAAGAATTATCTGCCTGACTTTCAATTATTGAATATTCTTCGGACGAGTAAAGAATATTCACCTTTTTAAACTGAACCGTATTTCCTTTTAAAACATAAACACCTTTTTGCCCGTCTTCTTCACGGATAGCGTCATTGGAAATTCTGAATCCCATATATTCATCGGTGATTATTTCAATATCCGTAATACGAAGTTTTGCAACGTCACGGTTCATAATACCGCATTTAAGAATTACTGAAATGTAATCCCCTTCCTTTTCGCCCTTTTTCTCAACGGCACATTCAAAAGTGCCGGTTGACGTATTGGGAATGTTAACTTTAACTGTTTTGCCAACTTCCAAAGACCCTGAAAGGTCATACGGCACATTGCAAAGTATATACCAGTTAAATGAATCAACCAATTTTCCCATCACATTACTGTCTACCGAAGAAGGCTGGGAAGATACAAGGTTATTAATATCCGCAACATTCACATTTAAAACATCGCTGTATTTTACGGCGCTCTCGTACCCGTCAACAGAGCCAATATAATACCCCGGGTTAGGCGATGCAATAGGGGTATAGCCTAAATCCTTTCCATTAAGCTCTAAAAGTTCTGCCTGGAGAGCGGCAAGCTTTTCATCAACTGAAATAACCGTTCCCACTGCTAACTGTTTTGTGGTAATGGCATCCCGCAAATCGCCGAGTGCATCATCAAAATTGCTGTCGATTTCTTCCCTTGCAGAACAAATATAATTTATACACGCGGAGTTTATCATATTGTTATAAGATGACGGTGAATTTGTGCCTGCTCCCACCTTGTTTTTTAACTGATTATAATAGTCAATTTCACTGTTAAGCTCGTTTAATTTAACGTAAGTTGCGGCGCTCTGAGCGGTTTTGAATGAAATAGCAACCGTTTCGCCGCTGCCGACTCTTTTGCCGTCTTCCGCTATTGAAATAATTGTTCCGCCTGAATCCGAAGCCGTAAGGTTTGATTCATCACGAACAACAAATCCTTTTGTTTCAATAGTGCTTTGCAGTTTGCGTTCAACCGCCGTTTCAGTTCTGTAAGGAGAAGCATTCATCAGATATACCTGATAGGCAAAATAGATAATAATTATAACTCCGAGCACGGAGCCAATTATATATTTTATGCTGTTTTTATTAAGCTTTAAATTACCCATTTTCACAGCTCCTCAAAAAATTTTCCGCAATACCCCAAGCAATATTCACCGCTTCGTCTGTATTTTGGTAATCGTCAGGATAAATCCAATTTATATTTTCGTTTCGCCTAAACCACGTTAGCTGCCTTTTGGCGTAACGCCTTGTTTCTCTCTTAAGGTTTTCTATACATTCATCAAGTGTTTTTTCACCTTGAAAAAACGGCGCTAACTCCTTATGCCCTATCGCCTGCGACGCAGTTGTGTTTTTACTTAAATCGAAATAAGACTTTGCCTCTTCCAAAAGCCCGTTTTGCAGCATTTCATCAACACGCCTGTTTATGCGTGAATAAAGCAATTCTCTGTCGCGGTAGTTTATTCCTATATAGCATACAGTATAAGGTGACGGTGAAAGCCTTGAATTGTTATACTGTTCAGTCATTGTTACCCCCGTTGATTCAAAGAGAGACAGCGCTCTTACAATTCGGCTTTTATCAGATGGGTGAAGACGGTTAGCAGTTTCGGGGTCAACTTTTTGTAAACGCGATAGCATTTCTTCCCCGCCGAGAGTTTCGTATTCTTTCGCTATTTGAAGTCTTATACTTTCATCTGTTTTTTTATCACAAAACGAAATATTTTGCAAAAGTGAATCAATGTAAAGCCCCGTTCCGCCTGCAACTACGGTTATAAAACCGTCTTTATTTATTTGAGCTATACATTTTTGAGCGACGGATACGTAATCTGCCACGCTGAATCTACTATCCGTCGGCAAAAAATCAATAAGATGATGCTGAACACCGCCCATTTCTTCTTTTGTCGGCTTTGCGGTCGCAATATCCATACCCTTATAAATCTGCATTGAATCAGCCGAAACAACTTGTCCGTTAAACCGCCCGGCAATTTTAACTGCAAGCGCCGTTTTTCCGGATGCGGTAGGGCCGACTACGGCGATTACGGGAATTTTTTTCATCACTATATCCTTCCGAACTGTTTTTCAAGTTCGTTTTTTGTAATTTCTATCATTACAGGTCTTCCGTGGGGACAAAAACGCACATTTTTATCGCAAATCACGGCTTTTACAAGCTCGTAAAGCTCTGCAGGGTTTGTTTTATCCCCTGCCTTTATTGCGCTTCGGCAGGCAACATTATGATATATCCAATCCATTTTTTCGTTGACAATGTCTTTTTTGTTTTTAAGAAGATAGCCTGCAAGCTCGCCGATTAGCGGAGCTAT
>JAFLUO010000028.1 GCA_022508705.1 Oscillospiraceae bacterium
GGTTCAACCGTTACCAACAGAACGGGTTTTGAGCATATTGACATTTTAACTCATTTTGTGGCAGGTCTTATTTCGGCTTATTTCGGCTATGACCTTGCTAACATTATTTTCCGAAAGCGCGGGTATTTGGGTCCTGCGGTATCATCATTTTTTGCAATTTGCTTTGCTCAGTTTATTTCTGTCGGTTGGGAAATTTACGAATTTACTATGGACAGCATTTACGGTCTAAATTTACAGCGGCGTGAAACGGGCGTTCTTGACACAATGACCGATTTTTGCGTATGCGCGGCAGGCTCTGTTGTGGGTATGCTCTTAGTTTCGTTTTTGCGCAACGGAATAATCGGCAAAAATAAGAATAAAATCCGCGAAGAAAACCGTAAAAAAGAAGAAATAAGACTGCTTAAGGACAAGCTTTATGAAGATTATTTGAAGGGAGAAGGCAATGACTAAAAAAATTATTTCATCGCTTTTAGCCCTTTTAATGGTAATTCTGCTGTTCGGCGGTTGTGCCGCCAAAACGGAGGTTAAAATCAACGGGACAAATATTGACAATGAGGTCACGGCTTATTTTAAGGCAACAGCCAAAGAGGGCGAAGATGCAAACGCGCTCATTGCCCGTTACGTTGCCGTAAATTCGGAGTTTAACAACCGTTCGCTTAAAGTGCCTGCAAATATGCGCTCCTCACTTTCAGACGACGTAAACAACATTTGGAATCTTTTCGGCACATATTACGAGAACCTTGGCATTTCAAAAGAAACGATTTATAAAATTGAGCTGTCAAAGGTCTATGAAACGCTTCTTTTAAAGGAGTGTTACGGCGAAAACGGTACTTCCCCTGTGAGCGAAGACGCTTTAAAAGAATATTTCCGCGGAAATTATGCGTCTATCCGTTTTGTTACGGGTTATTTGTTTGAAGTGACGGAAAACGGGACTACTGAAATGACTGGCGAGCAGAAAAAAAAGCTTACTGAATCGTTTAACGCCGCCGCAGACGCTGTAAACAACGGCACGTCTATTGAAGAGGCGGTTGCACTTTTAGGCTCTGCCGAAATTCACGACACTGTTATAAATTCAAAAGGTAATGACAATTTTCCCGAAGGATTTTGGGACGAGGTTAAAAAGATAGAGGTAAATAAAGCCGGCGTTGTACTTCTCGGCAGTTATATTTTCCTTGTTCAAAAGGTGGACAGCGAAAAAGGCGATTACGAATGTTATTCGGAGTATAAATCCGACTGCCTTTACCAAATGAAAGGCGAAGATTTTGATAAGATTGTAAGCTCTTGGGCAGAACAGTATAAATAGAGAAACAAGTTAAGTATATATTGTAGGGGACGATGTGGGCATCGTCCCCTACAAAAACCAACGGTCTATGCCAAAACTCCAGCATAGACCGTTTTTCTGATTTTTAATAAGTTGTGTAAAAATATTATCCCTCAAGCTTCTTTTGGGATTCCGCTTTAAGATAAGCGTTGATAAATCCGTCAAGGTCGCCGTCCATAACATTTGAGATATTGCCCGTTTCAAAGCTTGTGCGGTTATCTTTTACGAGCTGATACGGCATAAACACGTAAGAGCGAATCTGGCTTCCCCAGCCGATTTCCTTTTGGTCGCCCTTAATATCCGAAATCTTGTCAAGATGCTCGCGCTCTTTAATTTCAATAAGCTTTGATTTGAGCATTGTCATGCACACTTCTCTGTTTTGGTGCTGACTGCGCTCAACCTGACAGGAAACGACGATTCCCGTAGGGATATGGGTAAGGCGAACGGCAGACGACGTTTTGTTAACCTTTTGTCCGCCGGCTCCTGACGACCTGTAAACGTCCATTTTAATGTCCTCAGGGGCAATTTCAACCTCAATAGTATCGTCAATTTCGGGCATAACCTCAACGGAAGCAAAGGATGTATGTCTTCTTCCTTCTGAATCGAAAGGAGAAACGCGCACAAGGCGGTGAATACCCGTTTCGCTCTTCATGTAGCCGTAAGCGTTTTCACCCTCAATGAGAATGCTTGCAGATTTAAGTCCTGCCTCATCCCCGTCAAGATAATCAAGAGTTGTTACCTTGTAGCCGTGACGCTCGCCCCAACGGCAGTACATTCTGAAAAGCATTTGTGCCCAGTCCTGAGCCTCTGTTCCGCCTGCGCCTGCATGGAATGTGAGAATTGCGTTTTTGGCGTCGTATTCCCCTGAAAGAAGTGTTGAAAGGGTCATTGTTTCAAGATCCTGTTCAAATTTAACAACGCCTGCCGTGCATTCCTCTTCTAAGCTTTCATCCTCTTCCTCATTTGCAAGCTCTATCATTACAAGAGTGTCGTCAAAATCGGCGCACAGCTTTTCATAAGCCGTAACTCTGTTTTTAAGGGCACTTTGCCTTTTAAGAACAACCTGTGATGCTTTTATGTCGTCCCAAAAACCGTTCTCAGCCGTTTTTGCGTCAAGCTCGGCAATTTCATTTTTCATTTTTTCAAGGCCCAAAGCGTCTGCAAGGTCCTTGAGTGCATCTTCGTGCCCTAAAAGTCTTAATCTTAATTCTTCGTATTGTAACATATATTAAAAACCTCTCTGTAAATAAAACTAACTTTAAAAAATTTTCACTTGTCCGTGCTGTCTTGCGTAATATGTATCAGTACCGTTAATTTAATTGACGGTTTTAAGATATATGCTACTGTGCCGCAGAGGATTCTTCTGCGGTGCTTTCATCTTCTGTGCCTTTCTCTGCAACGGTTTCTGTAACGTTATTTCCGTCTTCGTCCGTCACATTTTCGCCGTTTTCGTCGGTTACATTCTGCGTTTCGGGAGCTGTTGACTCAGTTGCGGCAACGTCTGCCTTGTCAAGTAAATCCTGATTTTCCGTCGGTTCTTCGGCAGGAGTCAAGGTGGTAGCCGTTTCGGGAGTTGTTGTGCTTTGAATTGCAGAAATAAACTGTTCGCCGTCCTTCACACGCAAAGTAACTTTTATGTATTTATCGGGGTCGGGCTCAACCATTGAGCCGTCAAAGGCTTGTTGCCACGCCTCGCCTGCAATGAGCGCTACCGTCAAAACTATTGTGTCGGCAGATTCTTCTTTTTCTATAACCTTGGGTGTGTAAATAGGCACAACGCTCGTAATCGGGATAGTATAAGCTTTTGCGTCCGCATCGTAAGCAAATTCGTAATCATACCCCTCAATGGTTGCGTGAACGGGAGTAACCTCAGTGCCGAAGAGCTTTTTAAACTGCTCGTTAACGTCCGCCTCGGGAATAACTATTCCGCCCTCGGTAACAGAGTAAGTGTCGGGTGAAATATCGCTTTTCAGTATTGCCCAAACGGACATTTCAATAAGTTCGGACATATCCGCCTTTGTAATATCGTCAAAACCGCTTGGGTCAATTAGCACAACAGGAGTCAAAAGCTTATTGTACTGAGTGTAATCCTTATTTTTTGCCGTTAAATTTTTTATACCCGTACTTATCAGCACAATTACGGCGGCAAGACCGATAAGCGCCAGCAAGGCTATGATAAGCCCTATGGGAAAAGCCGCTTTGTGCGTACCCTTATGCTTTTTTACTTTTTCGCCTGCCACAGAAAATCACTCCTCGCCAGTTTATTTTAATCATACTTGGTTATTTTATCATACTATTCTGTTTATTGCAATAAATTAGGAATAATTTTAATCCAAATAAATAAAAAGCAGGGGCATTCGCCCCTGCGGAATATTAAATTTTAATCGTCTGAGGGTTCAATAAGACCGTAACCGCCGTCTGCTCTTTTGTATACAACGCAAACCGTATCTGTTTCTGCATTGCGGAACAGATAAAACTGATGCCCTAACATATTCATTTGAAGAATTGCTTCGTCAGGCGTTTCGGGCTTTAAAACCACTTTCTTTGAGCGGACAAGCTCAAAATCCGTTTCCTCTTCCTCGTGTGCGTTGTCGAAAAATGCCTCGTCAAAGGATACGTCACGCAGTCTTTTTGAAAGACGGGTTTTGTTCTTCCTTATTTGGCGGATAAGGGAATCAACACATTTGTCAAGGGCTTCTTCAAGGTCGTCGCTTCTCTCTTTTGCTCTGAAAATCATACTGTTTTTCGTAAGCGTGATTTCACAGGATTTGGAACTTTTTTCAACAGAAGCCGTCACCTTAGCCGTTGCACTGGGGCCGAAAAATTTTTCAACCTTTAAGAGTTTATTTTCCGCTCTCTCTTTAAAGCTCTCTCTCGGCGTACATCCGCGCCCTACGATTGTAATGTTCACAACGACAACTCCTTTATTTTATTTTAGTAAACGCTGATTAAATGTGACTTCGGTGCTTTACGGACCTTTTCCGCCGTAAATTCGTTGCAAAATCTTACAATACACAAAGTATTCTTTCGCTTTTGCGCCTTTTTACGACGAAAAATCTCTCACAAATCACTCTTGTAAATTTAATCATCGTTTACTTTGAGCAGGATTTCCTCTTTGCTCAACATCATTATATCACATTTGCACAGTAAAATAAAGTCGTTTTTTTAAATTTTTATAAAATTTTTACAAAATCTTAACAGTATGGCGTGTGACATGGCAACCAACGTTGACCGCAACGGGAAGCCCCGCTATGTGCGTGGCGCTCTTTTCAATGTTTACGGCAAGGGCAGTCGTTTTTCCGCCGAAGCCTTGAGGGCCCACATTTGTCTCATTCACCTTTTTAAGTATTTTACTTTCGAGTTCAGCATAAAACGGGTCAGGATTACGCTCTGACACACTTCGGCAAAGTGCTTTTTTTGAAAGAATAGCGCACTGCTCAAAATCCCCGCCTATGCCGACGCCCAGAACCATTGGAGGACAAGGGTTTCCCCCCGCCGTTAAAACTGTGTCAACAACAAAATCCACAATGTCGTCAAGAGTTGCAGAAGGGGTAAACATTTTGATTTTGCTCATATTCTCACTGCCGAAGCCCTTTGGGGCAACGGTGAGCTTTATTTTATCTCCCAAAACTATTCTCGTGTGAATAACCGCAGGAGTATTATCGGTAGTATTAACACGGTTTATAGGGTCGCCCACAACGGATTTTCTCAAAAGACCGTCCGTGTAGCCCTGCTTTACTCCCTCGTTGACTGCATCCTCAAAACCGCCGTCAACAATATGCACGTCCTGACCGATTTCAGCAAATATAACCGCCATTCCCGTGTCCTGACAAATAGGGATATCAAGCTCCTTGGCGCAGGAAAGATTGTCGTAAATAGTTTTCATTATGCTTTTGGGAAGCTCGTCCGTTTCGCTTTGAAGACCTTTTTCAATCTCTTCACAAAGGTCACCGGGCAAAATTTTATTCGCCGTAATGCACATTTCACGGATTGCCTTTGTTATTTCATTTGCTTTAATTTCTCTCATTATAATCAATCCTATCCTATAACAAAAGGGCAGAAAAACTGCCCTTTAATTTTTATTTGTTACTATTTGCGCCTATAACCGCCGCGCTTGTCGGTACTGCGTTTAAGGTCACTCATTTTGTCATCGCTCTGCGCTTTAAAACGGGCCATCATATCCTCAAAAGACATTGAGCCGTTTTGATTATTTGAGGGCGCACCGTTCCATGTTTTGGCGCCTCCGTCACGGTTTCTCGGCTTTTTGGGCTTTGGCTTTTCACTCTCAACTGCCTTTTTTATAGAAAAGCTTACCTTATTTTTGTCATTGATTTCAATAGCCTTGACCTTTACGGCATCGCCCACGGACAGCTTTTCGGAAATGTCGCTTACAAATTCATCCGCAACCTCAGAAATATGTACCAATCCTACCGTTCCGTCCGAAAGCTTAACAAATGCGCCGAAGTTTGTAAGACCGGTTACCGTTCCCTCATAAACAGAGCCGATTTCAACTGCCATATAAAATATACCAAATCCTTCCCCGAAATATACTATTCACCGGGAGTAATATCATAGAAAACTTTTTCGTTAGGATAGCCGTAACCGAGTTTGCGTGCCTCTTGCTCAAGAAAATCGCTTTTGTCGTCACTGTCAAGAACTGACTGTTTATATTCGTTTTCATGAAGCTGCTGCTCCAAAGCCTGCTGCTTCTGAGCCTTTTCCTGCTTTTTCTCACGAATCTCAAGCTGTTTGCTGACAATGGTAATTGTGAAAGAGCCGATAACTAAAATCAGGGCTAAAATAAGAATAAAACTTGTCTTATGTCTTTTAAGCTTTGAGCGTGAATTTTCAGCCTGCATTTTCATTTTCCTCCTCACTTTGACTTTCCTTTTTGTGCTTTCTACCAGATAAATTATACAACAACTTATTTGAAACTTTCAAGGGGTATTTGGATTTATTTTTATTTTTTTCAGGCTTTTTTCGGTGTTTTTTAAGAAATTTTCTGAATTTTTCCAATATTTTCCTGAAAGGGAAGGTTAAGACTTTAAAAATTGCAGTTAAAATACTCTTTATTACATTTACGAATTTTTCAAAATATTTAATGAAAGTAAAGCCCACGGTGCATATATATACAATAAATCCGAGCAGTTCGCCAAAAAACACGAACAGGCGGATTTCACCCTCGTTAAAGCTTAAGAAAAATAGGAAATTTAAAAATCCCATCACTAAGAGATATGAAATATCGGTTATTTTGTAAGCCCATTTTCTACTGCCTAAGCATATACGCACCGCTCTGAAAAAATCGTAAAGAGCACCTGCCAAAAAACCAAAGCCCAAAGACCACAGAAAAAGCCGTGTCTGATGGGCTAAGCTTACTGAATAAAGGTACTCGGTCATCGTAAAACTTTGGAGAAAAAGCCTGTTGATTTAGGCTTCACGTCAGTATATGTAAGCGATGAAATTTCGCCCTCAACCGTCAGCTCTCCACCTTGCTCTAAATTCAGCTTGCTTACGTGCAAATCCCAACCGCGAACGGTGATTTCACCCTTAACCGTGTATGCAACCACGGTTTGCTCGTCGAATGAATCCACATCTGTAACTCCTGAAACTGACAGTTTTTTTCGCTCTTCTAATATTAAATTGTGGGGCATGTTCAATGTTTTGTTATCTTCTTGCATGATAAAACCTCCTTGTCCTACTTAAAAATATGAGAACAAGGAGGCGATTATGCTTATTATTTATTTGTTTACCACATTCTGCGGAGTGCCGTTCAAATATGCTTTAACGTTGCTTTCGAGAATGTCCATAAGGCGTTTTCTCGTTTCAAAGCCTGCCCAGGCAATATGCGGTGTTATGAAGCAATTCGGGGCTGAAAGCAGAGGATTATCTTTTCTCGGCGGTTCGGTTGAGAGAACGTCAACACCTGCTCCCCTTACCTTTCCGCTTTTTAACGCTTCAGCAAGAGCGTGTTCGTCAATAACGGGGCCGCGTGAGGTATTGATGATAATTACTCCGTCCCGACACCCATTTAAAAATTCTTCATTACAAAGGTTTTCGGTGTTTTTATTTAGCGGACAGTGAAATGTTATTATATCGGCTTGTTTTTTCAGTTCGTCTAAAGTAGCCCAACGAAAATTTTTGCGGTGAGACTGGTCGGTTTCATGACCCGAAACGGCAATTACATTCATATTAAATGCGTTTGCTATGTCTGCAACACGGCTGCCAATCTGCCCAAAGCCTACAATGCCTAACATTTTGCCTGAAAGCTCGGAAAGCGGGATTTTCCAATAGCAAAAATCGGGGCAAGATGTCCATTCGCCGTTTTTTACGCTTTCGCTGTGAAGAGCAACGCCATTGGTTATCTCTAAAATAAGGCTGAAAGTGAGCTGTGCCACTGCCTCGGTTGAATATGACGGAATATTGCAAACGGGAATACCCCTTTCTTTGCAATACTCAGTATCCACAACATTATAGCCTGTGGACTCAAGAGCTATGAATTTAAGCAACGGCAGTTTTTCAAGTATGAATTTTGGCAGAGGAGTTTTGTTCGTTATAACAATTTCTGCCCCCTCACAACGCGTAATTACTTCACTTTCTGGTGTTCTGTCGTAAATTTCACATTCACCAAGAGTTTTTAACCAATCCCAGCTTAAATCCCCGGGATTTAACGCGTGAGCATCTAAAACAACGATTTTCATTTATCAGCACCTCTTAATATACATTTATATACTTTCGAGAATAATTGTACCAAAAAATCCATAATATAACAACAAAAATATTGACCTTTTGCCTTAAATATTATAAAATTGTTTATATATGATTATATAGATTAAAACTCAAAGGGCAAAATCTTAATGCAATTATTTGCGTAAATCTTTAACTTTAGGTGAATTTATGGAACAAAAAAACCTTGACCGAAAAGGTGCTTTGAATTTCAGCACAATTTGTCTTTTTGCAGGTGCGGCGATTCTTACTGCTATTACTATAATCATGAGTTCAAAAATCGGCGAAGGCGGTTGGAATGAATTTATGCTAAAGCTTGACGAAATGCTCATGCTGATTCGCGGGCTTCCCAACAAGTGGCTTATGCTCATAGCCATTCTTTTCGTTTTCCTGCTTAAAAACTTTATTCCTATCCCCTTTCCGTTTATATTTGTTATGTCCGGTATTCTTTTTGACTCCTATAAGGCGGTTGCAATAAACATTGTCGGATTCTCTATTGTGCTTATGACAAAGTACTGGTGGGGCAGAAAATTCGGCGGCGGAACGGCAATAAAACAGCTCCAAAAATACGACAACGTGCGTGAAATGATGTACCGACCGGGAAATGCAAAGTTAGGAGTGCTGGTAGCGCTTAGGCTTATTCCCTCAATTCCCGTTAACATGGTAAGCAAAATTTACGGCGGAATGAAATTCCCCGCAGGGCGTTTTCTTATCGCCTCGGTTATCGGCTTTTTGCCGAAAATCTGGACTTATTCAGTAGTGGGCGGCAACGTTTCACAACCGTTTACATGGCACTTTATGGGCCCTATTGTAGCACTGTTTATTTTATCCGGCACGGTAACGCTTATAGTAAATATTGTTCTTGAAAAAACGAAAGGAAGTCACAAAAATGTCGAATCTATATAAAACTATTGAGGAAATACAGAACGGTGAATTAAACGCACGCCTTAAAAAAGTTTATATTACAAATGAGGAAGCCGAAAAGCAGGCAGAGCGCTATGTTTCACTTGCAAAGGATTTTGAAGAAATTTTTGGCAACCGTGACGATATTCGCTTTTTCTCCGCTCCCGGCAGAACAGAGGTGGGCGGCAACCACACAGACCACAATCACGGCAGAGTTTTAGCCGCGGGCATTAACCTTGACGCAGTAGCAATAGCATCAAAAAATGATGAAAACATTGTCCGTGTTAAATCGAGAGGCTACAATATGGACGTTGTTGACCTTTCTGACCTTTCGGTGAATGAGGCGGACACAGACCATTCAAATGCGCTTGTTCGCGGAATGTGCGACGGATTCCAAAAGCGCGGGTACAAAATCGGCGGATTTGACGCCTGCACAGTTTCAAACGTGCTTTCAGGTTCAGGGCTTTCATCGTCAGCCGCATTTGAGGTGCTTGTGGGTACTTGTCTTAACTACCTTTACAATGACGGCAAGGTTGACGCTGTTACCGTGGCACAGATAGCCCAATATGCAGAAAACGTTCATTTCGGCAAGCCCTGCGGTCTTATGGATCAGATGGCATCGTCCGTGGGCGGATTTATTACCATTGATTTTAAAGACCCTGAAAATCCCGTTATCGACAAGGTTGATTTTGATTTTGCATCTTGCGGACATGCTCTTTGCATTGTTGACACAAAGGGAAGTCACTCCGATTTAACTGATGAATATGCCGCTATCCGCACGGAAATGGAGTCTGTTGCATCATATTTCGGCAAAAAGGTTTTAAGAGAAATTGATGAGGCGGAATTTTACAAAAACATTCCCGAAATCCGTGAGAAATTCGGTGACAGAGCAGTTTTGCGTGCAATTCATTTCTTCTGTGATAATGACAGAGTAGTTTCTGAGGTTGAGGCTCTTCGCGGAGGCGATTTTGATGAATTCAAAAAGCTTGTTTGCGAAAGCGGCGCTTCGTCTTATATGTATAACCAAAACGTTTACTCGGTTAAAAAGCCCCTTGAGCAGCCCGTTGCTCTTGGACTTGCTATTTCAGAGCAGATTCTTAAAGGAAAAGGCGCTTACCGTGTTCACGGCGGCGGATTTGCAGGAACTATTCAAGCTTTTGTTCCCAACGAGCTTCTTTCTACATATAAAAATGCAGTTGAAGCCGTTTTCGGCGAGGGTTCATGCTATGTACTCTTAATTCGTCCTTTAGGCGGAACAGAGGTTTAGTTAAGCTACAACTAAGTTATAGGGCAGGTTTTCATTCCTGCCCGTACTTTTTGTTTTGGAGTTTTTACTGTTTATGGTGAAATTTTTAGGCGAAAGTGATGGAGAGTTAGTTTTTAACTATTTGAGTACAGACCGCTCTGCCCTGCTCTCCTGTGTTACGGAATATTACCCAAAATCCTATTTGGAAAACGGCGTTTTTGCTATGCAATATGTCGACGAAACGCCTGTAAGCCTTTGCGCTTTCGGTGACTCCTTTTCCTTGTTATTTTCTTCGGATAAAACTGACTTTGAAGAGTTTTCATTTGCACTTAATAATAAAATTCATTCCCCTGATTTTTTGCCATTCTATAAAGTCGGCGAATATTATCTTCTTAAAAAGTCAGTATTGCCAAACTCGGATTTTTCCCTTGAAAACAATGGAATTTATGAAGATTTTAAATCTGTACTTTCCTTAAATCAAAGTGAAGAAACGGTAAGGCTGCAATACCTTTTTAAGAAGGGGTGTGTGTTGCCTTTTGTACTTTCCGAAAACGGCACCAAAATCGGGGTTGGACTTATTATCAATTCGGAAAACTACTCGGTTATTTCTCATGTTTTTGTAAAACAAGAATTCAGAGGGAAAGGCTTCGGAAGGTCAATAGTCAATAATCTTCTAAGACTCTGTAAAACCGAAAAAATATATCTTATAAGCGAAAAAACTAATCTTGAATTTTACGGAAAGCTCGGGTTTGCACCCGTCTTGACTGTTAATAAATACGATACAAAATAAAGGAAGAAACAAAAAATGTCAGAATTTTTTGAAATCAGTAACAGGATTGAAGAACTGTCGGACAGAGCTTTGCAAAGGGCATCGGAGCAAATTGCAAAGATTGACAAAATAACCGAATACAATCAGCAAAAGGTACTTGCCGCCTTTATAAAAAATAAGGTTGACGAAACGGATTTTAATACGTCCACAGGCTACGGCTATTCGGACAAGGGCAGAGAAAAGCTGGACTGCCTTGTTGCCGATATCTTTAAAACAGACAGCGCAATTATCCGTGCAGGCGCGCTCGCCAGCGGCACTCACACTCTTGCCGTTTGCCTTTACGGAATTCTTCGCCCAGGTGACACAATGCTATGCGTTTCGAGCACGCCCTATGACACGATTCACTCTGTTATCGGCTTAGGCGGCAAAAATATGGGTGACGGAACGCTTGCCGATTTCGGCATAACCTACCAACAGATTGATTTGACTGAAAATGATGAATTTGACTTTGACGCTATTGAAAATGCGGCAAAAAGTGCGGACGTGCGAATGGTTTACATTCAGCGTTCTCGCGGGTACGAGCTTCGCCACAGCATTTCAGTTGATGAAATAGCAAAGGTTTGCGAAATAGTCCACAGAGTAAACAAACGCGCCGTTGTTATGGTTGACAACTGCTACGGCGTTTTCACGGAAACGAAAGAGCCCACTGAGGTTGGAGCAGATTTGGTTGCAGGCTCACTTATTAAAAATATGGGCGGCGGAATAGCACCGTCCGGCGGTTACGTTGCAGGGCGTGAGGATTTAGTAAAGCTCGTAAGCTACCGTTTAACTACTCCAGGGCTCGGCACAGAGTTGGGAGCTACCTTAGGGCAGAACAGAAATATTTTCATGGGAATATTCAATTCTCCGCACATTGTGGGCGAGGCTCTTAAAACGGCCGTATTTGCCGCATCTCTTTTTGATTTACTCGGCTTTAATGTAACTCCTAAACTTGACGAAACACGGCACGATATTATTGAGGCTATATGCCTTAAAAATGAAGAAAATCTGATTGCATTTTGCCAGGGGCTTCAAAAAGGTGCGCCCGTTGACTCATACGTTGTTCCTGAGCCGTGGGATATGCCAGGCTATGACAGCAAGGTAATTATGTCCGCAGGGGCATTTACAGGCGGATCCTCCATTGAGCTTTCGGCAGACGCTCCCCTGCGTGAGCCCTTTGCAGTTTGGATGCAGGGTTCGCTGAATTTCCACAGCGGAAAGCTCGGCGTTATGCTTGCGGCGGAAGAGATGTATAAAAGAGGACTTATAGGGTAAAAAATTACTTTGATACAGTGTGTCGATAAACTCAGAAAGGATTCCAAATTATGAGCTATCTTTCACTTAAAAGCGGAACTGATGTCAGAGGAACGGCGGTATCGACTGCTGAACACCCTGAATTTGAGCTTACAGACAAAGCAGTTTCGGATATTTCGGCAGCGTTTATTTTATTTTTATCTGAAAAGACAAATAAAAAGCCAAATGAGCTTACGGTGTCACTCGGTCACGATTCTCGAATTTCTGCAATGCGAATAAAAGAAGTGGTTGCAAATACGCTTGTTTCAATGGGCGTTTCGGTGCTTTACTGCTCTTACTGCTCAACTCCCGCCATGTTTATGACAACGGTTACGGAAAACTGCGACGGAGCTATTCAGATAACCGCAAGCCACCACCCCTATGACCGCAACGGGCTTAAATTTTTCCGTAAAAGCGGCGGAATTTCGGGTGAAGACTTAACTGAAATTTTAAATATTGCAGATAATATAAAAATCCCCGAATGCTCAGGCGGTAATATCCGTGAGATAGATTACATTTCCAAATACGCTGAGATTTTGCGTAACATGATTAAAAACGGGGTAAACTCCGAGGATTTTGAGCATCCGTTAAAAGGCTTTAAAATTGCGGTTGATGCAGGCAACGGAGTGGGCGGATTTTACGCTTCAAAGGTGCTCGCTCCTTTAGGTGCTGACGTTTCTGCAAGCCAGTTTTTAGAGATTGACGGCATGTTCCCAAATCATATTCCCAATCCCGAAAATAAAACGGCTATGAAGTTTATCCGCAAAGCGACACTCCAAAACTGCTGTGATTTAGGCGTTATTTTTGACACTGACGTTGACCGTGCCTCTTGCGTTGACGAGAAAGGCGATGAAATAAACCGAAATTCCATTGTGGCTCTCGCTTCGGTTATAGCCCTTGAAGGGAATAACGGCGGCAGCATTGTTACTGACTCAGTTACAAGCGACGGACTTCGCGATTTTATTGAAAATACCCTTGGCGGCAAGCAAATTCGCTTTAAGCGCGGTTACAAAAATGTTATTGACGAGGCTGTTCGCAGGGAAAAAGAGGGCGAAAATGTTCCCCTTGCCATTGAAACCAGCGGTCACGCCGCATTCCGTGAAAATTATTATCTTGATGACGGAGCGTATCTCATTACTAAAATCATTATTAAGGCGGCTCTTCTTCGGAAAGACAATAAAAAAATCGGCGACTGCATTTCATCTCTTCACAAGCCCCTTGAGGAAAAAGAGCTTAGATTTAATATTTTAGACTCCGATTTCAAAAAAATCGGTCAACGTCTTATTGACAACATTATTAAAACCGTCAATAATATCCCCGACGACGTAGCATTTTTGGCTAAAGACAATTACGAGGGCGTGAGGGTGAATTTTGTAGACCCCAACCTTAACGGCTGGTTTTTACTTCGTTTGTCCGTTCACGACCCCGTTATGCCTTTTAATACAGAAAGCGACACAAAAGGCGGCTGCAAAGAGATTTGCAAGGCATTTTTTGAAATGATAAAAGACGTTTCGTCAATAGATTTTACGCCGCTTCAGGAATATATAAACGAAAACTGAGCATAAACCTATTGACAAAACGGGTAAAAAAATTTAGTATTATACGTGCAAATAAAATTCATATGAAAAGAGGTGTTAAAATGATTTTTGAAAGAATCCGTGAAATTATTTGCGATCAGCTTGAATTGGAAGAAAGCGATGTTACTCTCGACTCCGTTCTTCTTGAAGATCTCGGCGCAGACAGCCTTGACCTTGTTGATCTTGTAATGACATTTGAAGACGAATTTGATATGGAAATCTCTGACGAGGATCTTGAAAATATTAAAACTGTCGGTGATATTGTTCGTTTTATTGAAGAGCACTAAGCCGACTCACATTATTTGTATTATTAGTTAGAAGGAACTTGGTAATTATGGCTGAACAGAAAAAGATGGTTGAGGAAATCACCTCAATGGACGTGGACTTTGCCAAATGGTACACAGATGTTGTTAAAAAGGCAGAACTTTGCGAATACACAAGCGTTAAGGGGTGCATGGTATTGCGCCCTTACGGCTATGCAATTTGGGAAAACATTCAACGTATAATGGACGGAATGTTTAAAGAAACGGGGCATGAAAATGTTTGCATGCCTATGTTTATCCCTGAAAGCCTGCTTCAAAAGGAAAAAGACCACGTTGAAGGCTTTGCCCCTGAGGTTGCCTGGGTAACCCACGGCGGAAGCGAAGAGCTGGAGGAAAGGCTTTGCGTAAGACCTACATCTGAAACTCTTTTCTGCGAGCATTACAAATCAATAGTTCATTCTTACCGTGATTTGCCCAAGCTCTACAACCAATGGGTATCGGTTGTACGCTGGGAAAAGACCACAAGACCGTTCCTTCGCACCCGTGAATTCTGGTGGCAGGAAGGTCACACTATTCACGCAACTGCCGAAGAGGCGCAGGAAGAAACAATCAGAATGCTGAACGTTTATGCAGACTTTTGCGAAGACGTGCTTGCAATTCCCGTTGTTAAAGGCGTTAAAACCGCCAAAGAGCGTTTTGCAGGCGCAGAGGATACATACACCATTGAAGCGCTAATGCACGACGGAAAAGCTTTGCAGTCGGGCACATCGCACTATTTCGGCGACGGCTTTGCAAAGGCATTCGGTATTCAGTTCCAGGATAAAGACAATCAGTTAAAATATCCGCACCAGACCTCTTGGGGCACAACAACACGCCTTATCGGTGCGCTTATTATGACCCACGGCGACAATAACGGGCTTGTTCTTCCGCCGAAAGTTGCTCCCACGCAAATTGTTGTTATTCCCGTAGCATCCCACAAGCCGGGCGTTACGGAAAAGGCGCAGGAAGTGTACAGCAAACTCAATAAAATTTGCCGTGCAAAAATTGACAACAGCGACAATTCACCAGGGTGGAAATATGCTGAATATGAAATGAAGGGCGTTCCGCTGAGACTTGAATTGGGCCCGCGCGATATTGAAAATAATCAATGCGTAATCGTTCGCCGTGACACAAGAGAAAAATATTTCGTTTCTCTTGGTGAATTGGAAGCAAAGGTTCCCGAGCTTCTTGAAGCAGTTCACAAAGGAATGTATGAAAAGGCGCTCACACGCCGTACAGAAATGACTTATGTCGCACACAATCTCGATGAAATGAAAGATATTGCAGACAACAAGCCCGGATTTATTAAGGCTATGTGGTGCGGTGACAGAGCTTGTGAGGATAAGCTTAAAGAAGACGTTGGCGTAACGTCACGTTGCATTCCCTTTGAGCAGGAGGAAATTTCCGACACCTGCGTTTGCTGCGGCAAAAAGGCAGATAAAATGCTTTATTGGGGAAAAGCATATTGATATGCAGTTGTATATGTAAATTAGATATAAAAATTATAGGCGGGAAAAATCCCGCCTTAGTTTTTTGCAATTTTGTAGGGGCGGGTGCCCACACCCGCCCGTTAGTTTCTGATAAAATTTAATCGTGTTGCGGGACGATGAGGGCATCGTCCCCTACAAAATTATTCATTATTCATTATTCATTATTCATTATTCATTAAAATAACTTCCCAATCTTTTGGAGTTGGTGCTTCGATTTCAATGATTTCTTTCGTTACAGGGTGAGTAAAACGGCAATATTTACACACAAGCGCCTGATGGCTTATTTCGTTACTCGGTTTTCCGTACATAGTGTCACCCACAAGTGGCATTCCGATATGCGCAAAGTGAACCCTTATCTGGTGCGTTCTGCCTGTTTGCAGATGTATTCGCAAATGAGTTCTGCCGTTAATATTTTTAATTGCCCGCCATTCGGTTACGGCTTTTTCCCCTCGCTCGTCAACCGTGCGCACGGTAATTATAGGGTCGGGACGGTAAATCGGTGCGTCAATAACCCCCTCGCCTGAAAGCAGACCTTCACAAACTGCCTCATATTCCTTATAAATATTTCCCGAAACGGATGCAGCGGCAAATCTGTTAAGAGCGCAAACGACAATTCCCGACGTGCCTTTATCCAGCCTTCCCACAGAGCGAAATGCGGATTTTTTGCCATTTTGTTTAAGATGATAGGCAACGGCGTTGGCGAGGGTGTCGCCCTGATGATTATGCGACGGATGGTTCGCAAGACCGGCAGGCTTATTCACAATTAAAAAATAATCGTCCTCAAAAAGCACATCAATAGGATATGGGAGAGGCTCAAACATTTCGCCTTTCTCTTCGGGAAAGGTTACCGTGAATTTATCTCCCGTGTGCAAAATGTCAATAGTTCTTGCCCTTTTGCCGTTGAGCACAAGACCGTTTTCCGAAAATTTTAAATCTTTTATAACCCGTGCGGATGCGCCCAAACGCTTTCGCAAAAATGCCTCAACCTTCTTGCCGTCAAAATCCTCTTCAATTGTGTATTCAAGAATTCTGCCCATTTCAACCACCGTAAATGTAATTATCTTATTGAATTATAGCACAAAAAGAGTATAATATAAAGTGGTTTTTAATCGGTATACAATCAGAAAGGATATGAAAATTTATGCAACTCTTAATTCTTATTTTACAAGACACGCGGTATATGGACAAAATACTTACAGAGCTTATGAAAGCAGGGCTTAGGGGCGGCACGCTTCTTGATTGCGAGGGCGTTTTACAGGCTATCGCTCACAACAGCGTTGAGCCCCCTCCGATTTTCGGCGCGCTCAGGCAATACCTTAACCCCGAGCGGGGAGACACAAACAAAATGCTTATTTCCGCTGTATCGGACAGCGAGGCCGAAACGGCTTCAAAAATCATTAACCGTGTTACAGGCGGTCTTGACAAGGCAAATACGGGTATTTTAATAACCTTGCCTATTCTTAAAATTGAAGGATTAGCGAAAAAGTAATTATCTTTTGGGGTGAACAAAGTGAATATTCTGCTTGCCTTGTCCGTCAGTATGATTA
>JAFLUO010000029.1:0-11181 GCA_022508705.1 Oscillospiraceae bacterium
GCTTGTCAATAATTTTATCCTTTTGAGCTATTTTTTTTAAAAACTGATGACAAATCAGATTTTTTATGATAGAATAAATCCGATTATTTAACAAAGTAATACTGTTAGATATATGTGAAATGAGGTATTCGCTTTGAAAGCAAAAGAAAGTAATGCACATTTTGACTCTAAGGTCAGAGAATGTTCAAATTTTACTGTAAGAGAAATAAAAAAGATTTGTAAGGAAATCGGACCTCGCCCTGCAGGTGAGGAAAATGAACAAAAAGCGCAGGATTACGTTGAAAATCTTATGGGCGGAATTGCAGACACAGTTCAGAGGGAGAGTTTTGACGTTCATCCTAAAGCCTTTATGAGCTGGGTTTTGATTGACGGCATCGGGATGATTATTGCAGCGGTCTTGATGATTTTGGCTCATTTGAATGTAATTCCGCAGGCAAACACAGCATTTAAAGCAGCGGCGATTGTTATTTCTGCAGTAGCACTAATTCTTTTATTGGGCGAATTCCTTTTCTACAAAGAATTTATTGATTTTCTGTTCCCGAAGCGCACATCGTCAAACGTCATATGTACAAGAAAAGCGGCGGGCGAGACTAAGCGCAGAATTATTTTTGCAGGGCACATTGATTCAGCTTACGAATGGCGGTTTACACACTTAGGCGGTGCAAAACTGCTTGTAACAGTTATAATCTCGAGCATTGGTTCACTGGTTTTAACGCTTATAATGGCTGTGCTTTCTTTTTTCATAGATAACGGTATTCCCGCAATAGTAATGACCGTTATTCAAGGGCTCACAATCCCTGCTTTTATAGCAGTTATCTTTTTTGTGAATTGGAAAGTATGCGTTACGGGTGCCAACGATAACCTTACGGGCGTTATGGCATCAATGGCGGTAATAAAATATCTTAACGATAACAATATTCGTTTTGAAAATACTGAGGTCGTTGCAGTTTCAACGGGCTGTGAAGAATGCGGGCTGAGAGGTGCCAAGGCATTTGCCAAGGCACACGCAAAGGAATATGCAAATGACGGCACGGAAACAGTATTCATGGCGGTTGACACTCTTCACGATTATGATTATCTCGGCATTTATAATAAGGATATGTCCGGACTTGTAAGGCTTGATAACGGGGCGACGAAGATGGTTAAGAAAGCAACTGAAATCTGCGGTCTTGATATTCCGTTTGCGACTGTTTCCGTAGGTTCGACCGATGCGGCGGCAGGTCAGCAAAGCGGAATAAAATCCGTTGCTTTAGCGGCAATGGATCCTGCGCCTGCAAAGTATTACCACACACGTGAGGATACGGCGGAAATTCTTGATATGAAAACTGTTGAAACAGGCCTTAAGATTATGCTTGAAACAGCATTTTTGTTTGACGAGCAGGGTCTTCGTAATGAATATTAAATTTGTTTCCGAAAGGGGATTATATTTATGAAAAAGGTAATTATTAAGAGCATTTCATTGGCATTGGTTATCATTATGATGATTTCCGTGTTTGCTGCCTGCGGCGGTGACAAGGTTGTGGACAGACCGACTGCCGCACAGATTAAAACCGACATAGGCGACGTTACATTCACCTTTACATACGGCGATTTGCGCAAGGCAGGCATTGCAGGTGATAAATTGGCAATGTTGTTTGAAAACACCAAAAAGAAGACTGACGATAAAACGGTGTCGCTCTCTTATTATGAGCTTGTTTCAACCTTCGGCGGCGAAGATTATTTTGACAATATTCTCGCTCTTATTCCTGCAGAGGAGTTTACCAAATTCAGCGAAAACGAAGAGCAGGTTATCGGTTATTTTAATAACCTTATCAATACAATTAAGTCAGACGAATGTGACGACGTAAGAATTTCTTACAGAGAAGAATTTTGGATAAATCACGGCGATAAAGTTGTATTTAAAGATGCAGACGGCAATGAGCTTCCCAACCAAAAAGAACTCCGTGCCGCATTCAGACTTTATGCTGATAAAGCCCTTGAGGGAATAGGCGGCGTTCTTTTAAATAAAGATCAGGATCATGCAACTGCTTTCGGCGCAGATCTTACAAATGAAATGTATGTTTTCGGCAGCAAAACGGCAAGCACTCTTACTGTTTCAGATCTTTATACAGACAAAGAAAACAAGATTTATCCTGCATACACATCAGTAGTTCCCACTCTTACCTTTGACCTTGACAATAAGGGCAATAACGCAGAGGGTGAAGACGGTGAATATATCTTTGTTCCCACAGAATGGTACAGAACAATAAACATTTGCGTAAAGCCTGAGGAAGAAAGTGTCAACAAGGCATTTTCAACAAGAACACCAGATGAGGTTCTCAAGTATTTCGAGGCGGCAAAGGCTTATGCGAAAGTAAATTCTTATGAAATTGCTTTTGAGCCTTGTTATATTACGGCCGGGGTCAATGCGGTAAATGACGAGATGACCTATTGTGTATATCAGAAGAATATGATAGTGACAATGAACGTAACCTTTACGGGCGCACTTGAGAAATATGGCACAATGCTCATAACATTCCCCTGCGCAAACCAAATGACATATGATATCGGCTGGAGAACAGCGGAATAACGGCGGCAAAAAAATTCAATATACAAATTGAATAAAACTCTTGACAAACGGTAAAATTGCTGATAGAATAGCAGAGCAATAAAGCAGAGCAGTTAAATTCTCTCTCACCGTTCGGGTTTCTCGGAACGGTCAATACGTTTCATTGAGTGTATTGGTGCGGGCAGAATTTTTCTGTCCGCATTTTTAATTTGCTTAAAAAATTTGAGAGGTGTTTATTTATCGCTACCAAAGAATTGCAAATCAATGAAGAAATCAGAGATAGGGAAGTCAGAGTTATCACCGACAAGGGTGAACAGCTCGGCATTATGTCCTCAAAAGACGCTGTCCGTGAGGCTGAAAAACGCAATCTTGATTTAGTCAAGGTTTCCCCTGCGGCAGTTCCGCCTGTTTGCAAAATTATGGACTACGGAAAGTACCGTTTTGACCAGGCAAAGAAAGAAAAGGACCGCAGAAAAAATCAGAAGATTGTTGAAACAAAAGAGGTTCGCCTGTCTGTTAACATTGATACACATGACTTTGACACAAAGGTAAATCACGCTGTCAAATTTTTAAACGGCGGTAACAAGGTTAAGGTTTCAATCCGTTTTAGAGGTCGTGAAATGGCCCACACTCATTTGGGTAACGGGATTATGGAACGCTTCGCAGAAGCAACTGCAGAATACGGTACTGTTGAAAAGCCCGCAAAGCTTGAGGGCAGACAGATGCTTATGTTCTTAGCGCCGAAAACAGCAAAATAATTTTTAGTGTAATATTTTTAGGAGGTTTTTATCATGCCGAAACTTAAAACACACAGCGGAGCTAAAAAACGCTTCAAACTTTCAAAGAACGGCAAGCCCATCAGAGCACATGCTAACAAATCACACATTCTCAATAAGAAGAGCACAAAGAGAAAACGTAATCTTCGCAAGACAGCAGTTGCAGATACTACAAACTGCAAGCAGATCAAGCGTCTTGTTCCTTATAAATAATATTTGATTTGGGTGCTTTGGCACTAACACTTTATTCGGAGGTAAATACAAATGGCACGTGTTAAAGGTGCGATGATGACTCGCAAAAGAAGAAATAAAACATTAAAGATGGCTAAGGGCTATTACGGCTCAAAGAGCACTCTTTTTAAAACTGCTAAAGAAGCAGTAATGAAATCCGGTCAATACGCTTACATCGGCAGAAAGCAGAAAAAGCGTGATTTCAGAAAGATTTGGATTACAAGAATTTCAGCAGCCTGCAAAATGAACGGCATGAACTATTCAACATTTATGAACGGTCTTAAAAAGGCAGGAATTGACCTTAACCGCAAAATGCTTTCAGAGATTGCAATTGCAGACCCTGCAGCATTTACAGCTCTTACAGAGCAGGCAAAAGCAGCACTTAAATAATTTTGAACCACGCCGAACTTCTTCGCGCGTGGTTTAACTTTTTATTATTATGAAAAAAGACGTTATTACCGCAAGGTCAAACCCAAAAATTAAAGAGCTTAAAGAGCTGACTAATAAGGCAACAGCTAGGCGGTCGGCAGGTCTTTTTGTGTGTGACGGAGTCCGCCTTTGCAAGGACGCTTACCTTTCAAACATAAAAATTCAATCTGTTTTTATTACCGAAAAATGCTTTAGTAAATATTCTTCCGATGTAGAAGATATTTTATCTTCAGCGCAAAATGTTTATTTTGTAAGCGAAGACGTTATGAAGCAAGTCAGCGATACTGTGTCCCCGCAGGGCATAATTTGTACCGCCGAAATAGAAACGGGCAAATTTCAATTTCAAAAGGGCAAAAAGTACATAGCTCTTGACGGCGTTCAGAATCCCGATAATTTAGGGGCGATAATCCGCACGGCTGAGGCGCTGGGAATTGACGGAATAGTAATTTCAGGCGGTTGTGATATTTATAATCCAAAAGCACTGCGTGCTTCAATGGGTTCAATTTTCAGAATGCCTGTTTTGTTAGCGGACAATCTTTCCGAAAAAATAGAAGAGTGCAAACGGCTCGGAATAAACACATTTGCCTCAGTTGTGTCGGGAAAGGCCGAAGATATTTCAAAAACGGATTTTTCCGACGGTGCTCTTGTTGTTATCGGCAATGAGGGCAACGGTGTGTCCGTTGAAACGCAAAACGCCTGCGACAGTAAAATTACCATTGTAATGAAGGGCAGAGCGGAATCTCTTAATGCTGCGCAGGCTTCGTCAATAATTATGTGGGAAATGACAAAATGAATGATACTGTTTTCTGGATTTGGCTGTCACAAGCGCTCGGGCAGGGCGAAAAAACTCTTGAGCTTGTGTCTTATTACAATTGGAACGCCGAAGAAATATATAAAGCCAGCGTAAGAGATATTTTCGCTTTGGGAATTTACAGCCTTCAAAAGGTCAAAAAATTCAAATCATATCCATTGGAAAAGGCAAGAAAATCCTTGGACGAGGCTCTTTCGGCAGGGATGAAAATAATTACGCCTAAAAGCGAATTTTTCCCTGACAGGTTAAAGAAAATAGATACAGCTCCTCTCGTTCTGTATGTTTACGGCGATGAAGCGGTACTTAAAAATGAGCTTTCAATTTCAGTAGTGGGGGCCAGAGAGGCGTCAGATTACGGCTGTGCAGTGGCAAAGTCGCTTTCCTCGGCTCTTGCAAGCAAGGGCTTTACAATAGTCTCAGGCGGAGCTCGGGGAATTGACAGTGAATCCCATTTCGGCGCAATGGAAGAGGGCGGCACAACAATTTGCGTACTTGGGTGCGGACTTGACACGAACTATTTAATGGAAATGCAGCCAATGCGTGAGAAAATCGCAAAGTCAGGTGCGGTAATTTCGGAATATCCGCCGAAAACCCCTGCCAGCAGAACAACTTTTCCTGTGCGCAACAGAATAATTTCAGCTTTAACGCTTGGTACAATAGTCGTTGAGGCAGGGGAGCGCAGCGGCTCGCTGATAACTGCCCGTTTGGCTCTTGAACAGGGAAAAGACGTTTTCGCCGTTCCCGGCGATTTGGTTCATTCGTCATTCTTAGGTACAAATAAGCTTATTCGTGACGGCGCAATTCCGGTTTTTTCACCTAATGACATTTTAGAGGAATATTATTCCGAATATTATGATAAAATAGTTGATAAGACACGCTTCCCCGATGATGAAATAATCAAAAGGGCGCAAAAATATTTATCGAATTCAAAAACAGAATCCAAAGAAAATATGGCAGTAAAGCCAAATAAAAAAGAAAATAGCGAAAAGGTCAAAAAGCCTACTCCCGACTATTTGACCGAGGACGCAAAAAAGATATATGCTGTTTTAAATGAAAATCCTAAGCACGTTGACATTCTTTCAGAAGAAAGCGGGCTTACTACGGCACAAACACTTTCTGCGCTGACAGAGCTTGAGGTTTATTCATTAGCCCATGCTCTTTCGGGCAGAAGATATACTATAAAAGACTGAAGGGTACGAAAAATTATGTCAAAACTTGTTATTGTTGAGTCTCCGTCAAAGGCTAAAAGTATACAGAAATATTTAGGCAAGGATTACACGGTAGTGTCATCAAAAGGACACGTAAGAGATCTTCCTGCCGCAAGACTTTGTGTTGATGTTGAACATGATTTTGCACCTAAATATGCTGTTATTAAAGGCAAGGAAAAGCTCGTTAAAGAGCTGAAAGCTATGGCGGACGAGTCTGATGCAGTATTTCTTGCCGCTGACCCTGACCGTGAGGGGGAGGCAATCTCCTGGCACCTTGCAACGCTTTTAGGTCTTTCAACGGAAGACCGCAACCGTGTTAAGTTTAATGAGATAAATAAAAACTGCGTTACGGCAGGTATAAATAATCCCGAAAAAATCGACCTTGATCTTGTTAACGCACAGCAGGCAAGAAGAATTCTTGACAGACTTGTGGGCTACACGTTAAGTCCTTTTGTTTCGCAGAAAATACGCAGAGGTCTTTCAGCCGGCCGTGTTCAGTCGGTGGCTGTAAGGCTTGTTGTTGACCGTGAAAATGAAATCAGAGACTTCGTTCCCGAAGAGTATTGGACTCTTGATGCAAAAATGCTCGCTCCGTCTTCAAGAAAGGCTTTTAAAGCACAGTTTACCGGTGATGAAACGGGCAAGGTTAAAATTACGAACAAAGAACAGGCAGATTTTTATTTATCAAGACTTGAGGGTGCAACATTCACAGCATCATCAGTTAAAAAAGGTGTAAGAAACCGCCAGCCTGCTCCGCCATTTACCACATCCACAATGCAGCAGGAGGCTTCAAGAAAGCTTAATTTCCAGGCAAGGCGTACCATGAAAGTAGCGCAGGAGCTTTACGAAGGCGTTGAAGTTGAGGGCTACGGCTCAATAGGTCTTATTACTTATATGAGAACTGACTCTCTCCGTATTTCAGAGGAAGCAAGAGCGGCAGGAAATAAATATATTAAAGAAACGTTCGGTGAAAAGTATCTTCCTGCAAAGCCCCGTTATTTTAAATCACGCTCCAATGCGCAGGACGGTCACGAGGCAATCCGCCCCACGACTATGGATTTAACTCCCGAAAAGGCAAAAAGCAGCTTAACAGCAGAGCAATATAAGCTTTATTCGCTTATTTGGAAGCGCTTTATGGCAAGCCTTATGGCGGCATGTGTTCAGGATACCGTTAAAGCGGAAATAAGAGGCGCTAATGCGAGCGATGCTGAGAACGGAAAGTATGTTTCATTTTCTGCCAGCGGATATTCCGTAAAGTTTGACGGCTACACCTGCCTTTACGAATTCGGCACGGACGATGAAAGTGACGAAGAGGAAGAAGGAAAGCTCCCCGAAATACACGAGGGAGATGCAATAAAAATTAAAGAAATAGGCGGAAATCAGCATTTTACTCAGCCGCCTGCACGCTATACGGAAGCAAGCCTTATTAAAATGCTTGAAGAAACGGGCGTTGGCAGACCGTCAACTTATGCGACGATAATTTCAACCATTACTGCCCGTGAATACGTTGTGCGTGAGCAAAAGCTGTTAAAGCCCACAGAGCTTGGTGAAGCAATTACAAAGCTTTTAAAAGAGAAATTTCCGAAAATTGTCAACGTTAAATTCACCGCAGGTCTTGAAAGCGAGCTTGACCTTGTTGAAAGCGGTGACACGGATTACATTAAAATGCTCCACACCTTCTATGACGAATACAGCGAAACTCTTTCTAAGGCAAAGGACGATATGAAAGGCGTTAAGGTGGAGCTTCAGGAAGATAAGACAGATGTTGTCTGTGAAAAATGCGGCAGAAATATGGTTATCAAAGTAGGCAGATTCGGCAAATTCCTTGCCTGCCCGGGTTACCCCGAATGCAAAAACACAAAGCCGCTCGTTCGTGAAACAACGGCTCAGTGCCCCCTTTGCGGCGGTAAGGTTATTCAGAAGAAGTCTAAAAAAGGACATACGTTTTTTGGCTGCGGCAATTTCCCCGAGTGCAATTTCATGACTTGGGATAAGCCCACGGATGAAAAATGCCCGAAATGCGGAAAATCCCTGTTCAAGAGAAAAGGCGGACTTGAGGTTTGTCTCAATGAAGCATGCGGATTTGAGCGAAAGGCAGAGAGAAAACGCAAGAATAAAGATGGAGAAAATGCATGAAAGCGGCAGTTATCGGCGGCGGACTTGCAGGGGTTGAGTGCGCAAAAGCGTTGTCCCGTAACGGAATAACGGTTGATCTTTTTGAAATGAAGCCTAAAAAATATTCCCCTGCGCACAAAATCCCCACACTTGCTGAGCTTGTCTGCTCAAATTCCCTTAAAGCAGAGAGATTAAATTCGGCGGCAGGTCTTTTAAAAGCGGAAATGGCGTATCTCCACTCAATTTGTGTTGAGACTGCTTACGAATGCAGAACTCCCGCGGGGGGAGCGTTGGCAGTTGACCGTTATGAATTTTCAAGAATAATTACGGAAAAAATAAAAGCAGATGAAAATATAAATATAATAGAGCAAGAGGTGACGGTTTTGCCGTCAGGGTATGACGGAATCGTTATTTGCGCAGGACCGTTGGCATCTGAGGGGCTTTCAAAAACAATCCAGTCACTCTGCGGCGACGGATTATCATTTTTCGATGCCGCCGCACCTATAATTTCGGCCGATAGTATTGATATGTCAGCGGCGTTTACACAGTCGCGCTATGACCGTGGCGGTGAAGACGATTACATAAACTGCCCGTTAAATAAAGAGGAATACGAGGCGTTTTATGAGGCAATAATAAGCGCAGAAAGTGCTGAAATACATTCCTTTGACAAAAGAAAAGATGTTTATGAAGGTTGCATGCCTATTGAGGTTTTGGCATCCCGCGGGAAAGATACAATGCGCTACGGTCCGCTCAAACCCGTTGGTCTTACAGACCCGAGGACAGGGCACAGACCGTGGGCAAATCTTCAGCTTCGTAAAGAAAACCGTGACGGCACAATGTACAATCTTGTGGGCTTTCAGACCAACTTAAAATTTTCTGAGCAAAAGCGTATTTTTTCTATGTTTCCTGCACTTAAAAATGCAGATTTTGTACGTTATGGCGTAATGCACAGAAATACATTTATTGATTCTCCAAGGCTTTTGTCGGCAGATTTTTCAATGAGAAGTAATCCGCTCCTTTTCTTCGGCGGTCAGATTACGGGCGTTGAAGGGTATATGGAGTCAGCGGCATCGGGAATTTTGGCAGGGGAAAACCTTGCAAGAAGGCTTTTGGAAAAAGAAACGCTTGTTTTGCCCGAGGACACAATGATAGGAGCTTTGAGCAGATATATTTCAGACGAAACAGTTAAGAATTTTCAGCCTATGGGCGCCGCATTCGGTATTGTTCCGCCTCCTACCAGTAAAATACGGGACAAGCAGGAACGCTACACAGTGCTTGCAAACAGAGCAATGGAAAGTCTAAGGGCTTATATGGCAGATAAATAAAAAAATCAGTGTTAAAATATTTAGAAAGGGCGGTACCGTGCATAAAAAGCCGTTTTTCTGCGGTGCTTTGTGCGACTGCCGTATCGCGTGGCGATTATGACAGAATTTGAAAAGAAAATAGGTTACGAATTTAATAATATAGCGTTGCTTACCAGGGCGCTTACCCACTCCTCATACGCTCACGAAAAAGGTACGGGGAAAGATAACGAACGCCTTGAATTTTTGGGCGACTCCGTTTTAGGTTTCATTACGGCGGAATATCTTTTTGAAAATTTCAAAAATGAACCTGAGGGCGAGCTTACAAAGAAAAGAGCATACGCCGTTTGTGAAAAGACCCTTTTTGAATATGCAAAGGAAATAGATTTAGGCGAAGCTATACAGCTCGGTCACGGCGAAGAAATTACAGGGGGCAGAACACGCCCGTCTGTGGTTTCAGATGCCTTTGAGGCGCTTCTTGCCGCAATTTACCTTGACGGCGGAATCGAATGCGCAAAAAAATTCGTACTTCCGTTTATTGCTGAGGCTACGAAAACAAAGCCCGAATTTAAGGATTACAAGAGTATGCTTCAAGAGGTTTTACAGCAAAATCCCGATGAAAAGTTTGAATATATTGTTGTAAATGAGTCAGGCCCTGACCATAACAAGAGCTTTGAGGTTGAAATTCACCTGAACGGCAGTAATGTTATCGGCAGAGGTGTGGGCACAAGCAAAAAGCGTGCTGAGCAAGAAGCGGCAAAATACGCTTTGGAATTGATGGGATTATGAAGCATGCAAATATAAGCATTTTTGTACCGCATAACGGATGCCCAAATAATTGCAGCTTTTGCAATCAAAAGGCTATAAGCGGACAAAGCAAATCCGCAACAGAAAGCGATGTTTTTGATGCGGTAAACGTTGCATTATCACATAATTGTAATCCGAAAAATACTGAAATAGCGTTTTTCGGCGGTAGTTTTACGGCGATTGAGAGAGAACAGATGCTGTCTCTTTTAACCGCCGCAAAGTGTTTATTAGACAAGTACGGTTTTTCGGGAATACGAGTGTCCACAAGACCCGATTTTATAGATGACGGGGTGCTGTCCCTACTTAAAGATTACGGCGTTACGTCAATAGAGCTGGGTGCGCAGAGTATGTGCAACGATGTTTTATCTCTTAATCGCAGAGGACATACAGCAGAAGATGTAAGACGGGCAAGTACGCTTATTAAAGAGTACGGATTTTCATTGGGACTTCAAATGATGACGGGACTATATGGGAGTGATTTTGAAAAAGATTATTTCACAGCCCGTGAAATCATAAAACTTCACCCCGAAACAGTCAGAATTTACCCCACGGTAGTGCTTAAAAATACATATCTTGCAGATCTTTTTGAAAAGGGTAAGTATTTACCGCCAAATGCGGAAGAGACTGCTCCCTTTGCCGCCCGTCTTTTAATGGAATTTGAAAAAGAAGGGATAAAGGTTATAAAATTAGGGCTTCATTCGTCTGAAACGGTTGAAGGCGATATGATAGCTGGAGCTTACCATCCGGCTTTCAGAGAACTCTGCGAGGGGTATATTTTCCTTGATAAAATTGAGGAAACACTAAAATCCAAAGATAAGGGAAAGGAATATACGGTATTTGTGTCGAAAAAAAGCCTTTCCAAAGCAAAAGGACTTAATAAAAGAAATGAAAAAGCATTGAAAAATCAAGGATTTTATTGTAAAATAAAGGGTAAAGAATTTTTAGACGAATTTGA
>JAFLUO010000029.1:11281-16466 GCA_022508705.1 Oscillospiraceae bacterium
AAGTCACTTACAATGCAGGGTTTCAAGTCCTGCCCCGAAAAAACGGTACTTCAATTTAATAACGGAATTACGGGCGTTGTAGGCCCTAACGGAAGCGGAAAGAGCAATATTTCCGACGCTGTCCGCTGGGTTCTCGGCGAGCAGTCAACAAAAAGCCTTCGTGGTTCAAAGATGGAGGACGTTGTTTTCAGCGGAACGTCTATCCGCAAGGCGTCAGGCTTCGCTGAGGTTACTCTTTGCCTTGAAAATAAAGACCGAACTCTGAGCTGTGATACTGACGAGGTAAATATTACACGCCGTTATTATCGCTCAGGTGACAGTGAATATAAAATAAACGGTGAAACAGTAAGACTTCGTGATGTTAACGAGCTTTTTATGGATACGGGGCTGGGGCGTGACGGCTATTCACTTGTAAGCCAGGGTAAAATTGCCGAGCTTATTTCGTCAAAATCAGGGGAGCGCCGCGAAATGTTTGAAGAAGCGGCCGGTATTTCTCATTTCCGTTACAGAAGAAGCGATGCCCTTAAACGTTTGTCGCAGGCAGAGGAAAATCTTGTAAGACTTCGCGACATTTTAACAGAGCTTGAAAGCAGAGTAGGACCCCTTAAAAATCAAAGTGAAAAAGCGCAGAAATTCCTCGTTTTAGCAGAAAAACGCAAAAATCTTGAAATCGGAATTTGGCTTAATAATATTGACAAAACTCAGGAAAGACTGCGTGAGCAGGACAGAAAAATCGACATTTCAAAGGTAAACTACGAAGAAACTAAAAAACAGCTTGAAGAAATTGAAGAAAAGCTCAATGCAATTACAGAGGAAACCCATGCAATAAACGCCGAAATTGAAGAGGTGCGTTCTTCCACGTCCCATTTTGAAGAGCAGGCGGCAGAGCTTTTAAGCCAGGCAAAGGTTTACGAAAACTCAATTTTACATAATAACGAAGCAATTGAACGCTTTGAAAAGGACAAGCAGGCGGAAAATGCAGGCGAGAGCGACATTGACGCACAAATCAAGGCTTCCGAAGAGGGAAAGAAAAAGGCTGAGGAAGGCTTAAAGACCGCAGAGGATAAACTTTCCGCAGAGCTTGAAAAAATAGAGAAGCTTCGCAGTGAAAACGAAGAATTTGCAAATGCAGGAGCGGCGCTTTCAGCGGAAATCTCCTCGCTTACGGCAGCTTTGGCGGACAGCCGAGTAATCAGCGAAACAGCGAACTCGCAAATCGAAGATTTAAACAACAGAATTGCATCAATTGACGAGCTTCTGGGCGACAGGAAGGATATTTTACACAGTCTTGAAAGCGTGCGTGATAAGGCAAAGGCAGATTTAGACAAATGTACGCAGGAATTGACTGAGTATAAAAACGCATCTAACGGATATAAAATTAAAGTCGAAACCCGAAAAGAAAAAGACGAAAAAATAAAGGCGGAAATTTCGGCGCTGAATTTTGAAATTCAAAGAAAGCAGGAGAGGCTTCGCATTCTTTCCGATATGGAAAAGAATATGGAGGGATACCAGGGCGCAGTTAAAGCGGTTATGGCAGAGCAAAAGCGAGGTGCATTGCGCGGTATTCACGGTGCTCTTTCGCAGTTAATTACCGTTAAAGATAAATATTCAACAGCTATTGAAACGGCTCTCGGTGCGGCGCTTCAGAATATTGTTGTTGAGACACCAAATGATGCAAAAAATGCTATTGAGTATTTGAAAAACTCCCATAACGGCCGAGCAACATTTTTGCCTATTGAAACAATTAAATCAAGAAATCTTGAGGAAAAAGGGCTTGATAATCAATACGGCTTTGTAAGCATGGCGTCCGAGCTTGTTACGGTAGATAAAAAGTATCAGAATATCATTGAAAACCTGCTGGGCAGAACGGCCGTTTGCGAAGATCTTGATTCTGCCGTTACAATGGCGAAGAAATACAACAACAGATTTAAAATAGTAACCCTTGACGGTCAGGTTATGAACCCGGGCGGCAGTATGACGGGCGGCTCAAAGGCGCAAGGCGTAGGTATGCTTTCCCGTACCAGCGAAATCGAAAAACTGAAAGAAAAAATTAAGGAGCTTGAAGATAAAAAATCTCTTACGGATTCAAGAGCAAAGGAAATTGCAGAGGATTTAGCCTTAGCGGTTGCAGACCTTAACGGAATTGAGGGCGACATTATTACTCATAACGAAGAGAAAATCCGCCTTGAGGGTGAATATAAGCTGGCTCTCGAACAGTTTGAAAATTCTGCAGGCGGCGTTAAAGAGCTTCTTGACGAGCAGAAAATAATGGCTGACCGTATTGAAAAAATTAAGACGGACAGTGAAGAAGCCGCAGAAAAAGTTATTGAACTTACAGCTCTTATTGCAGAGAAAGAAAAATCCTTGGGCGATATAACGGGTGATCGTGAAAACGCAGACCGTGACAGAGAAAGTTTGTCAGCGTTGATTGAAAGTATTCGTCTTGAAATTTTAGGATTTAAAAAGGATATTGAATCAAATGAGGATAATATCAGACGATTAAGTGTTTACAAAGGTTCGCACATATCCCGTATGGACGAGCTGAACACAGAGATTGAGGCTTTGAAAAACAAAAACATTTGGCTTCAAAAGGATATTGACTCATTAAACACTTCTGCCGAAGAGCTTAAAAATAAAGGTGCAGATGCTAAAACGGCAGTAGGCGAACTCCTTTCAAAGCGTGAACAGCTTGAAAAGGATTCAACGCTTCTTCGTACTCTTGAAAAAGAAAAATCAGGGGAGAGAGAGCGAATCAGCGGCGAGCTTGCCCGTCTTGAAGAAAGAAAGGCTTCAATGCTTAACGAGTTTGAGGAATTTAACTCAAAGCTTTATGACGAATACGGTCTTACAAGAAGAGAAGCGCAGGCTTTGGGTATTGTAATCGAAAATATCCAGGAGGCTCGCACAAATCTTTCCGAAATTAAGGGTGAAATTAAGTCCCTCGGCTCTGTAAACGTTGGCGCTATTGACGAGTATAAGGAAGTGTCTGAGCGTTACGAATTTATGTCGGAGCAGATAGGCGACGTTGAAAAATCAAAGGCAGAGCTCATAAGACTTATTGACGAGCTTACAACCAATATGAGCGTTCGTTTCCGTGAACAGTTCCAGAAAATAAATGTTTCCTTCGGCGAAACCTTCTCGGAGCTTTTCGGCGGCGGCAAGGCGGAACTTCAGCTTGAAGATGAAATGAATGTTCTTGAATGTGACATTGAAATTAAGGTTCAGCCGCCCGGCAAGAATATTCAGAATATCAATCTTTTATCTGGCGGAGAAAAAGGACTTTCCGCAATAGCTCTTCTCTTTGCAATTTTGAAAGTTACTCCGTCACCCTTCGTTATATTTGATGAGGTTGAGGCGGCGCTTGACGACGTTAACGTTGTCCGTTATGCGCAGTATGTACGCAGAATGACTAAAAATACGCAGTTTATTCTTATAACTCACAGAAGGGGCACGATGGAAGAGGCAGACGTTCTTTACGGCGTAACAATGCAGGAAGAGGGCGTGTCCAAGATATTGGAACTTAAAACCGCTGAAATGGCGAAAAAACTTGGACTCGCCTAATTTTGCTCATCTTGCGATTTTTTTGACGGAAATTCACGTACCTTTGTACGCATCGCCGTCTTCAAAAACCGCAATATAAACAAACTAAGGCTACGCATAGTTCTTATGATTTTAATATTCTAAATAATTCTCGAAAGGATCTATCGCTATGGGAATTTTTAAAAAAATAAATTTCGGACTTTCAAAAACCCGTAATAAAATGGCGGGGGCTATCGACGATATGCTCGACAGTTTCGATGAAATCACCGATGACCTTTACACGGAGCTTGAAGAAATACTCGTTATGGGTGATGTCGGCGTTACGACAGCCGTTCAGATAACCGAAAAGTTAAGGGAAGAGACGGCAAAGGGAAAAATCAAAAGCCCTAATGAAATCCGTGCGAAAATAAAGGAAATTATTTCAGAAATGCTTTACGGCGGCGAGGATATGGGGCTTATTACCGTTCCGTCAATAATTCTCGTTATCGGCGTAAATGGTGTCGGCAAAACCACCACCATAGGCAAAATGGCGGCTATGTATAAGGCTCAGGGCAAAAAGGTTATTATGGGTGCGGCGGACACTTTCCGCGCGGCTGCCATTGACCAGCTTCAAATCTGGGCGGACAGAGCAGGCGTTGATATTATTAAACATAAAGAGGGCGCAGACCCTGCCGCAGTCGTGTTTGACACAATAAATGCCGCCAAGGCAAGAGATTCCGAAATAATCATTATTGATACAGCAGGCAGACTGCATAACAAGAAAAATCTTATGGACGAGCTTAATAAGATTTACAGAGTTATTGACAGAGAGCTTCCTTACTCCGACCGTGAGGTTTTGCTTGTTCTCGATGCAACCACAGGGCAGAATGCAGTTAATCAGGCCCGTGAATTTCAAAATGTTGCCGAGATTACGGGTATTGTTCTCACAAAGCTTGACGGCACAGCCCGTGGCGGCGTTGTTCTTGCAATTAAAAATGAGCTGGGAATACCCGTTAAATTTATCGGTGTAGGCGAGCAGATAGACGACTTACAGCCCTTTAACCCGACCGCATTTGCAGACGGACTTTTCGATAAGATAGATTATAAGGAAGAAGATGACCGTTCTCTTCTTGACAATATTACTCCCACGGAGCATGTTCATACGGCATTAGATGATTTAGCTGAAATTGACGAGGCAGTTTCCGCAATGCTTGACGAAATGTTACCCGAGGCTGTTCCCGAAACAATTGAGGAGGCAGAAACTGCTGAAACAGATTTAGAAAATACTGAAATTTCTGCTAACGATTCGGAAAATGAAGAGGAAAATGCCGAAAATCCTGCTTCGGAAGACACAGAAGAACCGACAGACGAGGAATCGCAGGAAGACAACGAAAACGACAAGAAAAAAGAAAAGAGGGGTTTCTTTGGACTTTTTAATCGCCACTCATAATATGAAAAAAAGAGCCGAGTTAGAGAGAATTCTTTCTCCGCTGGGAATTTCGGTGAAAACTGCCGAAGAGGCAGGCGTAAATTTAACCGACGTTGAGGAAACAGGTACCACCTTTGAGGAAAATGCAGAATTAAAGGCGGTTTCCGGTTGCAAAGAGAGCGGAATGCCCTGCATTGCAGACGATTCCGGACTTATGGTTGACGCTCTTGACGGCGC